>DASTNC010000092.1:0-19775 GCA_035721225.1 Pseudolysinimonas sp.
GACGTCGCTGGAGGTGATGCGGCCGACGCGGTAGTCAGTCAGGTAGGCCTCGATCGGCCGCACCTTCGCCGACGGCGTGCTGTCGTCGAACGAGGACTGCTCGAGGTGGGCGACCGGGTTGATGGCGATGAAGGAGTTCAACGGCCACCCGGGGGTGATCGGGCGGGCGGCGATCGCCACGGCGGAGTGCAGAGCGAGATCCATCAGACGAGTTCCTTTCGTGCGCTCGGTTGCGGCACCGAGCTGGCGAGCAGTCGCGCATACAGCCGACGGTTCAGGGGCGCCCAGCGGCCGGGTCGGGCCGAGGCGAGTTGAAGGGCGCCGAGCGCGATGATCGGGACCGCCACCCACCACGCCGACACCGGGTGCTCGGCAGCCGGGAGCGGGATCGCGGAGCTCAGCAGGTTGAGCAGCGCGGTGTAGCCGAAGCCGAGCGCGCCGATCGCGGCGACGGCGATCACCACCGCCGTCGGGGACCACGCGAGGGTGAGCCAGCTCGCCCCCGCGACTGCGGCGGTGACCAGGACGAAGGCGATCAGGGGCGTGACCGGATCACCGGGCAGCGTGCCCAAGATCCTGGTCGCGGCGAAGAAGGCTCCGATGGCCGAGGCGGTCGAGAGGGTCCAGCATGCCGCCACCACCCATCCGGATCGGCTCGCAGGCGCCGGCCAGTCTCGGGCGCGCGCATGCGAGCGGATTCCGCCACCGGCTCCCAGGAACAGCGACGACTTGAAGAGCGAGTGGGCGACCAGGTGCAGCACGACTCCCGCGTACGCCCCCAAGCCGCACGCCATGATCATGTAGCTCATCTGCGCCATCGTCGAGAACACCAGCCGACCCTTGACGTCCGGTTTGACCAGACGAACCGCCGACGCGTAGATCAGGGTCGCCGCCCCGGCCACGAACAGCACGACCATGGCGGCCGGTTCGTCTCCGATCGCCGGCGAGAAGCGGATCACCAGGATCGCGCCGGCGTTCACCACGCCGGCGTGCAGCAGCGCAGACACCGGGGTGGGCGTCGTGAGAGTCGCGGGCAACCAGCGGTGAAACGGCAGCTGCGTCGAGCGCGAGAGCGCGGCGCCGACCGCCAGAAGCGCGATCAGAAGCTGCACCGACGCAGGGAGCCGCGTGACCGCGGCACCGAGGTTCGTGAGCTCGACGTCGTGGCCGGTGGCGACAATCACGATGACCGTCGCCGCGAGCAGCCCGAGGTCGCCGAGCGCGAAGCGGATGCCGGCCCGCCGGGCACCGTCCGCCGCCCCGGGAAGACCCCGATAGATCGTCAGCAGCGCGACCAGTGATGCGCCCGCGGCGATCCACCCCGCCGTGAACACGCCGACCGTTGCCGCACACACCATGAGCACGCTGAACCCGGTGAGCAGATTGGCCCAGACGACCCACCACAGCTGCCGAGGGTCACCGCGCAAGTAGCGCACCGCGAACCACTGGATCACCGCGGACAGACCCAGGATGAGCCCCGAGAGCAGGCAGGCCAGCGGATCGACCCGAAGGGCAAGCGGTCCTGCCTGCGCCGCAACCGGCAACCCGGTCGCCCGCATGGCGACGGCGAGGATGCCGCCCGTTGCGCCGAGCAGGACGACCGCCGCGCCGCGGGCCACCGCTCCGGTCGGCAGCGGAACACGCCCGGCGAGCGCGGCCCCACCTGCTGCCGCGAACGGGAGAACCACCACACCCCACACCGCCACCAAGATCACGCGTATGTCCTTTCCCGATACTTAAAGCAGGAAAAACATAACATGCTTTAACAATCAGGAATGACACGGTCGAGCTGCGCTACCATCTGGAAGTGGCCCACTGGACGTTCTTGACGAATCACGCGCACGTGTTGCTGTGCGTCGCCGAGAACCCCAACGCCCGCATCCGCGAGGTCGCGAACCTGGTGGGGATCACCGAGCGCGCCGCACAGCGGATCGTCACCGAGCTCGAAGAAGCCGGCTACCTCGAGCGAGAGCGCGAAGGCCGCCGCAACAGCTACCGCCTCAACACCGAGATGCCGCTGCGGCATCCGCTCGACAGCAACCTGCGCATCCGCGAGCTGCTCGCCACCTTCTCGAACGCGGAACGCTCAGCGGGAGCCGAGTAGCGCCGGTCGCACGGCTTCAAGACGGCGCGGTTCGGCGGCGTCGCGTCGCGGGTCACTCCCCCGGGCGACTGCGCCAGCGCAGCAGCGCTGTCGCGACGACCGCCGGCCAGAGCGCCTCCGCGTCGGCGGCGACGCGTTCGACGAGTCCGACGACGGGCGACGAATGCGAACTCCAGATGAGGAGGAACCACACGCACACGGCCGTGAGGATCGCGGTTCCCAGGATCGATCCGACCGGGCGGATCAGCCAGGGCAGGTCGGCACGGAAGCGCATGCCCAGAAGCGGCCACGCCGCCAGAAAGATGAAACCGATCATCGCGAACACGGTGTGCGTCGCCGAACTCCCCGCCACGCTGGGCAAGGGGAACGCCGCGACGCCGAGGGTCGCCAGTGCGCCGATGAGAAAGGCGACCCGGCCGGCGATTCCGATGCCGCGGGCGAAGAAGACGGTCACCAGGTGGCAGAGCCCGGTCAGCACGAAGAACACGGTCATCAGAACCCGGGTGGGCGCGTCTCCCGCCGCCAGTTCGCTGATGGTCTGCCGCACGGGGTCGTAGCCGGGCGTCAGGGCTCCGGCGACGAGGGTTCCGCCGATCAGGAGAACCGGTGCGAGAGACGAGGAGATGATCGCGGGACGCCCGATCAACTCGCGTGCAGTGGTCACGGTGCGACGATAGCGGCTCGGCCCTCCCGCAGACGCAGCGATGGCAGGGCGGCGAGGGCAGACCAGCTAGGGCAGAACGGTGACCAGTGCTTCGTTGTGCTTCAACGGACCGGGCATCCACGGCGGATCGAAGCGCGCGTACGAGACCTCGCCCTCCGTCGCGAGTCCGGCGGCCGCGACGGCCCGCAGCAGCTCGGCGCCCTTCCGGCGGAAGAGGGACTCGCTCCAGCCTCCGCGAAAACGTGCGGCGGCGGCCGTGTGCGCGGGGATGATCGTGGTGGCGACCCGCGCATCGCGGGGAGCAGGGATGGCATCCCGGTCGGTGCCGGCGGGAAGCACGAAACTGACGACGCTGCGGTGATCGGCGACTTCCTGCTGGATCACGGGCGCCGTCATCGAGAACGTCGTCGCGGTGCGGTTGCCCCCCGAGATGTAGTCGAACAAGGGCCGGAATGCCCGGTTGCCCGCACGATCGAAGTCGCCGTCGACCTGCACCTGAACGAGCGCGCTGTCTGGGTAGTGCCTCACCTCGAAGCCGTCGAACGCCCGAAGCAGTGCGTAGGGCTGATGTTCGGTCATGCCGGGCATCCTAGGCGCGAGCGCACGCTCGCGCATCGCTCGCTGACGTCCGGGAGCTCGTGAGCGGCGGGCTGTCACAATAGCAACATGACCGATCCCCGCCTCGCCGTCATCGTTCTCGCCGCCGGTCAGGGCACCCGCATGAAGAGCTCGCGCGCCAAGGTGCTGCATCCGCTGGCCGGCGTGCCGCTCATCGGGCACGTGCTCGCCACCGCGCGCGAGCTGTCGGCCGACCACGTGATCGTGGTGGTCCGGCACCAGCGCGACGCCGTCGCGGAGGCGATCGTCGAGCTGATGCCCGAGGCCGTCATCGTCGACCAGGACGAGACGCCGGGCACCGGCCGAGCGGTCGAACTCGGGCTCGGCGCATTGCCGGGCGGATTCGAGGGGGAGGTGGTCGTCGTGAGCGGCGACGTTCCGCTGCTCGACGCCCGCACGCTGGCGAGCCTGGTCGAAACGCACCGCGGTGGAGCGGCATCCGCCACCGTCCTCAGCGCGATGGTCGGCGACGCGACGGGCTACGGCCGCATCGTGCGCGACGCGAGCGGGGCCGTGCTGCGCATCGTCGAGCAGAAGGATGCGACGCCCGACGAGCTGACCATCCTCGAGATCAACTCCGGAACGTACGTGTTCGCGGCATCAGCGCTGCGCAGCGAGCTGCCCCGAGTCACGACGGGCAACGCGCAGGGCGAGAAGTACCTCACCGACGTGATCGGCCTGCTGCGCACCGCCGGTCAGGTGATCGACGCGGTGCCCGCGCCCGAGGCGTGGATGGTCGAGGGGGTGAACGATCGCGTCCAACTGGCCGCGACCGCGGCCCGGCTCAACGCGATGATCGTGCGCGGCTGGCAGGTCGCCGGAGTGACGGTGCAGGATCCGGCGACCACCTGGATCGACATCCGCTCGTCGCTCGCGGAAGACGTCGAACTGCTGCCCGGCACCCACATCGCCGGCGCGACCAGCGTGGCGCGCGGAGCCCGCATCGGGCCGCAGACCACCCTGGTCGACTGCGAGGTCGGCGAGAACGCCACCATCAGCCGCAGCGACGCGACGCTCGCGGTGATCGCGGCGGGAGCATCCGTCGGGCCGTTCGCCTACCTGCGCCCGGGCACCGAGCTCGGCGAGAACGGCAAGATCGGCACCTTCGTCGAGACCAAGAACGCCAAGATCGCGGCGGGCAGCAAGGTGCCACACCTGAGCTACATGGGCGATGTGACCATCGGCGAGGGCACCAACATCGGCGCCGGCGGGGTCACCGCGAACTACGACGACATCGCCAAGCACGCGACCACGATCGGCGCGCACGTGCACACCGGGGTGCACAACGTGTTCGTCGCGCCGGTCACGATCGGCGACGGGGCGAAGGTCGGGGCGGGAGCCGTGATCCGCAAGGACGTTCCGCCCGGTGCGCTGGCGATCAGCGTGGCGCCTCAGCGCAACGTCGAGGGCTGGACCGAGAAGAATCGCGCGGGCACCGCCTCGGCGGACGCGGCCTCGAAAGCAGCGACAGAGGGGACCGACTGAATCGGTAGACTGGGGTTCCAGAGCCCCGACGGCGGAAGGCGGATCGTGTCGGCGATCAAGATCGGCAGCCAGAAGAGACTCGTCATCGTGTCGGGCCGGGCGCACATCGAGCTCGCGGCGCAGGTCGCCGCCGAGCTCGACACCGACCTCGTCCACACCGACGCGCGCACCTTCGCGAACGGCGAGATCTACGCCCGTTTCGACGAGAGCGTGCGCGGCACCGATATGTTCGTGATCCAGTCGCACACCAAGCCGATCAACGAGTGGCTCATGGAGCAACTGATCATGGTGGATGCCGCCAAGCGCGCCAGCGCCAAGCGCATCACCGTCGTCGCGCCGTTCTACCCGTACGCGCGGCAAGACAAGAAGGGCCGCGGCCGCGAGCCGATCTCGGCCCGGCTGGTGGCCGACTTGTTCAAGGCGGCCGGCGCCGACCGGATCATGAGCGTCGACCTGCACGCCGCGCAGATCCAGGGCTTCTTCGACGGCCCGGTCGACCACCTCTTCGCCATGCCGGTGCTGCTCGAGCACCTGCAGGCCAAGCTCGATCCGGCCACCCTCACCGTGGTCTCGCCCGACCTGGGCCGCGTGCGCGTTGCCGACGTCTGGAGCGACAAGCTCGGGGCGCCGCTGGCGATCATCCACAAGCGGCGCGACCCGCTCATCCCGAACCAGGTCAGTGTTCACGAGATCGTCGGCGAGGTCGAAGGCCGGGTCTGCCTGATCGTCGACGACCTGATCGACACCGGCCGCACCATCGTCAAGGCGGCGCAGGCGCTCAAGGATCACGGCGCGATCGGCGTGGTGGTCGCGGCGACGCATCCGGTGTTCTCGGATCCAGCGGTCGAGATCCTGCAGAGCGAGTTCATCGACTCGGTGGTCGTCACCGACACCCTGCCGGTTCCGGTCGAGAAGCGCTGGGACCGCCTGACCGTGCTCTCGATCGCGCCGCTGCTCGCGCGGGCGATCCACGAGGTGTTCGACGACGGGTCGGTCACCTCGATGTTCGACGGCGCCGCCTGAGTCGACCGACTCCGAGACGCGACCCTTCGCGGCAGACCGCGCAGCTGTTACGCCGGCGTGCCCGAGGGCCGGTAGGTCAACCCCGGGATCATGCCGAGCGCGCGCAGCAGCACCTCGGAGCCGTCGAAGGCACGCGCGTAGCAGTACCAGCCCGGCCCGTTGCCGCCCCACAGCTGCAGCCGTGCGTCGGGCGTCGAATCCGGAGCGGTCGCCGCGACGACGATGGCGCAGGCCGCACCCGCCGTCTCGACCTGCACGCTGATCGTGGAGATGACGCCCGGCAGGATCAGCGCGACGACCGCGATCACGATGACGACGCGGATCAGCTTCATGGTCAGCGGGCGGCGCACGGAGTCCCGGTCACCGGGCACGTACTCGGCGAGTTCGGGGTGGTACTCGTCGTCCGACATGGTCGTTCCAGTCTCGCACGCTGGTGTTCATCCCTTGCCGCTACGATCCGGACCGTGACCCAGCTGCAACGCCGTCTCGGCATCCCCTCCGCCACGGCCATCGGGGTCGCCTCGATGCTCGGAGCCGGGATCTTCTTCGTGTGGGCGCCCGCAGCGGCCGATGCCGGCACCGGCATCCTGGTCGCCCTTCCGCTGGCCGCCGTGGTCGCGGCTCTCAACGCGCTGAGCACCACCCGGCTCGCGATGGCTCATCCGGTCTCGGGCGGCGCATACGCCTACGGGCGTGCCGAACTCGGCCCGGTGCCGGGGTTCATCGCGGGCGTGCTGTTCCTGGTGGGCAAGACGGCGTCGGTCGCGGCGATCGCGTCGATCGCGGGCGCGTACCTCTGGCCGGCGTTCGAGACGCCGGTCGCGGTGGCCGCGGTGCTCGTGCTCGCGGCGGTCAATGCCACGGGCATCCGCAGCACGGCGGTGGTGAGCATCGTGATCGCGGGGGCCGTCGTCGCCGTGCTGGTGACCGTCCTCGTGGTGACCGCGGTTCAGGGCGCCGGCTCGCCGCCGCGCAGCCCGCTCGCGTTCACCGGCGGAGCCTTCGGGGTGCTGCAGGCGGCGGCCCTGATCTTCTTCACCTTCGCCGGCTACGCCCGCATCGCCACGCTCGGCGAGGAGGTCACGGATCCGACCCGCACGCTGCCGCGTGCCGTCGTGGTGGCGCTCGCGATCGTCCTGGCGCTCTCGGCGGCGATCGCGGTCGTGCTGCTGCTGCGGCTCGGCGCGACGGGGCTCTCGGTCAGCAGCTCGCCGCTCGCCGACGCGGCAGGCCGCGGAACGGTGGTGGTCATCCGGATCACCGCCGCCGTCGCCTGCCTCGGCTCGCTGCTGAGCGTGCTGGCCGGCCTCAGCCGCACCTCGCTCGCCATGGCGCGCGACGGCGAGCTGCCCGGTGGTCTCGCCCGGATCTCGGAACGCACGGCGACTCCCCTGCTCGCCGAGATCGCGGTCGCGGTCGTGGGGGTCGCGGCCGTGCTGCTGCTCGATCCCGCGCGGTTGGTGGGGGTGTCGGCGTGCGCCGTGCTCGGCTACTACGCCGTCGCCCACCTCGCCGCGCTGGGCCGCGCCCGGCATCTGGGCGCGCGCGTGCCGGTGCTCGCCGTGCTGGGACTGATCGGATGCGCGGCGCTCGCGCTGTCCACCCCGTGGCAGGCCGTCGTCGCGGTCGCAGTGCTGGTGCTGCTCGCGCTGGCTGTGCGAGCGATGGTCCGCCGCGTGCGCCGCACCCCTCAGCGCCGCCGGTAGTAGTCCCGCCACACCAGCCGGTGGATCGGAATCACTCGGGGGATCGAGCGCAGCCCCGGGATGAACGGCACCAGCATGAGCGCCAGAGTGAGGACCGCGACCAGCACCACCACCACGATGTCGGCGTTCGGCAGCGAGGCGAACGGCTCGATCTGGTAGAAGAACGAGAACAGCCACAACCAGGACTGGCCGGGATAGTTGCCCGTCTCGTTCATCATCCCCCACTGGTCGCCGCTCAGGTGCAGCCCTGCAGCGAGGTCGTTGAGGTACGCGCCGTCGCCCATGAACAGGATCGCGGGCGTGTAGTCGAGGTTGTAGAACTTGCCCTGCGCCGAGATCACGCTGTCGAGCGAGCCCTGCGTGGCCATGGTGGTCAGCGTGCGCATCATCGCCGGCACCGGACCGTAGTCGCCGGCCGCCACATCGGCCGGATCGTGGTTCTTGGCCTTGTCGATCGCCTGGGCGTAGGCGTCGGTCCATGCGGTGCGCTGATCGGCGCTCGCGGCCTTCCAGGTCGCGACGCCCGAGGGCGGGGTCGGCAGGCTCGACAGCGGTCCGAGCACGAAGGCCTGCGCCGTGTCGATCGGCAGCTTCACGCCGGCGAGGGTCTGCAGGTCGATCGGCCCGAGGGTCTGCGTGGCGCCCGGCGTCGAGTTGTACGGCGGGCCGTAGCCCGCGGTGTCGCTCGTCCCGGCCAGCTCGGCCGTGGCCGTCGCCACGAAGTCGGCGGGCTGGGCGACCGCCCACGACTTCAGGCTGACCGCCTTGTCGTCTGGGGAGCCGAAGAGGGCGGATGCCGCGAGCACGAGCAGGATCGCGGCGACGAGCCCGATCGTCAGCTCTTTGAAGAGGTCGTACTCGCGCACGGCGCCCTTCCACGGCCGGCCGGCGATGCCGGTGCCGGTGCGCCACGACATCGGATTCTCGCGGCGGGCGGGCTTCGTGGTGCTCATTCGGAGGCCTCCTTGACATGCGCGAGCTGGCTGTCGCTCTCGGCCGCATCGAGGGGCGGGACGACCCCGTGCATGCGCACCAGGATCACGTGGAACGCCACGATCGCCGCGACGCCCAACGGCAGCAGCACGATGTGCCAGGTGAACATCTGGCCCAGGTTCGCCACGTTGAACCAGGCGCCGATGCCGGCGGCGTTGAGCGCGTCCTTGGCTTCGAACGAGATCCACTGCGACTCGAAGTTGCTCTGCAGCAGGTAGCCGGTGAAGGCGGCGGCGATGCCGACCGCGAACGACAGCACCCCGGTGATCCAGGTGAGCACCCGGCCGCCGCGCCAGGCCGCCATCCAGAACTTGCCCCACAGGTGCACGACCATGAAGAGGAAGAAGAACTCGACGCTCCACAGGTGGGTGCTGTTGACGAAGTGGCCGAGGCCGGAGACGTGCCACCAGCTCGGGCCGTTGAGGCTCAGCACGAGCCCCGAGGCGATGACGACCGCCAAGGAGGCGATCGCGCCCATGCCGAAGACGTAGATCCAGGATGCGACATAGCTCGGCTGGCTCTCGGGCAGCAGCTTGTCGGGCGGGAGCTTCGTCAGCATCCAGCGCCGGGCGCGGCCGGTCCAGGTCGAGAACGGCTCGATCTCGTCGTCCGCGGGGTGCTGGGCGACCTGCTCGCGCGTTGGAGCGGTCATGAGCGCTTCCGTCCCTTCGGGAAGGGGAGCACCAGGGCGAGCACGAACAGCACGACCATCGCGGCGATCACGAGGAAGTTGCCGAGTTGGATGGTGAACGCGCCCCAGCCCAGATAGACCGTCCCGCCATCCTGGGCTGCGAGCGCGAGAAGGGGAACCATCGTGACTTCCGTGAGGACGGGTCGATGTCCTCTCTCGCGACGCTAGAAGAGCACCCGCCGCGCAGACAGGGCCGAAGGTCCTGCGCCCAGTGCCGGCGAAGCGCGGCGGCGTGGACGTCGCGCGGAGCCGGTGCGCCGCAGAAGCGGCGGCGCACTAATGAGCAGAGCCCTCGGTCTCGATCTCGCTCCGGTCGCCGCTCCACAGCGTGTGGAAGATGCCGCTCTTGTCGACGCGCCGGTAGGTGTGCGCGCCGAAGAAGTCGCGCTGCCCCTGGATGAGCGCGGCGGGCAGGCGCTCGGCACGCAGCCCGTCGTAGTAGGCCAGCGATGACGAGAAGGCCGGCGACGGCACCCCGGCGTGCGCCGCCATCGAGACGATGCGCCGCCACGCTCCCTGCGCGCGCTCGAGCGCCTCGACGAAGTACGGCGCGGTGAGCAGCGCGACCAGGCCGTTGTCTTCGGCATAGGCCTCGGTGATCCGGTTGAGGAACTGCGCGCGGATGATGCACCCGCCTCGCCAGATCTTGGCGATGTCGCCCTTCTTGATGTCCCAGCCGTACTGCGCGGCGCCGGCGACGATCTCGTCGAAGCCCTGCGAGTAGGCGACGATCTTCGAGGCGAACAGGGCCAGCCGCACATCCTCGATGAACTCGTCGACATCGATCTCGGTCCAGTTGTCGTCCGGGCCTGGCAGGCTGCGCGCGGCCGCGCGCTGAGCCGGCTTCGACGAGAGGCTGCGCGCGAAGACCGCTTCGGCGATCCCCGAGACGGGCACGCCCAGGTCGAGGGCGGTCTGCACGGTCCAGGCGCCGGTGCCCTTGGCGCCCGCCTGGTCGAGGATGACGTCGACCAGCGGCCGGCCGGTGTCGGCATCCACCTGCTTGAGCACCTCGGCTGTGATCTCGATCAGGTAGCTCTCGAGTTCGCCGCGATTCCACTCGGCGAAGACCTCCGAGATCTCGGCGGGAGTCTTGCCGGTGCCTCGACGGATCAGGTCGTAGGCCTCGGCGATCAGCTGCATGTCGGCGTACTCGATGCCGTTGTGCACCATCTTGACGAAGTGGCCCGCGCCGTCATGGCCGACGTGGGTCACGCACGGCTCGCCCTCGGCGACCGCCGCGATGGATTTCAGGATCGGGCCGATCGTCTTCCAGGCCTCATCGGATCCGCCGGGCATGATCGACGGGCCGTTGAGCGCGCCCTCCTCGCCGCCCGAGATGCCCGCTCCGACGAAGTTGATGCCGGTCTCGCGCACCGCCTTCTCGCGGCGGATGGTGTCGGTGAACAGCGCGTTGCCGCCATCGATGATGATGTCGCCCGGCTCGAAGACCTTGACCAACTCGTCGATGACCGCGTCGGTGCCTGCACCGGCCTGCACCATGATCAGCGCCGTGCGCGGTTTCGAGATGGATGCCGCGAACTCGGCGTAGTCCTTCGCCGGAACGAACCCGGCCTCGGGATGCTCGTCCATCAGGGTCTGCGTCTTCTCGTACGAGCGGTTGAAGATCGCGACCGTGTTGCCGGCGCGGCTGGCGAGGTTGCGGGCCAGGTTCGACCCCATCACCGCCAACCCGACTACGCCGATGTTCGCCTGGGGGGTGGTGCTCTCGGACATGCGCTGGTTCTCCTGGTGACGGGGAGGCGGGGGCGTTCAGCCCTGCGCACTCCGGGACTCGATGTAGGCGCGGGTGACCGAGATGTCCAGGTCGCCGAAGCCGTGATCGCTGAGGTCGCGGAACAGGTCCGCGAGCAGGTTCAGTTGGGGGGCATCCACGCCGACGCGGTCTGCCTCGACGCGCGCGAATCCCAGATCTTTGACCATGTATTTCGCGGCTCCCGATGGGTGATAGTCGCCCTCGACGAAACGGCGCTTCCGCGTCTCGAGCACGCGGCTCCCAGCGTACCCGCCGCCCAGCGCGTCGAAGAGCGCCGCCAGGTCGAGGCCGCTGCGCTGCCCGATCACCGCGGCCTCGCCGAGGGCGGTCACGGTGGCCGCCACGATGAGCTGGTTGCAGAACTTGGCGACGGCGCCCGAGCCGAGCGGTCCGAGGTGGAAGGGGTGTCCCATCGTCTGCAGAACGGGCCACGCGGCCCGCACGTCGGCCTCGTCCCCTCCGACCAGGATCGAGAGCGTGCCGGCGATCGCTCCGTCTTCGCCGCCGGTGACCGGCGCGTCGATGAGGTGCACGAGCCCGTCGGATTCGTCGCGCAGCCGGGCGTCGAGCTCTCGGATCCCGGTGGCCGAGGAGGTCGACGAGATGACCAGAACGGTCGGCTCGACGATGCCGGCGAGCAGCCCATCCGGACCGGCGAGCACGTCCTCGACGTCGGGGAGATCGGGCAGCATGAGCACGATGATGCGGGCGCGTTCGGCGAGTCGGCGAGGGCTCTCGGCCCACTCGGCTCCCTCATCGAGCAGGCCGGCCACCCGATCGCGGGAGCGGTGCGAGACGACGACCGATCCCGCCTGGGCGAGGATGTTGCGGGCCATCGGCGCACCCATGATCCCGAGGCCGATCACCCCGGCAGCGGGTGCCTTCCGGGGGTCGGGATCGCTCTGCCTCGACATGTGGTCCATGGTAACGAACCGTGTTCACTGGATTGAACTACGGTGTTCGATATCTCGAAAGCAGAGCAACTCGGAGGAACGATGACGGTCGATCAGCCCGACCGGGATCCGGCGCCCGCGGTCACGCGCGCGCTCGCCATTCTCGACATCCTCGCGGACGCCGGCGGTCAGCCGATGTCGCTCAGCGATCTGGCGCGCGCGCTCGGGGCCGCCAAGTCGTCGACTCTCAACGTGTGCGGCGCTCTCGAGAGCGGGCGCCTGATCCAGCGGCGAGACGGAGGCTACGTGCTGGGTCGCCGCACGGTCGAACTCGGCGGCGCCTACCTCTCGACCTTCGACCAGGTGCGCGAGTTCTACCGCCTCTGCGCGGAGTCGCCCGTTCTGTCGCACGAGCTCGTGCAGATCGCGATCCTCGACGGCACCGACGTGCTCTACCTGGCCCGCCACGAGGGCCGCGCGCCGCTTCGCCTCTCGGCCGGGATCGGCGATCGCTTCCCCGCGGCGCTCACGGCGGTGGGGAACGCGCTTCTGGCCACCCTCGACCCCGAGGAGGTGGCCGCGCGGTTCTCGCACCCCGACGCCTTCCCGCGCCGCACCGAGAAGAGCACCGCGTCGCTCGCGCAGCTGCAGGCCAAGTTGGAGCGCGCGCGGCAGCGCGGGGTGGCGATCGACGTGGGCGAGGTGCATTCCGCCGTCGTGGGGATCGCGGCCGCGGTGACCGCGCGCCAACCGAGCGAGACGTCGTTCGCCGTCGGGGTCTCGCTGGTGGGCGTCGAGGTCGACGAACAGTTGATCGACACCATGGCGAACGCGGTTTCGGGCGTGGCCGACGAGTTGTCCCGACCCCTGCATCCGGCCTGAATCCGCGGTGATCTCGGCCGGGCAGCCGAGGACGTTCGACCGGAGTTCGACCGGCTGAACGTCGCTCGTTCACTCCGGTGAACGCTGTTCGAGCTGGTGTTACGCTCGCATCAGTGCGGCAGTTCCGTCTTCCCGTGCCGAAGGAGTCGCAGGTGTCTGGCAGCAGCGAGGTCGTGTCGCGCGCCGTCCACGGCGTGGTCGCTCACGGTCGCGGAGACCTCCGCGTCGACGAGCTCCCCGAACCGGACGCCGCGGCCGACGAGGCGGTGCTCGAGATCGCCTATGGCGGGATCTGCGGGTCCGACCTGCACTACTGGCTTGAGGGCGCTGCGGGCGAGTCGGTGCTCCGCGAGCCCATGGTGCTGGGTCACGAGGTCGTCGGCACCGTCTCCCGCGCCGCTGCCGATGGTTCGGGACCCGCCGTCGGCACCCGGGTCGCCGTGCATCCGGCAACGCCCGGTCTGGGTGACGGCTCGCGCTACCCGGTCGACCGCCCCCATCTCTCGCCGGGAGCGACCTACCTGGGCAGCGCGGCCCGCTTTCCGCATCGGGCAGGAGCCTTCGCGGATCGCGTCGCCCTGCCGTCGAGGATGCTGCGCCCCCTTCCGGATTCCCTCTCGCTGCGCGATGCCGCACTCGTCGAACCGGCCAGCGTGGCCTGGCACGCCGTCTCGCGAGCCGGGGACATCTCGGGCAAGCGCGTGCTCGTGATCGGCAGCGGACCGATCGGGGCCCTGGCGATCGCCGTGCTGCGACTGCGCGGAGCCGGCGAGATCGTGGCCGTGGATCTGCATGAGCAGCCGCTTGCGCGCGCGCGTGACCTCGGCGCGCACCGCACGATCCTCGCGGGGGATGGGGAGGCCATCGCGTCGGTCGATGCCGACGTGGTCATCGAATCCTCCGGCAGTCATCGCGGGCTCGCGTCGGCCATCCACGGGGCGACCCGCGGGGGGCGCCTGGTTCTGGTCGGACTGCTCCCGACCGGCGACCAGCCGGTTCCGATCTCGCTCGCCATCGTGCGCGAACTCGAGATGTTCGGCTCGTTCCGGTTCAACGACGAGATCGACCAGGTCATCGCGGCGCTCGCCTCCGGAGAGCTGCGGGTCGGTCCCGTCGTGACGCATGAGTTCGCGGCATCCGACGCACTCGAGGCGTTCGAGCTCGCTCGGGATTCCGCGCGCTCGGGAAAAGTGCTGTTGCGGTTCGGGGCGAGCGGATGACCGGGACTGGTCGGCGCCCGATGCGCGGGTCAGGGTTTTGGAACGCTGTTCAGGATTTCGAACAAACCGCTTGCCCCGGTTCGTCCCCCTTGCTTTAGTTGCTCCAACGAAGGAGATCACCGATGATCCTGGACCGCTCCGTGGCGATCGCACCCGGGCTCGTGCCCGATGGTGCGCGCCTGGAGCGGATCACGACGGGCGCGACCTGGTCGGAGGGGCCCGTCTGGCTCCCCGCCGATGGGCGGTTGCGCTGGAGCGATATTCCCGAAGATCGGATCCTCGAGGTCGACCCGCGGGACGGCGCGCTGAGGATCCACCGCACCGGTGTCGAGTTCACGAACGGGCGCACGCTCGACCTGGACGGTCGCGTCGTGCAGTGCTCGCACGGGCGTCGGGCCATCGAGCGCGAGGTCGACGGCGCGGTCACGGTCGTCGCCGACCGCTGGAACGGGCACCGGCTGAACTCGCCGAATGACGTGGTCGTCGCCTCCGACGGAGCGGTCTGGTTCACCGATCCGCCCTACGGCATCATCCAGGCGCACGAGGGACATCCGGGCGCCCCGGAGTACGGCGGCAACTACGTCTTCCGCATCGATCCGGTCGACGGGCGCGTCGACGCCATGATCCGCGACGTCGAGGAGCCGAACGGTCTCGCCTTCTCGCCGGACGAGTCGGTTCTCTACGTCACCGACACCTCGGCGGCCCTCCGCACCGACGGAACCGGCAACCACCACATCGTGGCCTACGACGTGGCGGCGGACTTCTCGTGCAGCGCGCCTCGCGTCTTCGCGGTGGTCGAGCCCGGCCTCGCCGACGGCATCCGGGTCGACGAGCAGGGCAGGGTGTGGTCGTCGAGCGCCGACTCGGTGCAGATCTTCGGGCCGGACGGCGCGGAGCTCGGTCGCATTCCGGTTCCCGAGACGGTCGGCAATCTGTGCTTCGGCGGCCCCGACGGCAGCACCCTCTTCGTCGCGGCGACCACCAGCATCTACGCGATCGCCACGACCACCCGCGACGCGGCGCACCGGGGGCGGGTCTCATGACGATCCTCGATGAGCCGCGGGCGTCGGTCGGCGCGGCGAGCGTGCCTGCTCCTGCCGCCTTCCGCGCCATCCAGGTGCTCGATGCGATCGCCGCGCACCGAGGACCGGCGACCCTGAGCGAGATCGCCGCGGCGATCCCGCTGCCCAAATCGTCGACGTCGAATCTGCTCGTGACTCTCGAGGCCACCGGCATGGTGCGCCACGTCGGAACCGGGTGGCTACTGGGGTTCAAGGCAATCGAGTTCGGTCAAGCGGTGCTCGGGTCGACCGACCTCGTCGCGGAGTTCCGGCGCGCGGTCAACACCCTGCCGACGCTGCGTCGCGACACCGTGCTGCTCGCCACGCTCGACGGGGCCGAGGTGCTCTACCTGGCGCGTCATGACGGCCAGCAGCCGATCCGACTCGCCAGTGACATCGGTCGCCGCATGCCGGCGGTCGTGACCTCGTTGGGCAAGGCGATGCTCGCGGCGCTCCCGGCCGAGCGGCTGGCCGAATTGCTCGACGGGCTGGGTGCGCTGCCGAGGCCGACCAAGCGCTCGCACCGCACCGTCGCCGAACTGCGGCGCGACCTCGCTCGCGTGCGCGAACGGGGGTACGCCATCGATGACGAGCAGAACACGATCGGCGTCACCTGCCTCGGGGTGGCCATTCCCGGAGCCGACCGCCCCGCGGCCGTCAGCACCACGCTGCTGTCTCAGCGCGTCACCCCCGAGGTGCGCGCCCAACTCGTGATCGAACTTCAGACTTTGGCGACGCGCCTCGCCCCGTTCGCGGTCGACTGAGAGGACATGCCTCGTGCCACGACAGAACTCCGCCCCCGTGGGCCTGAACACTGATCAGCCGGATGAACACGCTCTCCCGCTGCTCACGGTCGAAGGCCTCGACAAGTCGTTCTTCGCCACGCATGCCGCGCAAGACGTCAGCTTCCATGTCGACCAGGGCGAGATCGTCGCGTTGCTCGGCGAGAACGGCGCGGGCAAGTCGACCGTGATCAAGATGCTGGCTGGCGTCTACAAACCGGATCGCGGCCGGATGCTGCTCAGCGGCGCCGATCTGGACGCCCCGGGCGTGCGCAGGCAGATCTCGTTCGTGCACCAGAGCCTCGGCCTGGTCGACTGGATGACCGTCGCCGAGAACATCGCGCAGTCGCTGGGATACCCGCGCCGCTTCGGGCTGATCAGCGCGAAGCGCATGCGGGAGCAGGCCCTCGAGGTTCTCAGCGCGGTCGGCGGCGGCATCGATCCGGACGCCAGGATCTTCGACCTGCCGCGCACGGAGCGCAGCCTTTTGGCGATCGCGCGGAGCCTGGTCAGCAAACCCAAGCTGCTCGTCCTCGACGAGCCGACCGCCTCACTGCCCGCTGCCGACGTCGATCGCCTGTTCACGGTGCTGCGCCGCCTGCGCGACTCCGGGGTCGGAATGATCTACGTGTCGCACCGGCTGGATGAGGTCTACCAGATCTCGCAGCGGGTGGTCATCATGCGCAACGGCCAGGTCGTCGCGGAACGCTCCACGCCGAGCCTTCCGCAGGACGAACTCGTGGAGCTGATCGTCGGCCACGAGACGACCGCGACCGTCTTCGAGCCCCCGCGCGCTGATGTCCGGGTGCAGCTGAGCGAGGTGCGCCTTGCCGCATCGCCGCCGGTGAGCTTCGAGGTCCACGCGGGCGAGGTGCTCGCCCTGTGCGGGCTGCGCGGCGCCGGGCAGGACGCACTCGGACGCGCCATCGTCGGCGCGGTCCCGATCGAGAGCGGCAGCATGACCCTCGACGGAGCACCCTACGTTCCGCGATCCCCGTTCAACGCGGTGCAGCGCGGTCTCGGCTTCGCGACCTCGAACCGCGAGACCGAGGCGGTCGCCGGGGGGCTGACGGCTCGCGAGAACCTCTTCCTGAACCCGTCGGTGTGGGGCCGACGCGCGTGGCAGTTCCTGACGGCCCGGGCCGAGAGACGACGGGCAGAGCCCCTGCTCCAGCGCTTCGATGTTCGCCCGGCCGACCCCGAGATCGCCCTCGACACCTTCTCCGGCGGCAACCAGCAGAAGGTCATCCTGGCCCGCTGGTTCGGCGTCGACCGCGCGGCTGTCGTGCTCGAAGAGCCGACGATGGGTGTCGACGTCGGTGCCAAGGCCGAGATCTACGCGTTATTGCGGGATGCCGTGAAAGACGGCATGGCCGCCATCGTCGTGTCGACCGACATGGAGGAAGTCGCCAAGATCGCGCATCGCGCGCTGGTGCTCGATCGCGGCGCGATCGTGGCCGAGCTGTCGGGATCCGAGCTGACGATCGCCAACCTCGTGGCGGCCGCCTCAGAGCTTCACGAGTCGAAAGCGCTCACCACCTCGAACCGGAGAACCGAATCATGACGATGAACACCTCGGTCAAGTCGACCGCGCTGGAGCCGGGCCGCGGCGCGAGCTGGCATCGCAAGCTCACCTCCAACTACGGCATGGTGATTCTCACCGTCGTGCTGTTCGTGATCTTCGCGATCCTCCGACCCGACACCTTCGCGTCGCTGCTCAACTTCCAGCTTCTGGCCGCCGGCAAGTCGGTGCTGCTGATCCTGGCGCTCGCGGTGACGGTCCCGATGATCGCCGGCAAGATCGATCTGTCGATCGGCTACGGCGTCGGGCTCTGGCAGGTGATGTCGCTGTCATGGCAGTTGCACGGCATCGATTACCGACTGGTGATCCTGCTGGTTCTCGTGGGCGGTGCCGTGATCGGGCTGCTCAACGCGCTGCTGATCGAGTTGGCCCAGGTGGATGCCTTCATCGCCACGCTCGCGACCGGCCAGGTGATCTACGCGATCACCTACTGGTACACCGGCGGCCGGCAGATCACGGACTCCGCCGGCCAGCGGGCCCAGGCCTTCGACGGCCTGTCGCAGTGGAGTCTCGGGCCCATTCCCGGCCCCTTCGTGATCGCGGTGCTGCTCGGGGTGATCCTCTGGCTCGTGCTCGACTACCTGCCGGTCGGGCGCTACCTGTACGCCGTGGGCGCCAACCCGGCGGCGGCGCGGCTGAGCGGCATTCCGCGGCGGCGCTACATCATCGGCGCCATGGCGGCGTCGGGGATGCTGACGGCCCTCGCGGGCATCCTGCTGGCGTCTCGGCAGGCCGGCGTCGCCCAGGCCAACATCGGGCCCGAGTACCTCCTTCCCGCCCTCGCCGCCGCGTTCCTCGGATCCACCACCATCCGGCCCGGGCGGGTCAATGCGCTGGGCACGATCCTCGGCGTGGCGATCGCCACGATCGGCATCTCGGGCCTGCAGCAACTTCTGCCCGGCCAGTTCTACTTGGAGCCGCTGTTCAACGGCCTCACCCTCGTCGCCGCCATCACGATCGCCTCGCTCGCGAGCCGTCGCAGGGTCGCACGGGCCGATGCACCATCGGCCACTTCATCCGCATCACCCCCGGAGGCCGGCGGCAGCGATTCCGCCTCGGCCGCACCTGAAGGAAAGGAAGCATCATGACGCACAGCACCACACGTCGGCGATGGGTGGCCCTCGCGGCCATTCCGCTTGCCCTGGGCCTCGCTCTCTCCGCCTGCGCAAGCGGCACCGTCTCGGGGGGCGCGAGTTCTCCCGCGGCCACCAAGTCCGGCGAGGACTTCTCGTCGATCATCCCGAAGGGCGACATCGTCGCCTTCTCGAAGTCGCTCGTCGACGCGAGCCTCAACGCCACGAAGGGGTTCACCCCCGAATCGACGGGTCCGACCGCGCAGAAGCCCGGCGCGCACATCGCCTATGTCGGAAGTGATCTGACCAACGGCGGCATCAACACCGTGCTGACCGGGGTTCAGGAGGCCGCCAAGGTGATCGGCTGGACCGTCGACGTCTACGACGGCAAGGCCACCGCACAGGGTCGCACCGACGCGATGAACCAGGCGATCGCCGCGAAGCCGGCCGCCATCATCGCCGGCGGGTTCGATGCCACCGAGCAGTCGGCTGCGATCGCCCAGGCGAAGTCGGCGGGCATCCCGGTGATCGGCTGGCACGCTGCTGCGGCCGCAGGTCCGGGAAGCGGACTCTTCACGAACGTCACGACCGACCCGCTGGTCGTCTCGCAGCTGGCAGCGGCCTACGCCGTCGCCGACTCGAACGGCAAGGCGGGCGTCGCGATCTTCACCGACGGTCAGTACGCGATCGCCGTCGAGAAGGCTGACGCCATGAAGGCCTACATCGAGGCGTGCACCGGCTGCAAGGTGCTCAGCTACCAGGACTCGCCGATCGCCGAAGCCGACCAGCGGATGCCCGGCATCATCTCGAACCTGCTGCAGCAGAACGGCGACAAGCTGACCTACCTGCTGGCGATCAACGGCAACTACTTCGGTGGTGCTCAGTCGGCCCTGCGCGACGCGGGCAAGGACCCCGCGGGACCGCCGAAGTCGGTCGCGGCCGGTGACGGCGACTCCGCTGAGTTCCAGCGCATCCGCACGGTCGACTACCAGGCGGCCACCGTTGCCGAGCCCCTGATCCTGCAGGGCTGGCAGCTCGTCGACGAGACGAACCGCGCGCTCGCCGGCCAGGCGCCCTCCACCTTCGTGGCGGCACCCGGACTCATCACGAAGGCGAACGTGCCGGACGGTGACGTGTTCGACCCGAAGAGCGGGTACCGCGACGTGTTCACGAAGGTCTGGGGCAAGTAGCCCCGACGTCGCCGCGGGCGGATGGGACGCC
>DASTNC010000093.1:0-2936 GCA_035721225.1 Pseudolysinimonas sp.
GTCTGGGGCGGAATCTCGTTCGCCATCGTGCTGGTGATCTTCATCTGGAAGGTCGTCCCGCGCATGAACGCCGCGCTCGACGCGCGCACCGAGGCGATCGCCGGCGGCCTGAAGAAGGCCGAAGAGGCGCAGGCCGGCGCGCAGCAGGCGCTCGAGCAGTACAACGCCCAGCTGGCCGAGGCGCGAGCCGAGGCCGGCCGCATCCGCGATCAGGCGCGCGAAGACGCGAAGAAGATCCGGGCGGAGCTGGTCGAGCAGGCGCAGGCGGATGCCGCCCGCATCGTCGCGAACGCGCAGACGCAGATCGAGGCGGAGCGCTCGTCGGCGCTGACCTCGCTGCGCACCGAGGTCGGATCGCTGGCCCTCGGCCTGGCATCCACCGTGATCGGCGAGAGCCTCGCCGACGACAAGCGCTCGGCTGCCATCGTCGACCGCTTCCTGACCGACCTCGAGACCGTGGATGCCGCGGCCGCCGAGGCCCGACCGTCGGGAGCCCGTCGGTAATGGGCTCCGCATCCCGGCAGGCTCTGGCCGCCGCTGTCGACCAGTTGGTCGCGACCTCGGGCGTCACCGTCGCCACGGGCGAGCAGCTGCTGGCAGTCGGTCGAGCCGTCGACGACTCGGCGCAGCTGCGCGCGATCCTCGCCGACCCCTCAGTCGCCCCGACGGACAAGTCGCGACTGGTGGCCCAGATCTTCCCGGGAATATCGGCGACCGCGACGAAGCTCGTCGGCACCATCGTGAACTCGCGCTGGTCCACGGGCGATGAGCTGGTCGACGGGCTCGAGCAGGTGGGCATCCGGGCCATCGCGCAGGGCGACAGCCACTCGGCCGTCATCGAGTCCGAGTTGTTCGACTTCGCCCGCATCACCGCGGGCGATGCGTCGCTCGAACTGGCGCTCGGCAGCAAACTCGCCGACCCGAAGGGCAAAGCCGCCATCGTGCAGCAGCTCATCGGCACGAAGGCGCACGCCGGCACCGTGGCCATCATCGAGCACCTGGTGAGCAGCCCCCGCGGCCGCCGCATCGGCGAGATGCTGGCCGGCGCCGCAGACATCGTTGCCGCCGCGGGCGCGCGCCGCATCGCGACAGTGACCTCGGCCGCCCCGCTGAGCGCGGCCCAGCAGAAGCGGCTCGCGGCGGCACTCACCAAGCAGTACGGCAGCGACATCCAGCTCCACCTCGTGACCGACCCGACCGTCGTCGGCGGCGCACGGGTGCAGGTGGGCGACGACGTCATCGACGGAACCATCGCCTCCCGCCTCGCCGACCTCAAACTCCAGCTCGCCGGCTGACCCGGCACCCAGACCACAACGCACAAGGGACACCCCATGGCAGACATCACCATCAGCCCCGACGAGATCCGCGACGCCCTGCAGAGCTTCGTCGACTCGTACCAGCCCGCGCAGGCGAGCGCGACCGAGGTCGGCTCAGTGCTCGACACCGCAGACGGCATCGCGCACGTCGAGGGCCTGCCCGGCGCCATGGCCAACGAGCTGCTGCGCTTCGAAGACGGCACCCTCGGCCTCGCCCTGAACCTCGACGAGAGCGAGATCGGCGTCGTCGTGCTCGGCGAGTTCGACGGCATCGAGCAGGGTCAGAAGGTCACCCGCACCGGCGAGGTGCTGTCGGTGGCCGTCGGCGACGGCTACCTCGGCCGCGTCGTCGACCCGCTCGGCAACCCGATGGACGGACTCGGCGAGGTCGCCACCGACGGTCGTCGCGCCCTCGAGCTGCAGGCTCCCGGCGTCATGCAGCGCAAGAGCGTGCACGAGCCGATGCAGACCGGCATCAAGGCCATCGACGCCATGATCCCGATCGGCCGCGGTCAGCGGCAGCTGATCATCGGCGACCGCCAGACCGGCAAGACCGCCATCGCGATCGACACCATCATCAACCAGCGCGACAACTGGGCCTCGGGCGACGTCAACAAGCAGGTGCGCTGCATCTACGTGGCGATCGGCCAGAAGGGCTCGACGATCGCCGCGGTCAAAGACGCGCTCGAAGCCGCGGGAGCGATGGAGTACACCACCATCGTCGCCGCGCCGGCGTCCGACCCGGCCGGCTTCAAGTACCTGGCGCCCTACACCGGCTCGGCCATCGGCCAGCACTGGATGTACGACGGCAAGCACGTGCTGATCATCTTCGACGACCTGAGCAAGCAGGCTGAGGCCTACCGCGCGGTGTCGCTGCTGCTGCGCCGCCCGCCGGGACGCGAGGCATACCCGGGTGACGTCTTCTACCTGCACTCGCGGCTGCTCGAGCGCTGCGCGAAGCTGAACGACGAGCTCGGCGCGGGATCGATGACCGGCCTGCCGATCATCGAGACCAAGGCCAACGACGTGTCTGCGTACATCCCGACCAACGTGATCTCGATCACCGACGGCCAGATCTTCCTGCAGTCCGACCTGTTCAACGCCAACCAGCGCCCGGCGGTCGACGTCGGCATCTCGGTGTCCCGTGTGGGCGGCGACGCCCAGGTGAAGAGCATCAAGTCGGTCTCCGGCACCCTGAAGCTCGAGCTCGCCCAGTACCGCTCGCTCGAGGCCTTCGCCCTGTTCGCGTCGGACCTGGATGCCACCAGCCGCCGCCAGCTCGACCGCGGCGCCCGCCTCACCGAGCTGCTGCGTCAGCCGCAGTACTCACCGTTCCCGGTCGAGAAGCAGGTCGTCTCGATCTGGGCAGGCACCAACGGCAAGTTGGATGACGTGCCCGTCGAAGACGTGCTGCGCTTCGAGGCGGAACTGCACGACTACTTCGCGCGCAACACCAAGGTGCTCGAGACGATCCGTGACAGCGGCAAGCTCGAGGACGACACCAAGGCCGAGCTCGAGAAGGGCGTCGACGCCTTCAAGAAGGAGTTCCTGACCGGCGCGGGCCACCCGCTCGCGAGCGCGGGCAAAGAGGTCTTCACCCCCACCGAGGTCGAAGACGTC
>DASTNC010000094.1:0-17780 GCA_035721225.1 Pseudolysinimonas sp.
GTCGACGACGATCCCGTCGAGATCGACCGTGATCTCTCGGCTGAAGTCGCTGTCGAGCGACTCGTAGAGGTAGAGGTCCTCCTCCAGCCGGGTGTAGCGCTGCTCGTCGACGGTCACCTCGAGATCGGGGAACGAGACGTAGGCGGCCGTCACGTCGCCCTCGTCGCCGACCGCGAGATCCAGCCGACGGATCGGCAGCGTGTTGGTGAACGGAGTGATCGCCAGGTCCAAGTCGATCGCGTCGGCCAGGTCGCTG
Organism: Pseudolysinimonas sp.; assembly: GCA_035721225.1. Taxonomy (GTDB): domain Bacteria; phylum Actinomycetota; class Actinomycetes; order Actinomycetales; family Microbacteriaceae; genus Lysinimonas. The sequence goes on from DASTNC010000094.1 coordinate 257, forward strand.
CGCTTCTCGCCGTCGACCTCCCAGCCGCCGCGGCCGTCGAAGGTGATCAGCAGGGTGCGCTCCTGGGCGGCGGATTCGAGGCGGAGCTGGCGGAAGGTCCAGTCGCTCTCGCAGACCAGTTCGTAGCTGTAACGCCCGCGGGCGGAGTCGATGATCGACGAGGCGCGCACCATGCCGCCCTCGTCGACGCGGATCCGCTCGAGTCCGTCGTACTCGAGACCCCGCCAGATGTAGTCCGCCATGGTGCTAGTTTGGCGCGCCGTCGGGCTTCATGCCCGGCGACCCCATCACCTTTGTGATGTCGATCAGGATCGCGACGCGCTCCGGGTTCACCCGCGGCTGCCGATAGCGCTCGGCGTAGAGCGCCACCGCTTCGGCCACAGACTCGGCATCATCGAGCACGCGCCCGGTGCCGATCAGCGTGATCCAGGTCGCTCCGTCGTACTGGCTGATCGTGGCGTGCTTCCGCAGCCGGATGTTGCGCACTTTTTGCGATGACCCGCTCGCGATCACCCGCGCCACGCCGTCCTTCACGGTGAACCCCACGGGCACCGTGTGGACGGTCCCGTCGGCCGCGAGGGTGGAGAGAGTGGCGAGGTGCCGCTCGGTGACGAACGCCCGGGCTCGCTCGCTGAGGATCTGCACCTGACAAGTCTCCTGCACGTCCTGAGCTATTCCCTCCGCTCTTGCGGCTGTGGAGGACAAGACCCTGGGAGACTAGTCAGGTGCCGACCTACCGTGACGAAGCCGTCGTGCTGCGCACCCACAAGCTGGGTGAGGCCGACCGCATCGTCACGATGCTGAGCAGACAGCACGGCAAGATCCGCGCCGTCGCCAAAGGGGTGCGGCGCACCGGTTCGCGCTTCGGGGCGCGGCTCGAACCGTTCATGGTGGTGGATGGGCTGTTCTACATCGGGCGTTCGCTCGACATCGTGCAGCAGGCCGAGAGCCTCGGCTCGTACGGGGCCGACATCGTCGGCGACTACCCGAGCTTCACGGCGGCGAATGCGATGGTCGAGGCGGCCGATCGCCTGAGCGACCACGAGGCGGGCATCCAGCACTATCTGCTGCTGGTCGGGGCGCTGCGGTCGCTGGCCAAAGGCGAGCACTCTCCGGGGCTGACCCTCGACTCCTATCTGCTGCGCGCCCTCTCGATCGCCGGGTGGGCGCCGAGCTTCGTCGACTGCGCGGTCACCGGCGCCCCGGGACCGCACACCGCCTTCGTCGTGCAGCTCGGCGGGGTCGTGAGCGACGAGGTCGCCCCGCATGGCGCCCCGCGGCTCGACGTCGCGACTCTCGGACTGCTGGCCGCGCTGCTCGCGGGGGAGTGGCAGGCCGCCGAGGCCGCAGACGAGCGCTCCAAGGCGCAGGCCAGCGGCGTCGTCGCCGCCTACACGCAGTTCCACCTGGAGCGCGGCCTGCGCTCGCTCGAGCACCAGGACCGCACGATCGCATGAGCCCGGTACCCAAGACCCACCGCGACGCCGTCGACTTCAAGCCGATCGACTGGACAGGTCTCTACCCACCGGCGATCGCGGCCGGCGCCGTACCGGATCACGTCGCGATCGTCATGGACGGCAACGGCCGCTGGGCGAACCGGCAGGGCCTGACGCGCATCGAAGGCCACCGAGCCGGGGAGGCGGCCCTGCTGGATGTCGTGGCCGGCGCCATCCAGATCGGAGTGAAGCACCTGAGCGTCTACGCGTTCTCGACCGAGAACTGGTCGCGCAGCCCCGAGGAGGTGCGCTTCTTGATGGGCTTCAACCGCGACGTGCTGCACCGGCGCCGCGATCAGCTCAACGATTGGGGGGTGCGGGTGCGCTGGGCGGGCCGTCGCCCGCGGCTGTGGCGCAGCGTGATCGGCGAGCTGCAGTTCGCCGAGCGGCTCACAGCCCACAACGACACCCTGACCCTCACCATGTGCGTCAACTACGGCGGTCGCACTGAGATCACGGATGCTGTTCGCGCGATCGCCGACGAGGTCAGGGCCGGCCGCCTGAAGCCCTCGGGCATCACCGAGAAGACCATCCAGAAGCACCTGTACATTCCGGACGTCCCCGACGTCGACCTCTTCGTGCGCAGCTCGGGGGAGCAGCGCACCAGCAACTTCCAGCTTTGGCAGAGCGCCTATGCCGAGATGGTCTTTCTCGACACGCTCTGGCCCGATTTCTCTCGCGTCGATCTCTGGCAGGCCATCGAGCTCTACGCGAGTCGGGCCCGGCGCTTCGGCGGCGCGGTGGACGCGCCGGCTCTCTAGAGTGAGCTCACCCAGCTCTCAACCTCGGTGCGCGACCGCAGCCGGATGACGCGCAGATCCGGATGCGCGGCCGCCGCGTCGGCGACATGGCCGCGCCAAGCATTCCGGGTGCGCCACGCCCCCCGGATGATGTGATCCCGTGAAGTGCTCGACATCGTCTGCGAACGTGTCACGGGGCATCCAGTCCTCGCCGTGTTTCAGCGAGTCGATCTCGGTATGCGGGATGCCGGTGGCTCGCGAGATCCGGACCGCCAATGTGGTCTTTCCGGCGCCGCTCACTCCCGCGACCAGGATGCGCCGCGGCGTCCGCACGGGCTGCGGTTCCTGCTGCGGCGTCCGCCGATTGTATGCCGAGTCCAAGGCCGTGCCGGTGGTCTCTTGTGGAGCGGAGCCGCACCGCTCATGCTCGGAGGATGATCTCCGACGCCCTTGCCGCCGCCATTGCGCAATTCGGAGACCCGCGCGGCTACTTGGCCGTGGCATCCATCGGCATCCCGCCGCGGAGCGCCGTCGAGGCGCTGACCGCGGATCTGGCGGCGTGGGCCGTGGCGAACCGCGATCCGCAGGGCTACGACCCGGTGATCGCCCGCACGCGCGAGCATTACGCCCGGCTGGTCGGCGTGCCGGCCGGCAGGGTGACGACCGGCTCTCAGACCTCGGTGCTCACCTCGATCGTGGCCGCGGCCGTGCCCGAGGGGGCTGAAGTGCTGGTGGCGGACCACGATTTCTCGTCGATTGTGTTCCCCTTCCTGCAGCGGACGGGCATCCGGGTGCGGTCGGTGCCCCTCGAGGCCCTGGCCGATGCGATCACCGACGAGACCTGGCTCGTGGTGTTCTCGATGGTGCAGTCCCGGAATGGGATCGTGGCCGATGTAGCCGCTCTGCGGGAGGCGGCCGCACGCACCGGCACCTACACCTTCTGCGACTTCACCCAGGCGGCCGGGGTGCTGCCTGTCGACGCATCCCTGTTCGACGTGACGGTCTGCCACAGCTACAAGTGGCTGTGCGCGCCGCGCGGCGTCGCCTTCATGACGCTCAGCGAGCGCGTCGACCCGCTGCTGACCCCGCTGCAGGCCGGGTGGTACGCGGGCGACGACGTCTGGACGAGCACCTACGGTCCAGAGATGAAGCTCGCCCACGACGCGCGCCGCTTCGATGTCTCGCCGGCCTGGCAGGCCTGGATCGGCGCCGAGCAGTCCATCGGACTGTTCGCCGGACTGGACATCGCCGAGGTCTGGGCACTCACCTCAGGGTTGGGCGATCAGCTGTGCGATGAGCTCGGCATTCCGCAGCAGCACCAGCCGATCGTGACCTGGGCGGATGCCCATGGCGACGATCTTCGCACCCTGCTCGACGCCGGCATCCGCATCTCGGGTCGCGCGGGGCGCCTGCGCGCGTCGTTCCACCTGTGGAACGACCCCAGCGACGTGACGGCCGTCATCCGGGCGTTGAAGCGCTGATCCGGGTGGCTCGTCCGCCCCGATAGGCTGGGCTCCTCGCCCAACCGCGCAAGCCGGCGCGGCTGACCCCTGGAGTCCTCTGTGGCCACGCCCAATCCGCTCGAATCGATCATCTCCCTCGCCAAGCGACGGGGCTTCGTCTTCCAATCGGGGGAGATCTACGGCGGCTCCCGATCCGCATGGGACTACGGCCCGCTCGGCGCCGCGCTGAAAGAGAACATCAAGCGCGAGTGGTGGAAGTTCATGGTGCAGACCCGGGACGACATCGTCGGCATCGACTCCTCGGTGATCCTGCCGCGCCAGGTCTGGGAGGCGTCCGGTCACGTCGAAGTGTTCTCCGATCCGCTCGTCGAATCGCTGCACACCCACAAGCGCTACCGAGCCGATCATCTGCTCGAGGCGTATGAGGAGAAGCACGGGCATCCGCCGGCGAACGGCCTGGCCGACATCCGCGACCCCGACACCGGCCAGCCCGGGGCTTGGACCGAGCCGCAGAACTTCTCCGGTTTGCTGAAGACCTTCCTCGGCCCGGTCGACAACGAGGAGGGGATGGCATACCTGCGCCCCGAGACCGCGCAGGGCATCTTCGTCAACTTCGCCAACGTGCTCTCGAGCGCGCGCATGAAGCCTCCGTTCGGCATCGCGCAGGTCGGCAAGAGCTTCCGCAACGAGATCACGCCCGGCAACTTCATCTTCCGCACCCGCGAGTTCGAGCAGATGGAGATGGAGTTCTTCGTCGAGCCGGGCACCGATGAGGAGTGGTTCGACTACTGGATCGACGCCTGCTACGACTGGTTCATCGGGCACGGCCTCAACCCCGACAACGTGCGGCGTTACGAGCATCCGAAAGAGAAGCTCAGCCACTACTCCAAGCGCACCATCGACCTCGAATACCGCTTCCGGTTCGCCGGCAGTGAGTGGGGCGAGCTGATGGGCGTCGCCAACCGCACCGACTTCGACCTCAAGACCCATTCCGAGAAGTCGGGCGTCGACCTGTCGTACTTCGACCAGACCAAGAACGAGCGCTGGATCCCGTATGTGATCGAGCCCGCATTCGGCCTCACCCGCGCCCTGATGGCGTTCCTGGTCGACGCCTACGCCGAAGACGAGGCGCCGAACACCAAGGGCGGTGTCGACAAGCGCACGGTGCTGCGGCTCGATCGACGACTCGCGCCGATCAAGGTCGCCGTGCTTCCGCTCTCGCGCAACGAGCAGCTCTCGCCGGTCGCCAAAGAACTCGCCGACGAGCTGCGCCAGCACTGGATGATCGAGTTCGACGACGCCGGTGCGATCGGTCGCCGGTACCGCCGGCAGGACGAGATCGGCACGCCGTTCGCGGTGACGGTCGACTTCGACACCCTCGACGACAAGGCCGTCACCGTGCGCGAGCGCGACACGATGGGGCAGGAGCGCGTGTCGCTCGATCGCCTCGTCGGCTACCTGGCCGAGCGGCTGCTGGGTTCGTGAGCGAGGCCGTCGCGCCCGCGCCCCCGCCGCTCCCGTATCACCGTCTGCTGCGCGCACTGCCCGGCTACCGCTGGTGGAAGCCCCTGGTCGCCCTGTTGATCACGGCCGTGCTGTGGGTCGTCTTCACCGCGACCGTGGTGGTCATCGGCGTGGTGATCGCCGTGACGCAGGGCCGGATCGACTTCAGTTCGACGCAGAGCGCGACGAGCGGCCTTCTGAAACTCTTCGGGGTCGTGGATGCCGGCGATCCGCTGTCGGTGTCCGTCGGGTTGATCGGCGTCGCGACCCTGCTGCCCGCGACCCTGATCGGCTACCTGATCGTCGGATTGCGGCCGCTCGCCGTGCTGCGCTCCGTGCAGTTCCGCTTCCGGTGGCGGTGGTTGGCGTTCAGCCTGCTTCCGGCACTCGCGGTCACGGTGGTCGCCACGCTGCTTCAGTTCTTCGCGCTGCCGCTGTTCATCGGGGGCGACAGCGTCGTTGCGCCGACGATCCCGCTCGGCACGTTCCTGATCTGCGCCGTGATCGTGCTGGTGGTCACCCCGCTGCAGGCTGCGGCCGAGGAGTTCGCGTTCCGCGGACTCGTCAGCCAGATGTTCGGGGGGTGGCTGCGTTCTGCGCCCCTCGTGATCGTGCTCAGCGCCATCCCGTTCGCCGCCGCGCACACGCAATACCTGAGCGACGCCGGCTCTTTGACCTGGGCGACGGCCGATGTCGCGCTGTTCGCGCTGGTCGCCGGCTTCGTCACCTGGCGCACCGGCGGGATCGAGTCGAGCATCGCGCTGCACGCGGTCAACAACACGCTGGCCTTCCTGGCCCTGGCCTCGAGCCTGGGCGGAACCACCTCGACCAGTTCGAACGCCGGCGGGGATCCCGTGCCGCTCTTCCTCTCGTTCCTGGTCTCGGTCGTGACGATGGTTCCCTATGCGATCTGGATCGATCGCGCGGCGCGCAAGCGCGGCATCCAGCGCGTACTCGCGCCGATCGCTGCCGGCGCGGCCCCTGCGGCCGCGGGGAATAGCTGACTCGTCATCCGGTTGACTCTCACATGAGCGAACCCATCAAGGTCGACATCTGGAGCGACATCGCCTGCCCGTGGTGCTTCATCGGCAAGCGCAAGTTCGAGGCTGGCGCTGCCGAGTTCGGCGGCGACCTCGAGGTGGAGTACCACTCCTTCGAACTCTCGCCCGACACCCCGGTCGACTTCGACGGCAGCGAGCACGACTATCTGGTGGGCCGCGGATTCCCGGCCGACAAGATCGACGGGATGCTCGACCGGGTCACCGGCATCGCCGAATCGGTCGGACTTCACTACGACTACGACGCGCTGCAGCACACCAACACCGTGCTCGCCCACCAGCTCATCCATTACGCCAAGGCGCACGGCCGCCAGCTCGAGATGAAGGAGCGGTTGCTCGCCGCCTACTTCGAGCAGGGCCGGCACGTCGGCCGCGTCGACGATCTGGCCGACCTGGCCGCGGAGCTCGGATTCGACCGCGATGACGTGGTGCGGTCGCTCACCGCGAACGAGTATCTCGACGCGGTGAGGGCAGACCAGAGCCGTGCGGTCGAATACGGCATCCAGGGCGTTCCGTTCTTCGTGATCGACGGCAAGTACGGGGTGTCCGGCGCTCAGGATGCCTCCACCTTCGCTAACCTGCTGACACAGGTTCGAGACGAGAAGGCGGCGGTGGCATGAGCGACGCGATGACGGCGCCGATTCAGATCGTGCCGACGGATCCCGTGGCCCCCGGGCTGCACCTGCTCGGCGACGCGGATGCCGCGAGCTGTGTGGGCGAGTTCTGCGAGATCCCTGCTCATCACCAGCAGGCGGTCATGAACCGCCGCGTGGATTCTGATCTGATCTGATCCGGAGCTAGCTCCGCGACGACAGCTCGTCGCTGATGTCGGCGACGGTGGCGTGAAGCCCGGCGATCAACCGGTCGGCGTCGACGAAGGCGCTCAGGCCGTGCTCGCCGGCGCCCATCGAGACGCGGCGGCCGACGACGCGCTCGTCGATGTACACCGGCCAGGCCGTCGTGGAACCCAGCGGGGTGATGGTGCCGCGCTCGTAGCCCGTTGCCTCGAGAGCCACGGATGCTTCGGGCAACTGCAGCTTGTTGACCCCGACCACCGCACGAAGCTTCGACCACGAGATCTGCCGGTCGCCCGGGATCTCGGCGAACAGGAAGCTGCCGTCGTGCCGCTTGACCACGAGCGACTTCACGATGTCGGCGGGTGTGATCCCGAGGATCTGCGCGGCCTCCTCGAGCGAGCGGGCGTTGGTGCGCTCCACGAACTCCAGGGCGATGCCGCGAGTTGCGGCGTCGGCGGCGACGCGTTCGCGTCCGCTCCGGGGCGCAGGCTCGGGCGCTGACTCGGTCGCTGGCTCGGCCTCTGTCGGCATGCATCCACCCCTATCTGGGACAATCGAGACATGTCCACGATATCGGCGCCGCAGCGACCGCTCACGATCGGGCCCCTGAGCCTCGATGTGCCGGTCGTGCTCGCCCCGATGGCGGGCATCACGAACACCGCGTTCCGTCGCCTGTGCCGCGAATACGGCGCCGGGCTCTACGTGAGCGAGATGATCACCAGTCGCGCCCTGGTCGAGCGCACCCCCGAGAGCCTGCGGCTGATTCAGCATCACGAATCGGAGACGACCCGCAGCATCCAGTTGTACGGAGTCGACCCGAAGACGGTCGGCGACGCGGTCACGATGCTGGTCGCCGAGGACCGCGCCGATCACATCGACCTGAACTTCGGATGCCCGGTGCCCAAGGTCACCCGCAAGGGCGGGGGAGCGGCACTCCCGTGGAAGCTCGACCTGTTCCGCGACATCGTCGAGAGCGCCGTCACGGCCGCCGGGCCGCTGCCTCTGACGATCAAGATGCGCAAGGGCATCGACTCCGACCACCTCACCTACCTCGAGGCGGGTCGCATCGCCGAGGGCGCCGGGGTCTCGAGCATCGCGCTTCACGCGCGCACCGCGGCCGATTTCTACTCCGGCACGGCCGACTGGTCGGCCATCGAGAAGCTCAAGAACGCCATCACGAGCGTGCCCGTGCTGGGCAACGGCGACATCTGGAGCGCCGAGGATGCCATACGGATGGTCGACGAGACCGGATGCGACGGCGTGGTGGTCGGTCGCGGCTGCCTGGGGCGCCCGTGGCTGTTCGGCGACCTCGCGGCTGCATTCCGCGGCGAGACGCGGAAAGCGCAGCCGTCGCTCGGCGAGGTGGCGGCGGCCTACCGCCGGCATGCCGAGCTTCTGATCGAGTTCTTCGACGACGAGGGCCGCGCCTGCCGCGACCTGCGCAAGCACGTCGCCTGGTACTTCAAGGGCTACTCGGTCGGCGGCGAGATCCGCGCGGCGCTTGCGACGAGCAGCAGCCTCGACGAGATCGACGAGATCCTGACCCGGCTCGACCCCGATCAGCCCTACCCGGGCGCCGACGCCGAGGGCCAGCGCGGCCGAGCCGGAACACCCAAGCAGCCGACTCTGCCCTCCGGCTGGCTCGACAGCCGGGAGCTGAACGAGACGCACCGCGCAGAGGTGGCCGAGGCCGAGCTGCACCACAGCGGTGGCTGACACCACTGCGCCCGGCTATCGGCCGGAGGACAGTGAGCGCTGGCTGCCCGAGCAGCACTCCTCGCGCCGCAGCGACTTCGCCCGCGACCGGGCGCGACTGCTGCACTCGAGTGCGCTCAGGCGGCTGGCGGTCAAGACGCAGGTGCTCAGCCCGTCGGCCGGCGGGCTCGACTTCGCCCGCAATCGGCTGACTCACTCACTCGAGGTGGCTCAGATCGGCCGCGAGCTGGCGATCAACCTCGCCCTCGATCCGGATGTCGTCGACAGCGCCTGCCTCGCCCACGACCTCGGCCACCCGCCGTTCGGTCACAACGGGGAGCGCGCGCTCAACGACTGGGCTCGCGAGATCGGCGGGTTCGAGGGCAATGCGCAGACCCTCCGACTGCTCACGCGGCTCGAGCCGAAGGTCTTCGGGCCCGATGTCGACGGCAATCCGGGCCGCAGCTACGGACTCAACCTCACCCGCGCCACCCTCGACGCCAGCTGCAAGTACCCGTGGTCGGAGGCGGATGGCGTGGCCGACCCGAGCGGCCGGAGCAAGTTCGGCTTCTATGCGGACGACCTGCCCGCCTTCGTCTGGATGCGCGCCGGTGCTCCCGCCCGCGTTCGCTGCATCGAGGCCCAGGTCATGGACCTCAGCGATGACATCGCGTATTCGGTGCACGATTTCGAGGATGCGATCGTCAACGGCTACCTCGACGTGCCGGCGTTGAGCGCTCGCGCCGACCATGACGGCCTGGTGAACAGCATGTTCGCCTGGATCGGCGGTGAGATCTCGCACGACGACCTGATCGCCGCGTTCGACCGGCTGGACAATCTCGAGGCGTGGCTGGATTCCTGGAGCGGCAGCCGTCGCGACCTCGCGCGGCTGAAGAACCTCACGAGCCAGCTGATCGGTCGCTTCGCGGGCGAGGCGGTGCGGGCGACGCGGGCCGCGCATCCCTCGGGATCGTTGACGCGGTTCGCGGCCGACGTCGTGGTGCCCGTCGAGACCCGCGCCGAGATCGCCGTGCTCAAGGGCATCGTCGCGGCCAACGTGATGTCGACCAACGCGCGGCAGCCGATCTACGCGCGGCAGCGCGGCATCCTCACCGAACTCGCCGACCACCTCTGGGCGACCGGCTCCGAGCATCTCGACCTCGGCTTCCAGGAGGACTGGGCCGCGGCATCCGATGACACCGCCCGGCGCCGCGTCGTCGTCGACCAGGTGGCCTCGCTGACCGATGTCTCGGCCAATGCCTGGCACGAGCGCTACCTGGGCTGAGCGACCAGTTGCTCCGAGGCGTCGGCGCCGGCATTTGACCTGACGCCATGCCACGGTCGAGGCTGCCGACCCTGCCCTAGCCGGTCGCGAGCAACTCCCGCACCGCTCGGGACTTCGTCTCAAGTAATGCTCCACGGGCGCCCCGCCCCGGCGGCGGCTCGAGCCAGTACCGCCCCGCTCTTCGCTCTATCTCCCAACCTTCGTTATGCAGCCGAAGGTGATGATGTCTGCAGAGCAGAAGCCCGTCGGCCAGGTCGGTTCGCCCGTGATCGCGAACCCATTGGTGGATGTGGTGAGCCTCGGTCCACGATGGCGGCCGATCGCATCCGGGCCACATGCATCCACCGTCGCGTACCGAGAGCGCGTCACGCTGCCGCCGGTTGAAGTGTCGTTGCTCGCGCCCCAGGTCGAGAATCTGGCCGGTGCCGTCGAGGATGAACGGGAGCGCGCCATCCGAGCACGTCAGCCGCTCGACCGTCGCCATCGAGATCGACTCGCCGCTTTCCATGACTCCGTGCCCGCGGCGTGCCTCGAGCGCCGCCGCCGTGACGAGAATGCGCACCGCGGGAGTCCCCGATCCCAGCAAGAGTTCACGGTCGACAGCGGCTGACTGACGCAGCAGTTCGGTGAACGAATCGGACGCGATCTGATCTGTGCTTCGAGGATCGTCCCGGATTGCGGATGCCGCATCGCGCTGCTCGACGAACCGCGGCCCGCCACGCCGCGGGGACGTCGCTCGGTCGTAGACCTCGGTGACGATCGCCGCCGATTCCGGATCGAGCAGCCAGACGATGCGCGTCATCCCGTCGGCCTGCCTCACCAGGCGCAGTGATCGAGCCGCTCGGCGCTGCGCCTCGCGATCAGCGACACCGGCCTCGTCCAGCTCGTCGCGCACTTCGCGGGCGCGCCGCTGCAGGCGATCGGGGTCGATCGACCCCGCATCGTTGCACAGCCGCTCCACCGCCTGGTCGAGGACATCAGCGGGCATCGCCGCGGTGGGCGCCCCGAGCCCGGAGTTGATCGCGTCGGCCGCGGCGACGCTGATCCGTCCGTTCAGAACGGCGTCGCCCAGAGCCCCTCCCGCGCTCGCGATCTCACCGACACGCGCAGCGACAGAGGCGTCGCGCGCGGAAACTCCAGTCTTAACCCGGAGGAACTCCTCGACGGTGCGGTGGCCAGCCCGCTGCGCGAATCCGGACAGACCGTGCTCGGGCCGCGACCGTCGTAGGACCTCACCTGCACCCACCGCCGCATGCCGCTCAACGCCCTGACGAAGTGCCGCGGTCGCCGCGAGGAGTTCGCTCAATTCGGCGTCGGTCGCGATGCCCCAACCATCGACAGACGCGCTCTGCAGGCGGTCGAGCGCCTGCCGCAGTGCTTCCAGGAGAAGGGAGCTGGTCATGTACCCATTTTCCCCGTTCGAACGTATGTTCGGTAGTACAACTTATTTCGCAAAACCAGCCTGGGGAGGAGAGGAAGCAGATCACCGACCGGCACGACATCCGACCCCCCTCGTAGAATCACCGATATGCCCGGCCTGATTCGCAGAAGCGACATCGACGAGGTCCGGTCTCGCATCAACCTCGCGGATGTGATCGGCGACTACGTGACGCTGAAGAGCGCCGGCGCCGGCTCGCTCAAGGGCCTGTGCCCGTTCCACGACGAGCGCAGCCCGAGCTTCAACGTGCGGCCGCAGGTCGGCTACTACCACTGCTTCGGCTGCGGAGAGAGCGGCGACGTCTTCACCTTCTTGCAGCGCATGGATCACGTCAGCTTTCAGGAGGCGGTCGAGCGCATGGCCGCGCGCATCGGCTTCGAACTGCACTACGAAGACGGCGCGCAGGCCACCGAGCACGGCAACCGCGCCCGGCTGCTCGCGGCTAACGCGGCGGCCGAGAAGTTCTTCCAAGAGCAGTTGGTGACGCCCGAGGCGCAGCTCGGCCGCGACTTCCTCGGGGAGCGCGGGTTCGACGCCGCCGCGGCCGCGCGATTCGGCGTGGGCTTCGCCCCCAAGTCGTTCGACGCGCTGCGCACTGCGCTGCTGGCCCAGGGCTACAAGGTGGACGAGCTGGTCACGGCCGGGCTGCTCAGCACCGGCGATCGCGGCAACGCCTATGACCGCTTTCGCGGCCGGTTGATCTGGCCGATCCGCGACATCACCGGCCAGACGGTCGGATTCGGAGCGCGCAAGCTGCTGCCCGACGACCAGGACAAGGGCCCGAAGTACCTCAACACCCCCGAGACGCCGGTGTATCACAAGAGCCAGGTGCTCTACGGGCTCGACCTGGCCCGCCGCGACATCGCCAAAGGCAAGCAGGTGGTGGTGGTCGAGGGCTACACGGATGTCATGGCCTGCCACCTGGCCGGCGTCACCACCGCCGTGGCAACCTGCGGCACCGCGTTCGGGGTCGAGCACATCAAGATCATCCGACGGGTGCTCGGGGATGTCGCCAACGTCAACACGCAGGGCACCGGCGAGGTGGTCTTCACCTTCGACCCCGACGAGGCCGGCCAGAACGCCGCGAGCAAGGCATTCGCCGAGGAGCAGCGCTTCGCCGCGCAGACCTTCGTCGCGGTCGGGCCCGAGAACCTCGACCCCTGCGATCTGCGCCGGGTGCGCGGCGACGACGCCGTGCGGCGGCTGATCGCGACGCGCAAGCCGATGTTCGAGTTCATGATCCGGCGTCAACTGGCCGGCCACGATCTCGAGACTGTGGAGGGCCGGGTCGCGGCGCTGCGAGCGTCGGCCCCGGTCGTGGCGGGCATCCGGGATCGCGCGATGAGCGTCGGTTACGTGCGCAGCCTGGCCGGCTGGCTCGGGCTCGAGCCCGATGAGGTGTCGCGCGCCGTGGCGGCTGCACGCGCCGCAGCCGGACGCACCCCGCCCAGCGACGCCGCATCCCGCGAGACCTCGGCCCGTGGCGCGGTGCGCGCCGACGGCCGCGGCGCCGGCGGGGCGACCCTGACCGAGGCTCCGCCAGCGCGCGAGGTCCGCGCCAGCGAGATCAACCTGACCGAACTGCCGACCGACCCGATCACGCGCGGCGAGCGAGATGCGCTGATGGCGATGCTGCAGCATCCGGATGCCGTCGGCCACGAGCTGATGTCACGGGCGATGCAGGTGCGATTCGGCAATCCGACCCTGGCGGTGATCCGCGACGGGATCGCCGCGAGCATCGATCAGGCGAGCGCCGCGGATTGGCTGCAGCGTGTCGGAGCCGAGGTGCCCACCGACTTCCAGTCGCTGGTCATCCAACTCGGGGTGGCGCCGATCCCCCAACGCGAAGACGCCGTCGCCGAGTACTGCGAGGGTGTCGTGGCCGCGCTCGTCGACCGGGATCTGCTGCGGAAGAAGGCCGAAGTGCTCGGTGCCATGCAGCGCGCCAAGTCCGAAGGGGATCAGGAGCGCTGGGATCGCCTCAGCCGCGAGTCGGTCGCCCTCGAGACCGAGCGCCGGCAACTCCGCAAGGAATAGCAATCCGGCAGCGTCGCGAGCTGCGCGGGCCCGTGGTAGCGGACCACGGGGTGATGGGGCACGGGACCGATGGGGCGCGGGGTAGATTTCACAGGTGCGATCGACGAGTTCCTGGCGCGGCCGAGCCTCGGTGACCGCCGGGTTCTTGGCTGTCGCGCTTCTGATGAGCGGATGCGCCTCCGAGTCCGCCCCCTCCGCGTCCTCGTCCGACTCGATGGTGATCGGAACGACGAGCTCCCTGAGTCATCTTGACCCCGCCGCGGCATCCGATGGCGGATCGAGCGGGGTGCAGACGCAGGTGTTCGCGTCCTTGCTGACCTCCCAACCGGGCAGCAGCAACCTCGTTCCCGATCTGGCGGCGTCGGCGGGATTCTCCGGCCCAACCCGATTCACCGTCACCCTCCGTTCCGGTCTCGAGTTCGCCAACGGCCACCGACTGACATCCTCGGACGTGGTGTTCAGTTTCCAGCGTCAAGCGGCGATCCACGCCGCTGGTGGTGCCGCACCGGTGCTCGCGGGCCTTGCCGCCGTCGCCGCGCGGGGCGACCGAGTTGTTGTCTTCCAACTCGAGAAGGCGGACGCCTCGTTTCCTCGGGTCCTGGCGACGGCCGCCGCCGCGATCGTCGACGAGCAGGTCTTCTCGTCGCGGAGCGTGACCGACGACGCGACGATCGTCAGAGGTCGCGCCTTCGACGGGCAGTACACGATCGACAGTTTCCATCCCGGCCGCCTGATCACCTTCGTTCGAAATCCCCACTACGTCGGAGCACTCGGAACTGCGGCGACCGCCGACATCTCTCTGAAGCACTACTCGAATGCGTTCGACCTGCGCCTCGACCTGGAGAGTGGAACACTCGACGTCGCCGAGGGGATCGCAGCTGCTGACGTTGCAGCGTTCCGGGAGCAGGCCGGCTATACCGTGGCCGACGGCCCGGGCACCGAGGTGCAGTATCTCGTGTTCGACCTTGGCGCGATGCCGTACGCCGGCGACGCGTCGAAGTCGCAGCTGGTGCGCCAGGCCGTCGCCGACCTGGTCGACCGGTCACAGCTCGCCGCAGCGCCCGGTGCCGACGATGATCTCCCGCTGTACTCGTTCGTGCCCGACGGAGTCGATGGAGCGATTTCGGTGCTGAAGAGCAACTACGGCGATGGCGCGGGCGGCCCGAGCGTCGACAAGGCGACCGCCTTGCTCGAGAACGCCAGGCTCTCGATCCCGATCTCGTTGAAGATCGAATACAACACGAACCTCTTCGGGGCATCTTCGAAGGCCGAGTACACCGAGTTGAAAAATCAACTCGAACGGGGAGGCCTGTTCACGGTCGTGCTCGACAAAGCGGACTTTCCGCAGTACGAGACCGATCGTCGAGCAGGCGTCTATCCCGCATACCAGTTCTCGACCTCCCTCGCCCTCCCCGATGCGGGGCGCTCCCTTCAGCAGACCTTCGGCAGCGCCGGAGTCGCCTCCGCTGCAGCGGGAGACACCTCGATCAACGACCGGATCAGGGCGCAGGCGACCGAACTCGATGCCTCGAAGCGCACCGCAGATCTCGCGGACATCCAAACCTCGCTGGCAGCCGGGCTGCCCATTCTCCCGCTGCTGCAGACATCCCAGGTCGTCGTCATGCATTCGGACGTGTCCGGCGCCTGTCTCGACGCGTCCCAGCAGTTCCGATTCGGCACCCTCGTCAAGCGCTGAGGTGGGAACGGTATGGTCGATCGCGTGACGCACAAGGGGATCGCGGTCCGGGCCGCCGATCTGTCTCTGGCCTATGCAGACGGTCGGGCAGCGGTCAGCGGGGTGAACTTCGAAATCCCGATCGGCGGAATTCTCGGCGTGATCGGCGAGGCAGGGTCGGGCAAGTCCACCCTGGCGCGCGCCGTCGCCGCCCAGACGCTCCCCGGTGAGCGCGAGGCCCCGCACATCACCGGTGGACTGCTCGAGGTGCTCGGCGAAGAGCTGCGCAGCACCACCGCCCGGCGCATGGACCGGCTCTCGCTCAAGGTCGGCTACCTGCCGCAGGATGGCGGCTCGACCCTCGAGCCGAATCTGACCATCGGCGAGAACGTCGCCGACCCGATCTATCGGCGCGATCGGCGCTACGACCGCCTCGAGGCGGGCGCCGCCGTCGCGACGCTGATCGACGCCGTGCGGCTTCCGCTCGCGGTGATGAACAAGTACCCGCACGAACTCAGCCGCGGCCAGCGGCAGCGCATCGCGCTGGCGCGGGCGCTCATCCTCGAGCCGACGCTCCTCGTGGCCGACGACCCGACCATGGGCGTCGACGTGCTGGTGCGCGGGCGCATCCTGACCGTGATCGCCGACCTGCAGCGCGAGCGGGCCTTCTCTGCCCTCGTGGTCGGGCACGATCTGCGCGAGTTGCGCACCATGACCGAGCAGATCGCGGTGATGCATGCGGGTCTGCTGGTGGGCTACGGGCAGGTGGATGAGGTGCTCAGCCACCCCCTGCATCCGTACGTCGACCAGCTTGCAGCCCTGCAGCGGTGAGCGCGGAGCCACCGCCATCGTTTGCTAAGCTAGCCGGGCTGTTCGCAGCGATCCTCCATAGCTCAATTGGCAGAGCAATCGGCTGTTAACCGATAGGTTCTTGGTTCGAGTCCAAGTGGGGGAGCTTCGTGGGTTCTGGGCAGTTCCCGATCGTTCTGACCTCGCCGCGCGCGGGCAACCTCATCGCCGGTATCGTGATCGCGCTCGCCGGACTCGGCTTCATCTGGTGCGCGTTCATCGCGGGGCTCTTTGTGCGGGGGTACTTCGGCACCCGACACGTTCCTCGTGCCGCGATCACGGGGATCACGGCCTGGCCCAGCATCATGTGGACCGATGCTCGGGGACGGCGGCGTAGGACGGTGGTCAACGCCCTGAACCTGTATCGGTCAGGGTTCCGATATCAGCCACGTCAATCGGTCATCGACGCAGCCGACTCCCGGATCGATACCCTTCGAGATTGGGCAATGTCGGCTCGCTGACTGATGCTGGATTTCGGGCCATCATGCGGATCACGGCCGCCGGCTAGGGCGGCCCCCAGCGCGGGAACGTATGGCTGCCGATGTACTCCCGCGGGAGTATCTTCCGCGCGCCCGGCAGCGGATGGGTCGAGGGCGGCGCCCGCGTAGCATCGAGCCATGTTCTCGCCCGCGCGACCGCGCCTCACGCGCGAGCAGCGGCACCAGTTCGGCGAGGCGATGTGGATGCACCGCCACGAGCAATGGTCCGCCTGGCACGGCGGCCAGCTTCCGCCCGAGTGGCGCATGCCGCGCTGGGCCAGCCTGTGGATCCCGGTGATCGTGTCGTTCCTGGTGCAGGTGCCGGTTGCGATCGCGTTCGTGCGCATGTTCCAGCTGACGCAGACGCAGGGGCTGATCTCGATCGGCATCGCCCTTCTCGGCCCGCTCGCCCTGATCGGAGCCCGTCGCTTTCCCGGTCCGGTGGTCGCGCTCACGGCGATCGGGGCATCCCTCGACCTCATCGTCAACGAGCACCCGGGGCCGCCGTACATCGCGCTCGCCTTCGGCATCGTCAGCGCGATCGTGCGCAGCGCCCGGGTCTGGGCGTGGATCTCGATCGCCGTCGCGTGGGTGGCCACGATCGCTGTCGCCCTGATGCTCGGCGACGACCGGTTCACCGCCGGCCGGATCGCGGGAACCACTCTCGGCATCCTGATCGTGGTGGGCATCGGTGAGGGCATCCGGGGGCGGCGCGACCGGATGGCCGAGTTCCGCCGCCGGGTGAACCAGCGGCACCAGACCGAGGTGCAGGCTGAACGGGTGCGGATCGCGCGCGAACTGCACGACGTGCTCGCGCATTCGCTCAGCCAGATCAACGTGCAGGCCGGCGTCGGGCTGCACCTGATGGAGAAGCAGCCCGACAAGGCCAGAGAGGCGCTCGCCAGCATCAAAGAGACCAGCAAGACCGCGCTCGACGAGGTGCGAACGGTGCTCGGGGTGCTGCGGGCCGAGGGAGGCACCGACCCGAACGCGCCGTTGCTGCCGGAAC
>DASTNC010000095.1:0-16698 GCA_035721225.1 Pseudolysinimonas sp.
GACGGCGTCCGGTTGCCGGGAAGCACCGTCGTGACCAGACCCGCCGAGAACGGCGGAACGGTCACGCTGACGATCGACTCCAACCTGCAGTGGTTCGCCCAGCAGGTGCTCGCCACTCAGGCGCAGGCCACAGGATCGCAGTGGGGGACCGCCATGGTCGTCCGGGTCAGCGACGGGCACATCATGGCCGACGCCGACTATCCGTCGATCGATCCCAACAACCTCAACTCCGTCGACCGCGACTCAACAGGTGCCAGGAGCTTCGCCGCGCCCTACGAGCCGGGGTCGATCATGAAGCCGGCGACTGTCGCGGGGATGGTCGACAAGGGCCTGGTCAACGCCGCGACCCATGTCGACGTCCCGGCTCGATTCACCGATGGTCTTCCGGCCGGCGTCGTCATCAAGGATGCCGAGTGGCACGGCGACGTGCACATGACCGTCGCCGGCGTCATCATGAACTCCTCGAACATCGGGATCGCCGAACTCACCAAGCTCGAGAGCGAGAAGGATCGCTACGCCAACCTGCGCGCCTTCGGGTTCGGGTCGAAGACCACCGTGAACTTCCTCGGTGAGAGCAGGGGCTACGTGGCGGACCCCAAGACCGTCGACGCGGTCACCACCGTCACGCAGCAGTTCGGCCAGGGCATCACGGCGACGTCCGCGCAGGTGGCCAGCATGTACCAGGCCATCGGCAACGACGGCAAGAAGGTGCCGCTCACGCTGATCCAGAGCTGCACCGCCGCGGACGGCTCCGTGAGCTATCCGAACGCCGGGCCGACGACGCAGGTCATCTCGCCGTACGCGGCTCAGCAGGTGCGGGCCATGATGGAGACGGTGACGACGCAGGGCTACATCCACAACGTCATCACCATCCCGGGCTACCGCATCGCGGCCAAGACCGGCACGGCGCAGGTCGCGGACGGCAATGGCAAATACGGCAACGACTACATCGTGTCGGTCGCCGGCCTGATCCCGGCGGACAAGCCGCAGTACGCCGTCATTGTCACGCTGGCCAAGCCCGGTACGATAAAGACTTCCGCCGCTGCGGCGCCGGCGTACGCGACGCTCATGAAGCAGGTCATCAAGACCTTCCGCATCCAGCCGTCGACGACACCGCCAGCGAATACCCCGGTCGCCTGGTAGTTCCGCTTCCGGGCGGTCGAGCAGCCCGGTCGGAGCGACAGCAAGGAGGCAGGGCCAGCGTGACATCCCGGATCCCCCCGGTGCTGCGTCCCGAGCATCCCGCTCCACGGTCGCTGGCGATGCTCGTGCAGGAGTTCGGCCTCGATCACCGAGGTTCGGTGGACGGCGTCGAGGTCTCGGGCGTCACCCTCGGAACGGCCGATCTGCACCCGGGTGATCTCTTCGTGGGCATCCAGGGTCTCAACAGTCACGGCGCCTCGTACGCAGAAGCCGCCAAGCAGGGTGGAGCCGTCGCCATCATGACGGATGCTGCGGGGGCCGAGATCGCCGCCGGTGCCGGCCTGCCCATCCTGATCGTCGACGACCCGCGCGCAGCCCTCGGCGCGCTCTCGGCCTGGGTCTACCGCACCGAGGAGTCGAACGCGCTACTGTTCGGCACCACCGGCACCAACGGCAAGACCTCGACCTCGTACCTGCTCGAGGCGATCCTGCGGCAGCTCGGCCTGGTCACGGGCCTCAGCTCGACCGCCGAGCGCCACATCGGCGACCTCACCGTGGTGAGCAGGCTGACCACGCCCGAGGCGAGCGAGATGCACGCCCTGCTCGCCCGCATGCGCGAGGCCGGAGTGCGCGCGGTCGCGGTCGAGGTGAGCGCGCAGGCGCTGACCCGGCACCGCGTCGACGGCCTGGTCTTCGATGTTGTCGCCTTCACGAACCTCAGCCACGATCACCTCGACGACTACGCAGACATGGAGGAGTACTTCCAGGCGAAGCTCGCGCTGTTCGCGCCGGAGCACGGCAAGCGCGGGGTGGTGAGCCTCGACACCGCGTGGGGCGCGCGCGTGGTGGCCGAGTCGCGGATTCCGGTCACCACGATCGCCACGGTCGGGCATGCGAGCCCGGCCGATGTGGAGAGCGCCGAGTGGGTGGTCGAGGTGCTCGAGGAGTCCGCGGCCTACACCGAATTCCGGCTCACCGGGCCCGATGGTCGCTCGCTGGTGACCCGAGAGCCTCTGATCGGCTGGCACATGGCGGCCAATGCCGCGCTGGCGATCGTCATGCTCGTCGAGGCGGGCTTCGAGCTGGAGGCGATCGGGGCCGCCCTGGCGGTCGACGTCGAGGGGGCAGCCGGCGGCATCCAGGCCTATCTGCCCGGCCGCACGGAGCGCGTCTCCGGCGATCGCGGGCCCAGCGTCTACGTCGACTTCGGCCACAGCCCCGACGCCTTCGAGAACACCCTCGCCGCCGTGCGCAAGTTCACCACCGGCCGCACGATCATGGTCTTCGGCGCGGACGGCGACCGGGATGCGACCAAGCGGCACGAGATGGCGCGCGTCGCGGCACAGGGCAGCGACATCCTCGTGATCACCGACCACCACCCGCGTTTCGAAGACGCGGCGTCGATCCGGGCCACCCTGCTCGAGGGCGCGAAGCTGGCCGAAGACCAGCCCCAGGAGACCTACGAGGTGAGTCCGCCCGAGCAGGCGATCCGCAAGGCGGTGTCGCTCGCCAAAGAGGGCGACTCGATCCTGTGGGCGGGGCCGGGGCATCAGGACTATCGCGACATCCGCGGGGAGCGCACGCCGTACTCGGCGCGCGACGAGGCCCGTGCGGCTCTGCGCGAGGCGGGCTGGGCGTGATCCCGCTTCGCCTCGCCGAGCTGAAGGACGTGCTCGGAGGCACCCTGACCCTGCCGCACCGGGTGACGGCCGACGACGTCATCGGCGGAAGCGTTCACACCAACTCGACGCTGGTCGAGCCGGGGTCGATCTTCTTCGCCCTGCCGGGAGAGGTCACCGACGGCCATGTGTTCGCCGCCGACGCGGTGGCGCGCGGCGCGGCGCTGGTCATCGCCGAGCGTCCGCTGGAACTCCCCGTTCCGCTGCTCGTCGTGCCGAACGGCGTCACCGCCCTCGCCGATCTTGCGCGCCTGGTCGTGGCCAGGGTGCGCGCGAACGGCCCGCTGCGGGTGGTCGGCATCACCGGCTCCAACGGCAAGACCACCACAAAGAACCTGCTGGAGGCGATCCTGACGGCCGAAGGCCCCACCATCGCCCCCGCAGGATCGTTCAACAATCACGTCGGCGCGCCCATGACGATGCTGCGCATCGACGAGTCGACCCGCTACCTGATCAGCGAGATGGGCGCGAGCGGGGCCGGAGAGATCGCGCGACTGGTCGGGATCGCGATGCCCGACATCTCCGTCGTGTTGAAGGTGGGCCTCGCCCACGTCGGCGAGTTCGGCGGGATCGAGGCGACCCAGCGCGCGAAGTCCGAGATCGTGCGCGAGCTGCCCGCTTCCGCGGTCGCCGTCCTGAACGCCGACGACGACCGGGTGGCGGCGATGGCCGGCATGACCGCGGCGCGCGTCGTCTGGTTCGGTCTGTCGGCCGATGCCGAGGTGCGCGCCGACGACGTGCGGGCCACCGCATCCGGGACCCGGTTCACTCTGATGGTCGACGGCGCGGCGCACGAGGTCGCCCTGCGGATCCTCGGGGAGCACCACGTCTCGAATGCTCTGGCCGCCGTGGCCGTCGCGCGCGAACTCGGTGTGCCGATCGAGCGGGCGATCGCCGCGCTGGAAGCCGTTCCGCGCGCCGAGCGCTGGCGCATGGAGGTGCTGCAGCCGGGCGGCGGGATCACGGTCATCAACGACGCATACAACGCCAGCCCCGACTCGACGGCCGCCGCCCTCAAGACCCTGGCCCAGATCCGCGAACCGGCTCAGAGAACCGTCGCGGTGCTCGGTGAGATGGCCGAACTGGGAGAGCAGTCCCACGACGAGCATGATCGGCTCGGGCGCCTGGTCGTGCGGTTGAACATCGGCAAGCTGGTGGTCGTGGGCGAGGGCGCGCGCCAGATCCACAACGCGGCAGGGCTGGAAGGCTCATGGGACGGGGAGTCGGTGTTCGTACCCGATCTGGACGCGGCATACGATCTTCTCCGTGAACAACTTCGAGCGGGCGACGTGGTGCTCGTGAAGTCGTCGAAGTCGGCGCGGCTCCGGTTCCTGGGCGACAAGCTCGGGGGAGTCGAGGGCGCCGAGTGGTAGCCCTTCTGCTGGGCGCCGGGTTCTCGCTGGCGTTCACCCTGTTCCTGACGCCCCTCTTCATCCGCCTGTTCCGACGGATCGGCTGGACGCAGTTCGTCCGCGATGACGGCCCGAACTGGCACCACACCAAGCGCGGAACGCCGACCATGGGCGGGATCGTCTTCATCCTCGGTGCGATCTTCGGCTACCTGATGGGACACCTGATCGCCGGGGTCCCGTGGACGATGGTGGCCGTGCTCGTGCTGGCCATGATGGCTGGGCTGGGCCTGGTCGGTTTCATCGACGACTTCATCAAGACGCGCAAACAGCGCAGCCTCGGCCTCGGGGGCTGGGCCAAGATCGCCGGCCAACTGGTCATCGGCACGATCTTCGCCGTGCTCGCCATCGCGCCGCTGTTCCGCGACGAGCACAACCTGACCCCGGGTTCCACCTACATCTCGGCCGTCAGGGACATCCCGTGGCTGAACATCTTCGCCCTCGGGCCCATCATCGGCATCATCCTCTTCGTGCTCTGGGTGAACGTGATCACGGTGAGCGCGTCCAACGGCGTCAACATCGCCGACGGCCTCGATGGGCTGGCCACCGGCGCCTCGATTTTCGCCGTCTCGGCCTACCTGTTCATCGGCTTCTGGCAGAACAACCAGAGTTGCTTCTCGCTTCGCGCCGATCCCGAAGTGGCATACAAGTGCTACGACGCGCGCGACCCGATCGACATCGCCGTCGTGGCCGCGGCGATCGTCGGCAGCCTGGTCGGCTTCCTGTGGTGGAACACCACCCCCGCCAAGATCTTCATGGGCGACACCGGGTCGCTCGGCCTCGGCGGAGCGCTGGCGGCCCTGGCGATCGTCAGCCGCACCGAGCTGCTGCTGGTGCTCATCGGCGGGCTCTTCCTGATCGTCACCGGTTCGGTGATCCTGCAGCGCGGGTGGTTCAAGATCACCAAGTGGCGGTACGGCCAAGGCAGGCGCATCTTCTTGATGAGCCCGCTGCAGCATCATTTCGAACTCAAGGGCTGGGCAGAGATCACGATCGTCGTGCGGTTCTGGATCATCGCGGTGCTGTTCGTCGCGGCGGGTGTCGGGCTCTTCTACCTGGAATGGGTCAGTCGCTGACCGTGGCCGGATCGGACGGATCGCGCGACCTCGCCGCGCTGACCAGCTGGCGCTCCGACTGGGCCGGCCTTCGGGTCGCGGTGCTCGGGCTCGGGGTCACGGGGTTCTCGGTCGCCGACACCCTCGTGGAGCTCGGGGCCGAGGTACTGGTGGTGGCTCGCGGGGCGAGCGACGAGCACCGGGAGCTGCTGGACGTGATCGGTGCCTCCTTCGTGCAGGCCGATGACGCGGTGCCGCCCGCCCTCGCGGGCTTCGATGCCGATCTCGTCGTGGCGTCGCCGGGGTACACGCCCCGGCATCCCTTCCTGGTGTGGGCGGCCGAGCAGGACCTCGAGATCTGGGGCGACATCGAGCTTGCCTGGCGGTTGCGCGACAAGGTCGTTCGGCAGGACGGCACGCCGGCCGACTGGGTCTGCATCACCGGGACGAACGGCAAGACCACGACGACGCAGCTCACCGCGACCATGCTGGTGGCGGGCGGGCTGCGCGCGGCGCCTGCGGGCAACATCGGGGTGCCCGTGCTCGATGCGATCCGCGATCCCCGGGGTTTCGACGTGCTGGCCATCGAGCTCTCGAGCCATCAACTGCACTGGATCAATCGTCACGCCGGGGGAGTGATCGAGCCGCTCGCCTCCGTGTGTCTGAACCTGGCCGACGACCATCTGGAGTGGCACGGCAGTCGCGAGGCATACCGCGACGCGAAGGCGAAGGTCTACGAGAATGCGCGTGTCGCATGCGTCTACAACCTCGCCGACACCCCGACCCGCGAGATGGTCGAAGAGGCCGAGGTGCAGGAGGGATGCCGCGCGATCGGCTTCGGCCTCGGCGTTCCCGGCCCCAGCGATCTCGGCCTCGTCGACGGCATCCTGGTGGATCGCGCCTTCCTCGAGGAGCGCCGCACCTCGGCCCTCGAACTCGCGACCATGGCCGACCTGCTGCCCGCCGGGCTCGACAGCCCCCACATGACCGCCAACGTGCTCGCGGCGGCTGCCCTGGCCCGAGCCGTCGGAGTCGAGCCAGCCGCCATTCGCGACGCGATCCGGGGCTTCCGGCTCGATCACCACCGCACCGAGGTCGTCGGCGAGCACGGCGGCATCACCTGGGTCGACGACTCGAAGGCCACGAATGCGCACGCCGCGGATGCCGCGCTCTCGGGTTTCCGCAACGTGGTCTGGATCGCGGGCGGCCTGCTGAAGGGCACCGACCCGGCGCCGCTGGTCGCCAAGCACGTGGAACGGCTGAAGGCGGCCGTGCTGATCGGAACTGACCGCACGGTGCTCCGAGAAGCGTTCCAGCGACACGCGCCCGGCGTCGCCGTTCTGGAGGTCACCGGCGACGAAACTGGGGGAGTGATGTTCGCGGCCGTGCGTGCCGCCGCATCCGTCGCCCGCCCGGGTGACGTGGTGCTGCTCGCGCCGGCCGCCGCATCGATGGACCAGTTCACCGATTACGCCGAGCGCGGAGCCCGTTTCGCCGAGGCAGTGCGCGACTACCTGGAGGGAGCCGATCGTGACGACGACCCGACCTCCCGCCCGCAGCCGTAACGCGCCGCCGCCCGCTCCCGAGCCGCAGCCGCCCCGCGCCGCCGTCATCGCGGTGCGCAAGCTGTTCGCGGCCGAGGCGCCCGAATTCTTCCTGCTGCTCGGCACCACGATCTTCCTGGTCGTCTTCGGCCTCGTCATGGTGCTCTCGTCGTCGTCGATCGAGTCGTACGTGCAGAGCGGCGACTTCTTCACGACCGCCACGCATCAGGGCCTGTATGCGCTGATCGGCGTGCCCATCATGCTCCTCGCCTCGCGCGCGCCGATCTCGTTCTGGAAGCGCTGGGCGCGGGTCGCCGTCTTCTTGGGCATCGGGTTGCAGCTGCTGGTCTTCAGCCCGCTCGGGTGGAGCAACGGCTACAACCAGAACTGGATCCGCATCGGCTCGTTCACGGCACAGCCGTCCGAGCTGATCAAGCTGGCCTTCATGGTCTGGCTGGCCTGGATGCTCACGGCGCGACCGCAGCTCCTCGACGACTGGAAGCGGATCCTGTTCAGCATCGGGCCCATCGTCGGGCTGTCGATCGGCCTCGTGCTGTTCGGCAGTGACCTCGGCACGGCCGTCATCCTGATCTCGATCGCGCTCGGCGCCCTGTTCTTCGCCGGGGTCAAGCTCCGGTGGATCGCCGGCGCGGTCGCGGTGATCTCGGTGATCGCCCTGCTCCTCGTGCAGCTCAGCCTCTCGCGCTCGACCCGCGTCGCGGCGTGGTTGGGCGGGTGCGCCGACCCGAGCAAGGCGCAGAACGAGTGCTACCAGGTGACCCACGGCTGGCAGTCGCTGGCCCACGGCGGCGTCTTCGGCGTGGGATTGGGCAACTCGACCGGCAAATGGTCGTGGGTGCCCGAGGCCGACAACGACTTCATCTTCGCGATCATCGGCGAAGAGCTCGGGCTGCTCGGGGCGATCCTCGTGCTCGGGTTGTTCGTCGTGCTGGCGATCTGCTTCGTGCGCATCGTCCGGATGTCGCGCGACCCGTTCGCGAAGCTCGCCACCAGCGCGGCCATGGTCTGGATCATCGGCCAGGCCTTCGTGAACATCGCGGTCGTGCTCGGCCTGCTTCCGGTTCTCGGAGTGCCGTTGCCCCTGGTCTCTGCGGGCGGCTCCGCCCTGATCACGACCCTCGCGGCGATCGGGGTCGTGCTCTCGTTTGCGCGTCACCGGCCCGAAAACGTTGCGATCCCGGGGGCGACCGGGCGGTGACCACCTATCTGTTCGCCGGCGGAGGCACCGCCGGCCACGTCAATCCGCTGCTCGCCACGGCCGACCGGCTCGTCGAGCGCGAGCCGGATGCCCAGATCATCGTGCTCGGCACGGCCGAGGGGCTCGAGGCCCGGCTCGTGCCCGAGCGCGGGTACGAACTGCTGACCATTCCGCGGCTGCCGTTCCCGCGGCGCCTGAACGGCGACGCGCTGCGGTTTCCCGGGAGGTGGCGCGGCACGGTCGCGCACGTGCGCGAGATCGTGCGCGGCCGGAACGTCGAGGTCGTCGTCGGCTTCGGCGGCTATGCCTCCGCACCGGCCTACCGGGCGGCCCGGCTCGAGAAGCGGCCGATCGCGATCCACGAGCAGAACGCGAAGCCCGGCTTCGCCAACCGCCTCGGAGCGCGTTGGACGAGGTTCGTCGGCGTCACCTTCGCCTCGACGCGCCTCGCGCACGCGACGGTAGTCGGCCTGCCATTGCGGCGCGAGATCGAAACGCTCGACCTGCCGCCCGCCCGGGCCGAGGGTCGCGCCTTCTTCGGCCTCGATCATCGGATGCCGACCCTGCTGGTGACCGGAGGGTCCACCGGCGCGCGGCGGATCAACGAGAGCGTGTCGCAGTCGGTCGCGGCGATCCTCGGAAGCGGCTGGCAGGTGCTGCACCTCACCGGCTCCCGCTCCCCGGTCGTCGACCCGGGCCTCGCCGGCTACCACCTGCTCGAGTACTGCGACCGCATGGATCTGGCTCTCGCCGTTGCCGACCTCGCCGTGTCGCGGTCGGGTGCGGGAACCCTCGCCGAGCTCGCGGCGCTGGGCATCCCGGCCGTGCTGGTGCCGTACGCCGCGGGCAACGGCGAGCAGGCGTACAACGCGCATGACGCCGTGCACGCGGGCGGGGCGATCGTGGTGACCGACGACGACTTCTCGGCCGAGTACGTGCAGCTCGGGCTGCCGGCCCTGCTGCGCAATCGCGCGCGCATCGCCGACATGGCGGCGCGGATCGCGTCGGTCGGCGTGCGCGACGGAGCGGACCGCATGGTGGAGCTGGTGCTCGCGGCGCGCGACAGCGTCGCGCACCCTGGGCAGGTAGCGTAGTCCGGATGATCAAGCCCGACCTCGAGATGGAGCTGCCGGCTGAACTCGGCACGGCCCACTTCGTCGGCATCGGCGGCTCCGGAATGAGCGGCATCGCCCGGCTCTTCCTCGAGGCCGGCCACCGGGTCACCGGCTCGGATCTGCGTGACACCGAGGCCGTCCGCGAGCTTCGCGAGCTGGGCGCCGAGATCTGGATCGGTCACGACGCATCGCACGTGGGCGACGCCGACACCCTGGTCGTGACGGGGGCACTCTGGCAGGACAACCCGGAATATCAGGAGGCGCTGCGCCGCGGCATCCCGGTGCTGCATCGTTCGCAGGCGCTGAACTGGCTGATCGCCGGCCATCGAACGGTCTCGATCGCGGGCGCGCACGGCAAGTCGACGTCGACCGGCATGCTCGTCACTGCCTTGCGCGAGCTGGGGGCCGACCCGAGTTTCGTGAACGGCGGCGTGATCCAGGGATACGGCCGCAGCTCGGCGTTCGGCGCCGACGACCTGTTCGTCGTCGAGGCGGACGAGTCGGACGGCTCCTTCCTGCTCTACGACACGGCGATCGCGTTGATCACCAACGTCGACGCCGACCATCTCGACCACTACGGAACCCAGCAGGCCTTCGAAGACGCGTTCGTGCGCTTCGCGCAGGATGCGCGCGAGTTCGTGGTCGCCTCCAGCGACGATCCGGGAACGATCGCCGTGACCGAGCGGCTGGTCGGCAAGAAACTCGTCACCTTCGGCTTCGCCGAGACGGCCGATGTGCGCATCCACTCGGTCGGCGAGCAGGGCCCGGTGTCATTCACGGTGGAGTACCGGGGTGCCGCCTACCGCGCTCAGCTCGCCATTCCGGGCGCGCACAACGCCATCAACGCGACCGGCGTCTTCGCCCTCCTGGTGCGGCTCGGGTACGACCCGGATGCGGTCCTGCGGGCCCTCGGGACCTTTCAGGGCACCGGGCGGCGCTTCGAACTTCGGGGAACCGTGCGCGGGGTGCGCGTCTTCGACGACTACGCCCATCACCCCACCGAGGTGGCGGCGGCGCTCGCCACGGCGCGGTCGGTGGTGGGCTCGGGCCGCGTGATCGCCGTCCATCAGCCCCATCTGTACAGCCGCACCCAGATGCTGGCCGGCGACTTCGCCGAGACCTACGAGCGGATGGCCGACCACACGATCGTGCTCGACGTCTTCGGGGCCCGGGAGGATCCGGTCCCCGGGGTGACGGGCGCGATGGTCGCCGAGCGTTTCGCCGACCCCGGTCGCGTCGACTACCTGCCCGACTGGCAGGCGGCCGCCGATCAGGTGGCAGCGATCGCTCGCGACGGCGATCTGGTCATGACGCTGAGTTGCGGCGATGTGTACCGGATCATCCCGCAGATCCTCGGCGCGCTCGAGGCCAGCTCGGAGCCGGCCGGCGGGTGAAGCGTCCTGAGGGGGTCGGTGTTCCGGCGGCGGGAAAGACGCGGGCTGCGCCGGTCACGGCGGCTGCTTCCGTCAACGCGGTCAGAACCCCGCAGGCGCGGGCAGGGAAGGGTGCGCGGCCCGCGCGACCCGCGCCCGCACCTCAGCCCGAGAAGCAGGCGCTTGCGTCTTCGCCCGCTGACGCGGGCGCGTCGCGCGCTCTGCGCGCGCAGGCACGCGAACGTCGGCGCTACGAGCGCCTCGAAGTCAAGCGCTTCACCCGCCGAGCGCGGCGCCGTCGCACCGGCAGGTTCCTGGCGTTCCTGATGGTTCTGGCCGTCGGCGGCCTGGTCGCGATAGCCGTCTTCTCGCCCCTGCTCGCCCTGCGGACGATCACGGTCGACGGCACCTCGCGGCTCAACGCAGGAACGCTCGAGAAGGCCCTGGACGGACAACTCGGCACGCCGCTCGCCCTGCTCGATTACGGCACGATCACCCGGGAGCTCGCGCCGTTCACCCTGATCCGCAGTTATTCCACCGAGATCGTGCCGCCGGACACGCTGGTCGTCCACGTGGTCGAAAGGACCCCGATCGGCACCATTCAGGGGGCGAGTTCCTTCGATCTCGTCGACCCCGCAGGCGTCACGGTCGAGACGTCGAACACCCGCCCGGCAGGCTACCCGCTCATCCACCTCGGCAGCGGGGGCGTCGGCGGGCCCGGCTTCGCGTCGATGGCCCAGGTACTGCTGGCCCTGCCGCCGGCCGTGCTGACGAAAGTCGACACGATCACGGCGCAGACGCACGACGACGTGACGCTCACGCTGGCCGGCTCGAACCAGCGCGTGGTGTGGGGTAGTTCGGACGATTCGGATGCCAAGGCGCGCGTCCTCGCCGACCTCATCGCGCTGCACTCCGGGTCGGGCCCGGGGGAGTACGACGTCTCGGCTCCCGGCACGGCCGTCTTCCATCACGACTGACTGGGAGTTCCCGCGACACGCGCGCACTTGCGGTGCAGACTGCCGAGCCGACCGTAACTTGTGGTCAAACATGGTACTGAGAAAGACTCTGAACTTCAAGTAGAGGTTTAAGCTTTCCCAATCCGCACGGAGGCCGGACGTGACATCGAACCAGAACTATCTCGCGGTGATCAAGGTCGTCGGCATCGGCGGCGGAGGAGTCAACGCCGTGAATCGCATGATCGAGCTCGGTCTGCGGGGTGTGGAATTCATCGCGATCAACACGGACGCCCAGGCGCTCTTGATGAGCGACGCCGACGTCAAGCTCGATGTGGGCCGTGAGCTGACGCGCGGACTCGGCGCGGGAGCGGATCCCGAAGTCGGGCGCCGTGCCGCCGAGGATCACGCCGAAGAGATCGAAGAAGCCCTGGCCGGCGCCGACATGGTGTTCGTCACCGCAGGCGAGGGCGGCGGCACCGGCACCGGCGGAGCGCCCGTGGTCGCGCGCATCGCCAAGTCGATCGGGGCCTTGACCATCGGCGTCGTCACCAAGCCCTTCGCCTTCGAGGGCAAGCGGCGCTCGTCGCAGGCCGACGTCGGCGTGGCCAGCCTCAAGAACGAGGTCGACACGCTCATCGTCGTCCCGAACGACCGACTGCTCGAGATCAGCGACCGCGGCATCAGCATGCTCGAGGCGTTCGCGACGGCCGACCAGGTGCTGCTCGCCGGTGTGCAGGGCATCACCGACCTGATCACGACGCCGGGTCTGATCAACCTCGACTTCGCCGATGTGAAGTCGGTGATGCAGGGCGCTGGTTCGGCGCTGATGGGCATCGGCGCCAGCCGGGGAGCCGACCGCGCGATCAAGGCCGCCGAGCTGGCTGTTGCGTCTCCGCTGCTGGAGGCGAGCATCGATGGAGCGCACGGCGTGCTGCTGTCGATCCAGGGCGGGTCGAACCTGGGCATCTTCGAGATCAACGACGCGGCGCGCCTCGTGCAGGAGGCCGTGCATCCCGAGGCCAACATCATCTTCGGCGCCGTGATCGACGACACGCTGGGCGACGAGGTGCGCGTGACGGTGATCGCGGCGGGCTTCGACGGCGGAGAGCCCACGGTACGACCCACGACGGCGCACCGCAGCAACTTCGTCGACGCGGCCGTGCCGGTCGGAGTCGGCGCAGAAGCCTCCGGGTTCGCTGCCGCCGGCTCAGGCGGGTGGGGCGCCGAGCCCGATTCGCCCGTGCCGCTGCCCCGGGACCGGGACTTCGATGATGACGACGACCTGGACGTCCCCGACTTCCTCAAATAGGTGGCGACCGAGCAGGGCCTTGCCGACCGCCTGGCCCGGGTCGACCGTGAGATCGCGGATGCCGCACGTGCGGCGGGTCGCGATCCAGCCGAGCTCACCCGCATCGTCGTCACCAAGTTCCACCCGGCGGAGCTGGTGCGCGAGCTGGTGGGCCTCGGCGTGCGCGACGTCGGCGAGAACCGCCACCAGGAGGCAGTCGCCAAGGCTGCCGAACTCTCTGGGCTCGATCTGAACTGGCATTTCGTGGGCCAACTGCAGAGCAACAAGGCGAAAGCGGTGCGCAGCTACGCCGCCGCGGTGCACTCGGTCGATCGCGTTTCGCTGGCCGACGCGCTGGCGGGGGAGATCCCACTCGACGTCTTCCTCGAGCTCAACCTGACCGGGGATCCCGCGCGCGGCGGTGTCGAGCCCGAGCTGCTGCCGTCGCTGGCCGAGCGGGTGCTGTCCACATCGGGGTTGGTCTTGCGCGGAGTCATGGCGGTTGCGCCGCTCGACGAGGAGCCGAGGGCCGCCTTCGAGCGGGTCCGGCTCGCCTCCGAGGCCTTGACGCGCCTCGCCCCCGAGGCGAGCGCGATCTCGGCCGGCATGTCCGGCGACTTCCGGGAGGCGATCCTGGAGGGCGCGACACACCTGCGCATCGGTACGGCAATCACCGGAAAACGCCCGGCACCCGGTTAATCTCGGACACGACGCGAACCCCTTCGGAGGACGACATGGCGAACCCGCTGCGCAAGACGATGGTCTATCTGGGCCTGGCAGACGAGGAGTACGACGATGAGGTCCCCTCGGCGCCTGTCGCACCCGTCACGAGTGCGGGCGGTGCGGGTCGAGCTGCCGTGACGCCGTTGCGCCGACCCACGGCGACGCGTCATGCCGCGCCTGCCGGCATGAACGAGATCCTGACGGTGCACCCTCGCCAGTACCGCGATGCGCAGGTCATCGCCGAGAGCTTCCGCGAGGGCGTCCCGGTGATCATGAACCTCTCGCAGATGAGCGAGCCGGATGCCCGGCGCCTCATCGACTTCGCCAGCGGCCTCTCGCAGGGCCTCTACGGCAAGATCGAGCGCGTCACCAACAAGGTCTTCCTGCTCTCGCCTGAGCATGTCGCCATCAGTGGCGAGCAGGCCGAGACGGAGAGCGATGTCGAAGCCGGGTTCTTCGGTCAATAGCGTTCAGTCCCGGGGGCGGCTCTCGCGGACGTGATGCCGATCCTCGGAGACCGGGCGACGCACGCGGGCGTTCGTCATGCCGGTCTGTGTCACCCTGATCCGGGGGGCGGTCTCGTGGCCTGAGCTACTGGGGTGATCCAGGTCGGCGCGTGTACTCTGGGATTCTCATCCTGGGACCCTCACTCTCAAGGTGAGCCGAAAACTTGCACGCGAACCCTGCGTGTGGTCGAACGGCGCAGAGCCTGCCCGGGCGACGCACTCTGAATACATGATGGAAATCGACGAGGTGACTGAGATGGCTCTGACTCCGGAAGACGTGGTCAACAAGCGGTTCAATCCGACGAAGTTCCGCGAGGGCTACGACCAGGACGAGGTCGACGACTTCCTCGACGAGGTGGTCGTCGAATTGCGCCGCTTGAACCAGGAGAACGAAGAGCTGCGTCAGCGGCTCGTCGCCGGCGAGGCGCGGATCAACGAGCTTCAGCGCAGCGCAGCGGCGTCACCGGTCGTGGCGGCAGCGCCGCAGGCCGCCCCCGCAGCGCCCGAGCCGGCCTTCGTGGCTCCCGCCGATTCCGCCGCCATGGACCCGAGCAACACCAACAACCTGCTGCAGCTGGCACGCCGTCTGCACGAGGAGCACGTGCGCGAGGGCATGGAGAAGCGCGACGCGCTCATCGCCGAGGGGCACGCCACGGCCGCCCGTGTGGTGTCCGAGGCGCAGCAGGCCCAGAAGGCTCAGTTGGCCGACCTCCAGCAGCAGAAGCAGAGCCTGGAGCGCCAGGTCGATGAACTGCGCTCGTTCGAGAAGGAGTACCGCGAGAAGCTGCGCGCGTACATCGAAGGCCAGCTGCACGAACTTGAGACCTCGAATGCCATGACCGCGGGTTCGGTGCCGGCCGCAGCAGCTCCGGCGGCAGCAGTTCCCGCCGCAGACGAGTCGGCCGAAGTCGCTCCGGCTCCGGCTCCGCAGTATCAGGCGCAGGCGGCCGCACCCGTCGGCTACACCGGGCCGCAGTCGCCCGACTACGCGGCGTACCCGCAGCCCACCGACTACCCGGGTTTTGCCGCAGGAAGCTGAGCCGGCAGCGCCGAAGGGCGAGAGCGGCCGCGGGCGTGTCAGCGTCCGTGCTCTCCTCCTGCTCGGCGCGGTCGCGCTCGTGCTCTACGGAGCGGATCAGCTCACCAAGTATCTGATCGTCACGAATCTGCACGACGGAGAGCTCCTTCCGGTGCTCGGCACCGTGCTGCAACTGCATTTCGTCACCAACTCGGGCGCCGCGTTCTCGCTGGCGACCGGATTCACCTGGATCCTGTCGATCGTCGCCGTGGGTGTCGTCGTCGTCATCATCTGGTTCGCGGGCCGCATCCGGTCGCTGGGGTGGGCGTGCGTGTTCGGACTGGTTCTCGGAGGTGCGGCGGGCAACCTGACCGACCGGCTGTTCCGTGAGCCGGGATTCGGCGTCGGTCACGTGGTCGACTTCATCCAGGTGTGGGGATTCCCGGCGATCTTCAACATCGCCGACTCGGGGATCGTCGCGGCGATGGGGCTGTTCATCATCCTGTCGCTGCGCGGCATCGGGCTCGACGGCCGCAAGGCCGTCTATGCGCGCCGAGCGCGCTCTGCCGATGACCCGGATGTCGTCCCGGAGAAGTCGCCTTCCCGCACGCAGAAACCCGCGCAGAAGCCCGCGCCGAAGGCCTAGGCATGGAATCGCGCAGTCTGCCTGTGCCCGACGGCCTGGCGGGCGAGCGGGCGGATGCCGCCATCGCGCGGCTGCTCGGGTTCTCGCGCACCTTCGCGGCGCAGGTCGTCGACGAGGGCGGAGCGACGCTCGACGGGGCCACCCTCGCCAAGTCCGATCGCCTGATCGCCGGGGGCTGGCTCGAAGTCAACTGGACTCCCAAGTCGGAGCCGACCATCGTGCCCGCACTCGTGCCCGGCTTCGCGGTCGTGTACGACGATGACGATCTCGTCGTCATCGACAAGCCGGTCGGGGTGGCTGCGCATCCGGCCGTCGGCTGGGAGGGGCCCACCGTGCTCGGGGCTCTGGCGGGCGCGGGATTCCGGGTCAGCACCTCGGGGGCCGCCGAGCGGGCGGGCATCGTGCACCGCCTCGACGTCGGAACCAGCGGTCTGATGGTGGTCGCCAAGAGCGAACGGGCGTACACGGAGTTGAAGCGGCAGTTCCACGACCGCGAGGTCGACAAGATCTACCACGCGGCCGTGCAGGGGCACCCCGACCCCTTCTCGGGAACCATCGACGCGCCGATCGGCAGGCATCCGAGTTCGAGCTGGAAGTTCGCGGTCACGGCCGGGGGCAAGCCGAGCGTGACGCACTACGAGACGCTCGAGGCGATGCGGAGCGCGACCCTGCTCGAGATCCACCTGGAGACCGGGCGCACGCATCAGATCCGGGTGCACATGGCGGCCCAGCGGCATCCGTGCGTCGGGGATCTGCTGTACGGCGCCGACCCCGTGCTCGCCGCCCGAGTCGGGCTCGAGCGGCAATGGCTGCACGCGATGAGACTCGGGTTCCGGCATCCGGCGACGGGTGAGCGCGTCGAGTTCGAGACCGAGTACCCCGCCGACCTGCAACACGCACTGGACGTTCTGCGCGAGGACTGACGTCGCGGTTAGGGTGGTGCTCTACCCTCTGAGGCGAACACTGTGGCGAACGATTCCTTCGTGCATCTGCACGTGCACACCGAGTACTCGATGCTCGACGG
>DASTNC010000096.1:0-25517 GCA_035721225.1 Pseudolysinimonas sp.
CCCCCCGCGGCTCCGACCGTCGTCAAGCACCCCAGCGCCCGCCCATCAGCGCGGCGCCCAGTGAGGAGAGAGTGGCATGTCAACCCCCGGCCGACTGCGCGTCGTCGTCGCGACCCCGTTGAGCGACGAGCTCATCGACCGGATCGAGCACCTGGAGCCGCGTCTGGACATCGTCCGTGACCCGGCCCTGCTTCCCGTCGCCCGCTTCCCCGGCGACCACGTCGGAGACCCGTCCTTCCGGCGCACGCCGGCGCAGCAGCAGGCGTTCGAGCAGCTGGTCGACACGGCGGAAGCCCTCTACGGGGTCCCCGACGAGGATCCCCAGCACCTGCACCGCACCGCAGCCGCCAACCCCGGGCTGCGCTGGGTGCACACCATGCCGGCCGGTGGGGGAGGACAGGTCAAGGCGGCCCGGCTCTCGGAGGAGCAGCTCGCCCGCATCGCCTTCAGCACCTCGGCCGGAGTGCACGCCGAGCCCCTCGCCGAGTTCGCCGTCTTCGGCGTGCTCGCCGGAGCCAAGTCGCTGCCGCGACTGCTGCAGCAGCAGGCCGCCGAGGAATGGAGCGAGCGCTGGGTCATGCCGCTCCTCAGCGAGCAACGGGTGCTGGTCGTCGGTCTGGGCAACATCGGGCGGGCGACCGCCACCAAGCTCGCGGCTCTCGGA
This sequence comes from Pseudolysinimonas sp., assembly GCA_035721225.1. Taxonomy (GTDB): domain Bacteria; phylum Actinomycetota; class Actinomycetes; order Actinomycetales; family Microbacteriaceae; genus Lysinimonas. Next base: position 665 of record DASTNC010000096.1, read on the forward strand.
GCCACCGTCTCGGGCGTGAGCCGGCGCCTGGTCGATCTTCCCGTGCTGGATCGCGTCATCCCGCCCGACCAGCTGCCGGCCGCTGTCTCCGAATTCGATGCCGTGGTGGTCACGCTGCCCGGCACCGTCGAGACCGAGTCTTTGATCGGCACCCGGGTGTTCTCGGCGCTGACGCCGGGAACCACCGTGGTCAACGTCGGACGGGGCACGGTCATCAACGAACCCGCCCTGATCGCCGCGCTCGATTCGGGCCGGGTCGGATTCGCGGCACTCGATGTCTTCGCCGCCGAACCGCTGCCCGCCTCGAGTCCGCTGTGGAAGCATCCGCGTGTGCTGATCAGCCCGCATACCGCGGGGCTGAATCCGGCGGAGGACCGCCTGATCGCCGAGCTCTTCGCCGAGAACGCCGGCCGACTGCTCGACGGTCGCGAATTGATCAACCGGGTCAACACGGTCGAGTTCTACTGAGATGCGACTGGCCAGAGTACGGACTCCGTCCGGCCCGCGTCCTGCCGTGCTGCGGGGCGAGGAGTGGCGCGAGATCGACGACCTGTTCGCGCCGAAACCGCGCGAGACCGGCCGGTCCTGGCCGGTCGGCGACAGCGAGCTCGCCGCGCCCAGCGAGCCGAGGGTCGTGGTCGGGATGTCCCACAACGGGGACCCCGTCGATCGGGGCCGACCCCCGCAGGCCTTCCTCAAGTCAGCCAGAACCGTCTGCGGACCGGGCGAGCCGATCGTGCTCGACCAGGGCATCGGCGCGATCGCGGTCGAGGGCGAACTCGCTCTGATCATCGGGCGACGGGCCCGGCACCTGCGCGCCGAGGATGCACTCGCGGCCGTGCTGGGGGCGACCATCGCCAACGACGTCACGGCTGTCGACCAGGTCGCGCTCGACAGCCTGTTCAGCCAGGCCAAGAACGGCGACGGATTCACCCCGATCGGACCGTGGATCGAGACGGACGTCGACGCGGCCGCGCTGAGCATCACGATGGAGCTCGACGGCCGCGTCGTGGCGTCGTCGTCGACGCAGCGGCTTGCCTGGGACGTCGTGGAGCAGCTCGTCTACCTCACCTCGATCATGGAACTCGGCCCCGGCGACGTCGTGCTGACCGGGGCGCCCGGAACCACGGTGCCGGTGAGCCCCGGGCAGTCCTGCCGGATCAGAATCGACGGCCTGGGCGAGTTGGAGAATCCCACCGTCGCGGGCCCGGCCCGAGCGCCGCTGCCCGTTCCTCATCGACCCACCCCCTAGGAGAGCCCCATGTCTGGCGCCCTGTTCGACTTGACCGATCGCCTCGTGCTCGTCACCGGCTCGAGCCGCGGCATCGGCCGCACCCTGGCCGCCGGTGTCGCCGCGGCGGGAGCCTCGGTGATCCTCAACGGCCGCGACGCCGACGCCGTCGCCCGCGCCGCCGAGGAGTTGCGCGCCGGCGGTGTCGCGCGAGTGATCGCCGCTCCCTTCGACGTCACCGAGGCGACCGCCGTGGCCGAGGCGGTGCGATCGCTCGAACAGGAGCACGGGCCGATCGACGGGCTGATCAACAACGCAGGGGTGCAGCACCGGGTGCCCCTGCTCGAGCTGGACGTCGCCGACTGGGACCGCGTCCTGCGCACCGACCTCACCTCGGCCTTCCTGGTCGGCCGCGAGGTCGCCCGCGGCATGGTGGCGCGCGGCTCGGGGTCGATCATCAACATCTGCTCCATCCAGACCGACCTCGCGCGACCCTCCATCGCGCCGTACACGGCGGCGAAGGGCGGCCTGCGCAATCTGACGCGCGCGATGACGGCGGAGTGGGCCGGGTCGGGTGTCCGGATCAACGGGATCGCCCCGGGCTATCTGCAGACGGAGATGACCCAGGCGCTGGTGGACGACCCGGAGTTCGATCGCTGGGTGCGGGGCCGCACGCCCGCGGGCCGATGGGGGGATCCCGACGATCTCGTCGGCGCGGCCGTCTACTTCCTCTCGAACGCCTCCCGCTTCGTGACCGGCCAGGTGCTGTTCATCGACGGCGGGATGAGCGTCGTGGTCTGAGCGGGCTAACGTGGACGGGATGCCGTACTCTCGCCCCGTCGTCGTCATGGGGGTCTCCGGCTCCGGCAAGACGACCGTCGGAGCGGCGCTCGCCGACGCGCTCGGCCTGCCGTTCGTGGATGGCGACGCGCTGCATCCCGAGGCCAACGTCGCCAAGATGGCGGCCGGCATCCCGCTCGACGACGCCGATCGCGCCCCCTGGCTGGACGCCGTCGGCCGGGTGCTGGCTGCCGCCCCGGTCGTCGTCGCGTGCTCGGCGCTGAAGCGGGTGTACCGCGATCGGCTGCGCGCGGCGGCTCCCGCCCTGCAGTTGGTGTTCCTCGACGGCAGCCGCGAGCTGCTCGCCTCGCGCATGGCCGCGCGGCCCGCGCACTTCATGCCGACCGCCCTGCTCGACTCCCAGTTGGCGACCCTCGAACGACCGGGCCCCGACGAGCACGCGCTGACGGCAGAGATCGCCGAGCCGGTCGCCGAGATCGTGACCGGTCTCGCCGAACGGATGACCGGTGACTGATCGCCTGCGGGTCGTGGTTGCGACCGCCCAGACGGCTGAGAACATCGAGCTGCTTCGGGCGCGCGAGCCGCGACTCGACGTCGTCTTCGAGCCCGCCCTGCTCGGCCCGCCGTCGGACAACTGGATGGTGCGGCACGAGCGCACGTCCGACGAGCAGGCCCGTTTCGAGAAGCTGCTCGACACCGCCGAGGTGCTGTTCGGCGTTCCCGATCACTCCGGAAAGGCCCTGGCCCGCACGGTCGCCGCCAACCCTCGCTTGCGCTGGGTGCACACCATCCCGGCGGGAGGCGGCCAGCAGGTCAAGGCGGCGCACCTCGACGACGACGCGCTGGCCCGCATCCTGTTCACCACCTCGGCCGGAGTGCACGCCGAACCGCTGGCCGAGTTCGCCGTGTTCGCCGTCCTGGCCGGGGCGAAACTGCTGCCCTACCTGCGCACCGCGCAGATCCGTCACGAGTGGGCGCCCCGCCGGGCGATGCCGCTGGCCGCCGACCTGACGGTCGCGGTGGTCGGGCTGGGCGCGATCGGGCGGCTGACGGCATCCAAGTTGGCGGGGCTCGGATATCGCGTGGTGGGCGTGCACCGGCGGCAGGTCGAGGTGCCGGGCATCGCGCGCGTCTCCCTGACCGACAAGCTGGCCGAGGTCGCCGCGACCGTCGACGCGATCGTTCTGGCGCTGCCGGGCACCAACCAGACCGAGGGGATGCTGAGCCGCGAGGTGCTCGCAGCCATCAGGCCGGGCGCCACCGTCGTCAATGTCGGGCGGGGCAGCACGGTCGACGAGCCGGCTCTCATCGAGGCCCTCTCGGATGGCCGCGTCGGCTTCGCGGCGCTCGACGTGACCGCCGTCGAGCCGCTGCCCTCCGAGAGCCCGCTGTGGGATCTTCCGAACGTGCTGATCAGCCCGCACACGGCCGCCATCAGCGTGCACGAGTCCCGGCTGATCACCGAGCTGTTCGCGCGGAACGCGACGGCGTTCCTCGAGGGGCGTCCGCTCGAGAACGTGGTGAACACGGTCGAGTTCTACTGAGTTAGACTTCGAGTCGAACTTCGGCGAGGGATGCTGGCATCGGCATCCGTGATCGACGCGGTGAACGGCTCTTCAGTCTGTTCGACGTGCGCTCTCCCGACACACTCCAGACGAAAGAAGACTCACCATGGCTGACGACAACAAGCTGGTCGCCGAACCGCGCGACGTGTTCGGCAAGGGCGCTGCGCGCAAGATCCGCGCCGCCGGCAAGATCCCCGCGGTCATCTACGGGCATGGCACCGAGCCGCAGCACGTGACGCTGCCCGGCCACGAGGTGGGGCTCATCCTGCGCAAGGCGAACCAGGTGCTCGACCTCGACATCTCGGGCAAGAGCCAGCTCGCGCTGGTGAAAGACGTGCAGAAAGACCCGGTCCGCCAGATCATCGAGCACCTCGACCTGATCGTCGTGCGCAAGGGCGAGAAGGTCACCGTCGACGTGCCGGTGCACGTCGAGGGCGAGTCCGCGGCGGGCACCACCGCGGCTCAGGATGCGAACACCCTGTCGCTCGAGGCGGAGGCGACGCACATCCCGGAGCGGATCCTCGTCGACATCGAGGGCCTCGAGGCGGGAACGCAGATTCTCGCCAAGGACCTCACGCTGCCCGAGGGCTCCACGCTGATCAGCGACCCCGACACCCTCGTCATCAATGTCACGGCCGAGACCGAGCAAGACCTGGGCGAGTCCGAGACGACCGAGGAGTCGGCCGAGGCCGCCGAGGGAGCCGCCGTCGAGGGCGACGCCGAGGCTGCGGCCGACGCCGACGCCGCGGAGTAGTCCACCGCGTCCGTGACAGACGACAGCTGGTTGGTAGTCGGGCTCGGCAACCCCGGGCCCGGCTACGCCGGCCATCGTCACAACGTCGGGCAGATGGCTCTTGCCGAGTTGGCGCACCGGGTCTCGGCGACGTTCAAGAGTCACAAGGCGAACGCGACCGTCGCCGAGGCGCGGCTGTCGCCGGGCGGCCCGAAACTGATCCTGGCGAAGCCGAACTCCTTCATGAACCTGTCGGGCGGTCCGGTCGCGGCCCTGCTGCGCTTCTACGATCTGGATGCCTCGCGGCTCATCGTGCTGCACGACGAGCTCGACATCCCGTTCGACACGATCCGGCTCAAGAGCGGTGGCGGCCACGGCGGCCACAACGGCATCCGCGACATCGCCGCCGCGATCGGCACTCCCGACTTCGTGCGGGTCCGGATCGGCATCGGACGGCCGCCGGGCCGCCAGGACGCCGCCGACTTCGTGCTCAAACCGTTCAGCGGCGCGGAGCGCGAGGTGCTGCCCTCGCTGCTGTCGGATGCCGCAGACGCGACCGAGCTCGTGATCACCGACGGGCTGCTGGCGGCGCAGACCCGCTTCCACGCGCCGAGGGACTGACGTGGACGAGTTCGTCGAGGTGGACGCCGGGTCGTCCGATGCCCAGACCGCGATGACCCTGTACTTCGCCGAGCTCGCGGCCCGGTTCCCGTCGGGCTTCGACGCGTCGGGCTCGCACGCGCCGGAGGACTACAACCCGCCACGCGGCCGCTTCTTCCTCGCCAGGTCGGGCGATGAGGTCCGTGCCTGCGGCGGTCTGGTCTGGATCGACGAGAAGACGGCCGAGGTCAAGCGGATGTGGGTGCATCCCGCGGCCCGCGGGCGCGGACTCGCGAGCCGCCTGCTCGCCTTCCTGGAGCAGACCGCCGCCGCCTCGGGGCGACCCACCGTGCGGCTCGACACCAACCCCGTTCTGGTCGAAGCCATCGCGCTGTACCGCTCAGCGGGCTACCGCGAGATCGAGCCCTATAACGACAACCCCTACGCGGGCGCCTGGTTCGAGAAGCACCTCACCGTGGAGCGCCTCACCGCGTAGCCGACTGACGTTGGCGGGCGGCACCCGTCGGCGGCTCACCGTAAACTCGCACGAGTGGCACTCGAGCGTTTGATCACGGCACTGGCGCGCGCCCGCACGCTCGAAACCGCTCTGCACGAGGCTCGGAACGACGCCGATTTCTCGCTCGTCGACGGGATGCGGGTGCCGCTTCTCGCCGCCCTTCTGCAGAAGCGCGCCGACAGCGCAGGGCCGCAGGCCCTGCTCGCCATCACCGCCACGTCCCGTGAGTCCGAGGGGGTGCGCGCGGCCCTGCGCAGCTACCTCCCCGATGCCACGGTGCTCGGCCTGCCCGCGTGGGAGACGCTGCCGCACGAGCGCCTGAGCCCCAGCGCCGAGACCGTCGGCGCGCGCCTGAAGGCCCTCCGCACGCTGGATGTCTGGCAGAAGCAGGCGCCGAGCGATCGGCCCGGTCACCTGATCGTCGTGGCGAGCGTGCGGGCGGCGCTCCAACCCCTGGCCGCAGGACTGGCCGCGGTCGAGCCGATCGTGCTGACCGCGAAGCAGCGCGGGTACGATCTGGCGAGCCTCAGCATCCAGCTCGTCGAGTTGGCGTACGTGCGGGTCGACCTGGTGACCCGGCGCGGCGAGTTCGCGGTGCGCGGCGGCATTCTCGACGTGTTCGCTCCCGATGCCGAACACCCGGTGCGCGCCGAGTTCTTCGGCGACGAGCTCGAGCAGCTGCGGGCCTTCTCGGTGGCCGACCAGCGGTCGCTGCCGGGCGAGGTCGAGCGGGCAGAGCTGGCTCCCAGTCGCGAGTTGCTGCTCACCGACGCCGTGCGGCAGCGCGCCCGCGAGATGGAGCACGAGTTCCCCACCTTGGCGCCGATGCTCGCGAAGATCGCCGAGGGCATCCCGGTCGAGGGCATGGAGGCACTCGCGCCCGCGCTGCTCGACACACTCGTGCCGCTCACCGACTACCTGCCGTCGGATGCCGCGATCGCGATCCTCGGCCCCGAGCGCGTCTCGACGCGGGCCGTCAATCTCGCCGAGACGAACCGCGAGTTCTTGGATGCCGCGTGGAACGCCGCGACGGCGGGCGCGCAGGCGCCGATCGATCTGGGGGCCGGCGACTTCCTGACGGTGTCCGGGCTGAGGAGAGCGGCGGGCGAGCGTGCCTGGTGGACGCTCAGCCCCTTCGACGCCAACGACGACGACGTGATCCGGCTCGACGCCGACGCGGTGCCGAGCTTCGCCGGTCAGCCGGATGGCGCGGTCGACCACGTCGCCCAGTTGCTTCGCCAGGGCTGGACGGTCGCCATCGCCGCCGCCGGCCCCGGCCTCGTGGAACGCGCCGCCGACGTGCTGGCGAGCCGCGAGGCCGCGGCGCGCCCGGTCGAGGCCGTCCCCGACGACCCCGAGCCGGGGGTCGCCTACCTCGTGATGGGCTCGGTCGAGGCCGGGTTCGAGATCCCGGATGCGCTGCCGGGCGGGCGGGGGCTGGCCCTGCTGAGCGAAGCCGAGTTCTACGGCCGCGCCGCCGGCATCGACTCCCGCCAGGTGAAACGACTCGCGAGCCGTCGCAAGAACGTCGTCGACCCGCTGCAGCTGCGCGCCGGCGATTTCGTGGTGCACCAGACCCACGGCATCGGCCGCTTCGTCGAGCTGGTGCAGCGCGAGGTCGCGAGCGGGCAGCGCACCGCTCGCGGCCCGCTCGGCACCACCGTCACCGCCGACAAGGTGCTGCGCGACTACCTGGTGATCGAATACGCGCCGAGCAAGCGCGGCATGCCGGGCGACAAGCTCTATGTGCCCACCGATCAGCTCGACCTGCTGACCCGCTACGTCGGCGGCGAGAGCCCGGCGCTGAGCAGGATGGGCGGATCGGACTGGGCGGCCGCCAAAGGCAAGGCGCGCAAGGCGGTGCGCGACATCGCCGTCGAGCTGGTCAAGCTCTACAGCGCGCGGATGGCGAGCGTGGGGCACGCGTTCCCGCCCGACACCCCGTGGCAGCGCGAGCTCGAAGAGGCGTTCCCCTTCGTCGAGACCCCCGACCAGCTGGTGACCATCGACGAGGTCAAGGCCGACATGGAGCGCCCGATCCCGATGGACCGCCTCATCTCGGGCGACGTCGGCTACGGCAAGACCGAGGTCGCGGTGCGGGCCGCGTTCAAGGCGGTGCAGGACGGCAAACAGGTCGCCCTGCTGGTGCCGACCACCCTGCTGGTGCGCCAGCACATGGAGACCTTCGCCGAGCGCTTCGCCGGATTCCCGGTGCACCTGCGCGCGCTCAGCCGCTTCCAGTCGGCCAAGGAGTCGAAAGAGACGATCGAGGGTCTTGCGCGCGGCGAGGTGGATGTCGTAATCGGCACGCACCGGCTGCTCAGTGAGGGCATCCAGTTCAAAGATCTGGGCCTGCTGATCATCGACGAGGAGCAGCGCTTCGGGGTCGAGCACAAGGACGCGCTCAAGAAGCTGAAGACCAATGTCGACATCCTGGCGATGTCGGCCACCCCGATCCCGCGCACGCTCGAGATGGCGGTCACCGGCATCCGCGAGATGTCGACGCTGGCGACGCCGCCGGAAGACCGGCATCCGATCCTCACCTATGTCGGGCCGTACAGCGACAAGCAGGTGGCCGCCGCGATCCGCCGCGAGCTGCTGCGCGAGGGCCAGGTGTTCTACGTGCACAACCGCGTGTCCTCGATCAACCGGGTCGCCGCGCAGCTGTCGGAGCTGGTGCCCGAGGCGCGGGTCGCCGTCGCGCACGGGCAGTTGCCCGAGAGCGTGCTCGAGCAGGTCATCGTCGACTTCTGGGAGGGCAAGTTCGACGTGCTGGTCACCACGACGATCATCGAGACCGGCATCGACATCGCCAATGCCAACACGCTGATCATCGACCGGGCCGACAAGTACGGGCTCAGCCAGTTGCACCAGATTCGCGGGCGGGTCGGGCGCGGCCGCGAGCGGGCGTACGCCTACTTCCTGTACGACGACGACAAGCCGCTCAGCGAGCTCGCGCAAGACCGGCTGCAGACCATCGCCGCCAACAACGAGCTCGGCGGCGGCATGCAGATCGCGCTCAAGGATCTCGAGATCCGCGGGGCGGGCAACCTGCTCGGCGGCGAGCAGTCCGGTCACATCGCCGGCGTCGGATTCGACCTCTATCTGCGCATGATCGGCGAGGCCGTGAGCGCCTTCCGCGGCGACGTGGCCGAGGGGCAGACCGAGCTGCGCCTCGAACTGCCGGTGGATGCGCACATTCCCGAGGAGTACGTCGAGAGCGAGCGGCTGCGGCTCGAGGCCTACCAGAAGCTGTCGACGGCCGCCGCGCCGGCGTCGCCCGAGGACGCCATCGACTCGGTCGTCGAGGAGCTCACCGACCGCTACGGCGAGCCGCCCGCGCAGGTGCAGAACCTGGTCGCCATCTCGCGGCTGCGCCGGGTCGCCCAGAAGGCGGGGCTCAGCGACGTCGTCGCGATGGGGGGCAACCTGCGCGTGGCGCCGGCCGAGCTCTCGGACTCGATCCAGGTACGGCTGCAACGGCTCTACCCGGGTGCGCGGCTGTTCGCGCAGGCGAACGCGATCAGCGTGCCGTTGTTCGCGGGCGCATCCGGCACGGATGCGCCGCACGACGACCCGCAGTTGATCGACTGGGTGTCGGGATTGCTGGCGGCGATCTTCCCGCCCAAGGCGGAGGCGGTCCCGTGGGTCGAGTAGCGCCGCCTCTGCGCATCTCGTCGACAGGTGCGAAATCAAGGAAGAGCGGGACGTGCCGGCCGCAATTCGGGAGATATCACGCCATCCCGCTGCTGACATCCTTGATTTCGCATCGGGATCGGGTCGGGGCGTGGTGGTGAGACGGCGAGTCGGCGATCGCCCCCTTGTGTCGGCAGCAGGACCGCAGACTCAGCTCAGCCAGCAGTCGCCGCCCGAGCTCTGGGGTCGTCTGGTCGCCCGCACGTTCGCGCTGGCCGGGGTCGAAGAAGGGCACAGCCAGGTGTCGCCGACGTCGTCGCGGGCGGTGTTCCTGTGCGAGATGCATGACGAGCGCGCCGCCGAGACCTCGCTCGCCCCGGGCCGGCGGCTCGAACCGGTGCACCTGCACGGCGTTGCGGACACCAGCATCCATCTCTGCCTGCCGGCCGCACGCGGCGAAGAGCTCACTGCCCTCGGCTGGGCCGAGCCGCACCAGTTCGGCGACTTCGGCACCGAATGGTTCGTGTACGGTCCGCGCGACGAGGCTGAGCTCGACGTGGTCATCGGGCTGATCGTCGAGAGCCTGGCGTTCGCGCGCGCAGACGGCGCCTAACCGGTCGGCGCTCATGACCGCGGATGGCATCCGGCCATTCTGACCGAGACGGGAATGCCGCGCCGCAAAACGACATTAGGCTCCACTGTGACGAATGCCAACGGGATGAGCGCGGTCGGGCTCCGGTCGGAGCGAGGGCCGGTTCTGCTGGCCATCATGGTGAGCACGGGCCTGGTCGCCATCGATGCGACCATCCTCGCGACGGCCGTGCCGTCGGTCGTGAAAGACATCGGGGGATTCTCGGCGTTCCCCTGGCTGTTCTCGATCTATCTGCTCGCCCAGGCGGTCACGGTGCCGATCTATTCGAAGCTGTCGGACGTGATCGGCCGTAAACCGATCATCCTGATCGGAATCGCGCTCTTCCTGCTCGGCTCGGTGCTCAGCGGACTCGCCTGGAGCATGCCGGCACTGATCGCGTTCCGCGCCGTGCAGGGGCTCGGCGCCGGTGCCGTGCAGCCGATGGCGATCACGATCATCGGAGACATCTATTCGGTCGCCGAACGCGCGCGCGTGCAGGGCTACGTCGCCGGAGTCTGGGCCGTCGCCTCGGTGGTCGGTCCGACGCTGGGCGGGGTGTTCTCGCAGTTCGCGTCGTGGCGCTGGATCTTCTACGTGAACGTGCCGATCTGCGTCCTGGCCGCCGTCCTGCTGGTTCGCGGATTCCACGAGAACGTCGAGAAGCGTTCCCATCGCATCGACTACGCCGGGGTGGGCCTGCTCGCCGTGTCGACGTCGCTGGTCGTGCTCGGCGTGCTCGAGGGCGGGGTCGCCTGGGCGTGGGACTCGGCCACCAGCATCCTGGTCTTCGCCGTCGGAGCGGTGGCTCTCGCGGCCTTCATCCTGGTCGAGCGCCGGGCGGCCGAGCCGGTGCTGCCGCTGTGGGTGTTCGGCAGGCGCCTGTTGCTGACCACCTCGCTGGTCGGCTTCGGCATCGGGGGCGCCCTGATCGGGCTGAGCAGCTTCGTCCCCACCTATCTCGAGGGCTCGATCGGTGCGACGCCTCTGATCGCGGGTCTGGCGCTCGCGGCACTCACCGTGGGCTGGCCGGTGTCTGCGACCTTCGCCGGGCGGCTCTATCTGCGCATCGGATTCCGCCTCACGGCGGTGATCGGCGCCGCGTTCGTCGTCGCCGGCACCGTCGTGCTCGCAGCCTTCGGGCTGCAGCCGTCGCTGATCGTCGTGGCCGCCGCGTGCTTCGTGATCGGATTCGGCTTCGGCTGGTCAGCCGTGCCGACCCTCATCGCGGCGCAGGCGAGCGTCGGCTGGGGTGAGCGCGGCGTCGTCACCGGCGCCAACATGTTCTCGCGTTCGATCGGCAGCGCGGTCGGAGCGGCGATCTTCGGCGCGGTCGCCAACGGCGTGATCGCGGCGCACGGCGGCAATGAGAACGATCCGGCGACGGTGGCTCTGGCCTCCACGGGAGTGTTCATCGGGATCGCCATCACGGCCGTGCTGATCGTGCTCGCCGTGCTGGCCATGCCGAAGACGCCGGTGTCGGCATCCACCCCGGCGGCTCCGGCGGCCGACGCGACGGATGCGGTCATCGCCGGCTGACCCGGACGGGTCGATGTCGTCCGCGGCCTCTGGGGATCTCGCGGCGCGCGATGGGCGACGACGTGCTGCGCGCCCCTTTCCGCGAAAGTACGCACTTCTGCGTACTTTCGGCCGCGAAAGCACGCCCCGGCCACGCTTTCGCGGATCATGGGGTCATGACGCCGCATCCGCCGCTCGTGCCCAACGTCCCGCATCCCGAGCTCGACGAGCTCATCGCGGTGCTCGAGAGGCTGCGCGCGCCGGGCGGGTGCGTCTGGGACCGCGAGCAGACCCACGCGAGCCTCGTGCAGTACCTGGTCGAAGAGACCTTCGAGCTGGTTGACGCGATCGAGGCCGGATCGCGCGAGGAGCTGATCGAAGAGCTCGGCGACGTGCTCTACCAGGTGATCTTCCACGCCGACATCGCCGCCGAGGCGGGCGAGTTCACGCTCGAGGATGTCGCGCGCCACATGCGCGAGAAGATGGTCGCCCGGCATCCGCATGTCTTCGGCGACGTGACGGTGCAGACCTCGGCGGATGTCGTCGCCACCTGGGAGAGCGTCAAAGCCATCGAGAAGGCGCACCGCACGAGCGTGCTCGAGGGGATCCCGCAGGGGATGCCGAGCCTCGCCCTCGCCGACAAGACGCTGGGCCGCGCGGCGAAGGTCGGGGTCGTGCGCGAGGCCGCCGTCATCCCGAGCACCGAGCAGGACCTGGGCGACCAGTTGCTCGCGATGGTGGTCGCCGCGAAGGCGGCCGGGCTCGACAGCGAACGCGCGCTGCGCGGTGCCCTGAGAGCCCTGCAGAACGAGGTGCGCGCCGTCGAAGCGGCTCGCACGGGAGAATAGGCGGGTGGCAACCCAGGTCAACCCCCCGCGCGGCATGCGCGACGTCCTCCCCGTCGAGAAGGCGCGGCGTGAGCGGCTGCTCGCCGTCATCCGCCGCAGCTTCCGGGCGCACGGCTTCGACGAGATCGAGACGCCGGTCATGGAGGACAGCGACCGGCTGCACGCGGGCCTCGGCGGCGACAACGAGAAGCTCGCGTTCGGCGTTCTGAGGCGCGGGCTCACGCACGACGACCTGCAGGCCGCGGCTGAGCCGCTCGACCTGGTCGACCTCGGGCTGCGCTTCGACCTGACGGTGCCGCTCGCGCGCTTCTACGCCACGCACCGGGCTGAACTGCCGACCGTGTTCCGGGCGATCCAGATGGCTCCGGTGTGGCGGGCGGAGCGGCCGCAGAAGGGCCGGTACCGGCAGTTCGTGCAATGCGACATCGACATCATCGGCGAGCCGGGCATCCAGGCCGAAGCCGAACTGCTGGTGGCCACGCTCGCGACGGTCGATGCGCTGGGGCTGCGCGACAGCGTCATCCGGATCAATGATCGACGGCTGCTGAACGGCATGCTCGACACCCTCGGCTTCGCGGCCGATGAGCGGGATGCGGTGCTCATCACGATCGACAAGCTCGACAAGGTGGGCCAGGACGGCGTCATCGCCGAGCTGCGCGACCGGGCCGTGACGCCCGCCGCGGTGGACGCCCTCGACACCTTCTTCCGCCGCCCGATGACCATGGAGTACCTGCCGTTCGGCGACCGGGCGATCCGCCGAGCGCTGCCGGCGGCTGCCGACGAGGCGGTGATCGCCGAGCTTGTCGCGCTCGGTGAGGCCGTGCACGCAGCACGGCGCGCACCCGGCAGCGGTGCGGAGCAGCTCGCCATGCAGCCGGCGGTGCTCGAGTTCGATCCCTTCCTGGTGCGCGGCATGGGGTACTACACCGGCCCGATCTTCGAGCTGGCGCACCCGAGCGTGCCGTACTCGCTCGGCGGTGGCGGACGCTACGACGGGATGATCGGCCGCTTCCTCGGCAGCAACGTGCCGGCGACCGGCTTCTCGCTCGGCTTCGAGCGCCTGGTCGATCTGCTCGAGATGGAGCCGGAAGACGCGGCCCCCGCCACCGCACTCCTCTACGACGAGGATGTGCCGCTGGCGACCCTGCTGGCCCTCAAGACCGAACTGCTCGGCGGCGGGGGCCGGGTGCGGCTGGTCGCCCGGCCGAAGAACACCAAGAGTCTGCTCGAGTCGCTCGAGGCGGAGGGATTCACCCGATTCGCCTTCGTCGACGCTCGCGTCGACAACGTCGCCGAGCTCGAGTTGCGTCACCTCGGCGCCTGACCGCGCCCCACTAGAATTTCGACCACACCACCACGCTGTTCTGAAGCACACTGAAGGAGACCCCCATGTCTGCCATCGAGGCCGTCGGCGCCCGCGAAATCCTGGACTCCCGGGGCAACCCCACGGTCGAAGTCGAGGTCCTGCTCGACGACGGAACGGTGTCGCGCGCCGCGGTGCCGTCCGGCGCATCCACCGGAGCGTTCGAGGCCTACGAGCTGCGCGATGAAGACAAGAGCCGCTACCTCGGCAAGGGCGTTCTGAAGGCGGTCGACAGCGTGCTCGACGTGCTGGGCCCGGCGGTCGAGGGCTTCGAAGCCAGCGACCAGCGCCTGGTGGATGCCGAACTCATCGCCGCCGACGGCACCGACAACAAGTCGAAGCTCGGCGCGAACGCGATCCTCGGCGTCTCGCTCGCCGTCGCGAAGGCCGCGGCCGACTCGGCCGACCTGCCGCTGTTCCGCTACCTGGGCGGGCCGAACGCGCACATCCTGCCTGTGCCGATGATGAACATCATCAACGGGGGAGCACATGCCGACAACGGCATCGACGTGCAGGAGTTCATGATCCTGCCGATCGGCGCCGACAGCTTCGCCGAGGCGCTGCGCTGGGGCGCCGAGACCTACCACGCGCTCAAGGCCGACCTGCACAAGAAGGGTTTCTCGACCGGACTCGGCGACGAGGGCGGCTTCGCCCCCGACCTCAAGTCGGCGCGCGAGGCGCTCGACTTCATCGTCGAGTCGATCGGGCAGGCCGGGTTCGAGGTCGGCACCGACATCGCGCTGGGCATGGATGTGGCATCCACCGAGTTCTTCCGCGACGGCGTCTACAAGTACGAAGGCAAGGACTACAACTCGGCCGAGCTCACCGCGTACTTCGAGGGCCTCGTCGCCGACTACCCGCTGATCACGATCGAAGACCCGCTGGCCGAAGACGATTGGGACGGCTACGTCGCCCTCACCGAGGCGCTCGGCTCGAAGATCCAGATCGTCGGCGACGACCTGTTCGTCACCAACCCGGTCCGGCTGCAGAAGGGGCTCGACCTGGGCGCCGCCAACTCGATCCTGGTGAAGGTGAACCAGATCGGCACGCTGACCGAGACCCTGGATGCCGTGGCCAAGGCTCAGCGCGCCGGCTACACCGCGATCCTCTCGCACCGTTCGGGCGAGACCGAAGACACCACCATCGCCGACCTGGCGGTCGCAGTGGACGGCGGCCAGATCAAGACCGGTGCCCCGGCCCGCTCCGAGCGCGTCGCCAAGTACAACCAGCTGCTGCGCATCGAGGAGGAGCTGGGCGACGCCGCGGTGTATGCCGGTCGATCGGCGTTCCCGCGACACAAGTAGCGCGGAGCGCCCACCTCGCTGTGGCGCACCTCATCCATACCCATCTGACGCAAACGCGCAGTTTCGGTGGTCGGGACCGGGCGATCGCGTCAGATCGAGTGGAGCAGCGGCGGGCCGACGGCGTCGATTCGGGTCAGCCCGCGTCGATCGCCCGCACGATCTCGAGCGCGACGTCCGGGTCGACCGGGTAGCTGAAGGCGAACGCGAGCCGGGTCGCGATCCCGGTGAACCGTTCGCGCAACTGAGCGGCGACCTCGGCGGGCGAGCCGACGGCGCTGAACTCGGCGAGCATCTCGTCGGTGATCAGCTCGGTCATCGCGTCCCACTCGCCACGGCGGGATGCGGCATTCAGTTCTTCGGCCGCTCCACCCCAGCCGTGCAGCTCGAGCACACTCGCGTAGGCGGGCGTGCTGCCGTAGAACGCGATCTGCTTCTTGGTGGCCCGGATCGCGGCATCCAGCTCGGTCTGCGACGCGCCGACCGCGACGAACGCGGGCAGGCTCACATCGACGGCGGACGCGTCCCTGCCGGATTTTTCCAGCCCGCGACGCAGCGCCGGCATGCTGACCTCGCGCAGGAAGAGCGGCGTCGTGAAGGTGTGAGCGAGCCAGCCGTCGGCGACTTCGCCCGCCACCTCGGTCATCAGTGGGCCGACGCCGGCGATCGCGATCCGAGGCGCGCCATGGGGATTCGGCGCGGGCGCGAACATCGGGGTCATCAGGGTGTGCTGGTAGAACTCGCCGCGATAATCGAGCTTCTCGCCGGTCTGCCAGCTGTGCTGGATCGCCCGCACCGCGAGCACGAAGTCGCGCATCCGGGCTGCCGGATTCGACCACGGCATCGAGAACCGCCGCTCGATGTGCGGCTTGATCTGCGAGCCCAGGCCGAGCGTGAAGCGTCCGTTCGAGAGCAGCTGCAGGTCGTTGGCGGTCTCGGC
This sequence comes from Pseudolysinimonas sp., assembly GCA_035721225.1. Classification (GTDB taxonomy): domain Bacteria; phylum Actinomycetota; class Actinomycetes; order Actinomycetales; family Microbacteriaceae; genus Lysinimonas. The sequence goes on from DASTNC010000096.1 coordinate 16,346, forward strand.
CACCGACATCGGGTTGCGCGCGAACGCGACCGCGATCGAACTGCCGAGCTGGATGGAAGTGGTGCCGCGGGCGGCGACCGCGAGCGAGATGAAGGGGTCGTGCTGCAACTCCGTGGCGCCGATGCCGTCGTAACCGTCGGCCTCGGCCCGGATCGCGGTCGCCTCGAACTCGATCGGACCGTCGTGTACGTCGCCCGCGGTCTCGAGAGCGAACGGGCGGTTGGATCGGGCAGGAGCGGACGGCGCTGTCATGGCTCCAGGCTACGGGCACCACTCTCGCTTAGCCTGTTCCCATGGCGAGAGCGGGCAAGGCGGGCGGGACGACTGTGCGGGTGCCCGTCACCATGCCCGAGGAGTTGCGGCCGGCCGCCTGGCTGCGCAGTTTCCGCCTCTCGGGCTTCGCGCTCTCGCTGCTGCTGCTCGTCGTGGCCGCCCTGGTGGTGCTCGCTCCGAGCTTCAAGACGCTGGTCGAGCAGCGCCAGCAGATCGCCGAGCTGCAGAGTCAGCTCGACCAGGCCCAGGGCGCCGTGAAAGACCTGAAGGGTCAGCTCGACCGCTGGCAGGATCCCGCCTATATCGAGTCCCAGGCGCGCAACCGGCTGTACTACGTGTTCCCCGGCGACGTCAGCTACCTGGTGATCGGAGAGAACAGCGCCCCGACCACCCGCGACGGGCAGCCGATCAGCGACAAGATCCAGACCACGAAGGTCGATTGGATGCGCTCGCTGCTCTCGTCGGTCTACACCGCGGGCCTCACCGAGCAGACGCCCGGCCAGCTGCAGGGGCCGACCCAGGGAACGCCGACCCCGACGCCACCCGCGACGCCGGGAGCGGGGGGATGACGCGGCCACCCTTCGACCCGCCGCGCGCGATCGACGTGGCCGTCGTCTCGTCGCAGCTGGGCCGGACCGCTCGCGGCGTCATCGGGATCGCCGCGCGCTGCATCTGCGGCAACCCCGCCGTCGTCGCCACCGCTCCCCGGCTCGACGACGGCACGCCCTTTCCGACCCTCTACTACCTGAGCCACCCGGCAGCGACCGCGGCGGTGTCGACTCTCGAGGCGACCGGGGTGATGGCCGAGCTCAGCGCCCTGCTCGCCGACGAGCGCGACGCTCCCACCGAGCTGGCGGCCGCATACCGCGCCGCCCACGACAGCTACCTGGCCGATCGCGAGAGCATCGAGGTGGTCGACGAGATCGCCGGATACTCGGCCGGCGGCATGCCCGACCGCATCAAGTGCCTGCACGCCCTGGTCGCGCACGCGCTCGCGGCCGGCCCGGGCGTCAACCCGATCGGCGACCTCGCCCTGGCCCGCGCAGACTGGACGCCCGAGCGCTGCGAATGCGCTCAACCGGGGCCGGGGGCGCCCGAATGAGGCACCGAGCACGCGCCGCCGGGGCGGCCGCGGTGGCGGCAGCGCTGGCGGTGGCGTTGCTGGCTCCCGCAGCGGCCGTCGCGGCGCCGCGTGCGACCGGCGACCTGGTGCGCAGCAAGGAGTACTGGCTCGACAGCTACGGCATCCGATCGGCCTGGAACGTGACCAAGGGCGCGGGCGTCACGATCGCGATCATCGACTCCGGCGTCGACGGCTCGGTGGCCGAGCTGCGCGGCGCGGTCACCGCCGGCGCCGACTTCTCGGGCTCGGGCACCGGCGGGGCTCCCGAGGGCGGCGACGGCGACGAGCACGGCACGATGGTCGCCTCGCTCGCGGCCGGGCGCGGGGCCGGGGCCAACGCGGGGGTGCTCGGGGTGGCGCCCGCGGCATCCCTGATCTCGGCCTCCGTCGGATTCGGCACCGGCGACGAGCACTCCGACCAGGAGATCGCGGATGCCGTCACCTGGTCGGTCGATCACGGCGCGAAGGTCATCAACCTGTCGCTGACCCGCAACACGCTCGACTGGCCCGAGAGCTGGGACAAGGCCTTCCTCTACGCCGAGGATCACGACGTCGTCATCGTGGCGGCAGCGGGCAACCGCGGCAGCGGCACAGAAGAGGTCAGCGCCCCGGCCACGATGCCGGGTGTGCTCGGGGTCGGCGGCGTCACCCAGAACGGAGCATCGAGCACCGACGCCTCGGCCCAGGGCATCACGCTCGGCATCGCGGCGCCCAGCGAGAATCTGGTCGGCGTGATCCCGGGCGGCGGCTATGTGCTGTGGGACGGCACGAGCGGCGCCGCTCCGATCGTGTCGGGCGTCGTCGCGCTGGTGCGCGCCGCGCATCCCGAGTCGAGCGCCGCCGATGTGATCAACCGGATCCTGGCCACCGCGCACGACAAGGGCGCCCCGGGGCCCGACGACCTGTACGGCTACGGCCTGATCGATGCGGCGGCCGCCGTCCGCGCCGACGTTCCGAGTGTCACCGCGAACCCGCTCGGCGACCTGCACGAGTGGGTGCGCATCAACCGCCGCGCGGTCGCGACCCCGAGCCCCGCCGCATCCCCAGGCACGATCGTCGCGCCAGCCCCGGTCGCCGCCCCGCAGCCGCGCAGCCCGGTCGGCACGCTCCTTCCGAGCGCCGTACTCTTGCAGGTGGTGGGACTCCCGGCGTTGGTGGTGCTGCTCATGCTGTTCGTGCTCGGCGGTCTGATCGCCGGGGCAGTGCTGCAGTTCAGGGGGCTTCGCCGCACCCGGTAGATTGGTTCCGCCACTTTCCAAGCGAGGGGACCCCTATCACGTGCGCAAGATCCTGATCGTCGGCGGCGGCTACGCCGGCTTCTACACGGCGAAGAAGCTGGAGAAGTGGCTCCGGCGCGGCGAGGCGCAGGTGACCATGGTCGACCCCCTGCCCTACATGGCCTACCAGCCGTTCCTTCCCGAGGTCGCGGCCGGATCGATCGAGCCGCGCCACGCGGTCGTCTCTCATCGCAGGCACCTGAAGAAGACCAAGGTGATCACGGCTGCCGTCAGCAAGATCGATCACGCGTCGAAGACCGCCGAGATCACGCCCGCGGTGGGCGAGCCGTGGACCGTCGACTACGACATCGTCGTGGTGACCGCCGGCGCGGTGTCGCGCACCTTCCCGATCCCGGGTGTCGCCGACCAGGCCATCGGTCTGAAGACCATCGAAGAGGCGATGTGGATCCGCGACAAGATGACCGACAACTTCGCGAAGGCATCCAATCTGCCTCCGGGTCCGGAGCGCGACCGCCTGCTCACCACCGTCGTCGTCGGCGGCGGCTTCGCGGGCATCGAGATCTTCGCCGAACTGCGCAGCTTCGCCAGCGCACTGGTGGGCAGCTACCCCCAGCTGGAGATGGATGACACGCACTTCCACCTCATCGAGGCGCTCGGGCGCATCATGCCCGAGGTGTCGCTCAAGACCAGCCTCTGGGTGATCAAGGACCTCGAGCAGCACGGAGCACAGGTGCACCTGAACACCCAGCTCGCCAGCGCGGTCGTCGGCAAGGTCGAGATGTCGGACGGCCAGACCTTCGAGTCGGATCTCATCATCTGGACCGCAGGCGTGATGGCCAACCCGGTGGTCCGCAACACCGACCTGCCGATCGAGGAGCGCGGTCGTCTGCGGGTGCAGGCCGACCTGCGCGTCATCAACGACGACGGCGTCGTGCCCGATGCCTGGGGCGCCGGTGACGTGTGCGCGGTGCCCGACCTCACGGGCAACGGCGTCGGCGGATTCACCGTGCCGAACGCGCAGCACGCGGTGCGGCAGGGCAAGCTCATGGCGCGCAACCTGGTCGCCGATCTGCGGGGCGAGACGCCGCGCAACTACTTCCACAAGAGCCTCGGTGCGGTAGCCGGCCTCGGTCTCTACGACGGCGTCTACCAGAACGGCGGCCTCGCGGTGAAGGGCCTGCTCGCCTGGTTCATGCACCGCGGGTACCACGGCCTGGCGATCCCGTTCTGGGACCGCAAGATCCGGGTGTTCGGCAACTGGTTCCTCAACTTCTTCCTGCGCCGCGACCTGGTCGGCATTCCCGACCGCGACGCGCCTCGTGCGGCCTTCGACAAGTGGGCGGCGCGGCCGAAGTCGTAGCGCTGGTTAGGGTTGCCGAGAAGCTCCCGTAGCCCAATCGGCAGAGGCAGGCGACTTAAAATCGCTTCAGTCTGGGTTCGAGTCCCAGCGGGAGCACGCGGATCCGCCCGAGAGCGCTACGCGGATGGGTTCGGCCTCCAGAGGTAGGGAGTCGTCGTCGACACCGCGATGAGACCCGACCGTTCGAGAATGGGCCGGGAGAATTCGGTCGAGTCGCTGTTGATCAGTGTTCTGCCCCGGGCGAGCGCCGAGCGCGCCCGGGCGGCGGTGAGGGCGCGGTAGATCCCTCGCCCTCGCCACCGCGGCCGGGTCGCCCCTCCCCAGATGCCCGCGAACTCCGAGTCGGGCACCGGTTCGAGCCGACCGGCGGTCACGATCTCCCGGTCCGCTTCCGCGACCCAGAGCTCCAGCTCGTCGCCGCGGGCGACCCGAGCGACGAGCTCGTCCGCCATCTCCACCGAGACCGAGTCCCCGAACACCTCGTCCTGCATCGCGCTCATGGCACGCACGTCGCTCTCTTCGGTGATCCGCCTCAGGGTCACGCCGTCGGGCAGCGGGACGTCGACCGCCAGCAGTCGTGCTTCGCCGATCATGATCGACTCGGGCTCCTCGGGCATGAAACCGTTCGACGTCAGAGCCTCGTACAGTCCGGGCGCGTCGTCGTGTCCCCGGGTCTTCCACTCGACTTCGCGGATGTCCGGCTGCGCCGTGAAGTAGGCGAGCGCCTCGGGGACGAGCCCGGCGAGTTCGCGGCCGACCCCGGCGGAAGGACGTGAGTAGGTCACGAATCCCCTTCCCCCGGCGAAGGTTCCCACCCGCAACGGACCCAGGCGCGCACGGGTGGCGGCACCCGGGATCTCGGCATCCGTGCGCAATTGTTCGTCGTAGGCGGCGAGCAGGCGCGCCCGGATGGCCCGGTCATCGTTGATCACCGAACCATTCTGCTCGCGCCGGTGCCCGCATCACGTGATGTCCCTCCCGTCCACCTCGTCGCCGGGTGGTCCCGGGCTTCGGCCGAGTGCGGCGCGCTGACCGTCGTTCGCGCCTGTGGCGGGCGAGGATGAGGCCGTGCCCGCCACGCAGAACAGTCGCACCACGGTGTCGCGCGCCCGTCTGCTCGTCATGCTCGTCGCCGGGGTCGCGGTCTCGGTCGCCACCGGACTGACCCTCGGATGGTCGTACGCCCCGACGCTCGGGTGGGGGGTCTCGTGCATCGTCTACATCGGGTGGGTGTGGGGCGCGGTGATGCGGCTCGACGGGCCGGCCACGAAGGATCACGCGCATCGCGAAGATCCGACCACGGTCATCTCGGAGCTGCTGACCCTGGTCGCGAGCGTGGCCAGCATCGGTGCGGTCGTCATCCTGATCGTGGCCGCCAAGAACGCGCACGGCATCACCGCGGTGCTCGTGCCGGTGCTCGCGGTGGTGAGTCTGGCGCTCTCGTGGTTCCTCATCCACACCCTGTTCACGCTGAGGTACGCCCGGCTCTACTTCGAGGGCAGACCCGGCGGCATCGAGTTCAACCAGACGCAGACCCCGCGCTACCTCGACTTCGCCTACCTGGCTTTCACCCTCGGGATGACCTACCAGGTGTCGGATACCGCGCTTCAGGCCTCGCAGATCCGCGCGGTCGCGCTGCGCCAGGCCCTGCTCTCGTATCTCTTCGGGGCGGTGATCCTGGCGGCCACGATCAACCTGGTCGCCGGTCTGGCCAACTGAGGACGCTTGCAACTGGGCCGCGCGTCTGGGACAGTTGACCCACTTCGCCGAGTGCGCCCGGATCGCGGGCCGAGCAGAGAGGGCCGCCGCTGTCCCGCATCCCCGCTGCCGAACGCCGTGCCGCCCTCGCGCACGCGGCGATGGCGGTGATCGCGCGCGACGGCGTCGCAGCCGCGACCACCCGGGCGATCGTGGCCGAGGCCGGGATGCCGCTGGCCAGCTTCCACTACGCGGTCGGCTCCCGCGATGAGCTGCTCAGCGACGTGATCGAACTGGTGGTCGCGGGGGAGGGGACTGTCACGCTCGCCTCGCTCGACCTCGACGCCCCGGATCTGCGCTCGGCGGTGCGCGCGACCTTCGGCGCCTACCTCGAGCTGGTGCGCAGCGATCCGGCTCGCGAGCAGGCGATGTTCGAGCTGACCCAGCACGCGCTGCGCACCCCCGCGCTCGCCGAGCTGCCGCGCCAGCAGTACCGCAGCTACCACGCCCTGGCAGCCCAGTTGCTCGAAGCCGGCGCGCGGCGCTACGGCGCCGAGTGGAGCCTCCCGATCGACGACCTCGCGCGCTTCGTCATCGCCATCACCGACGGATTCACCCTGTCGTGGCTCGCCGATCGCGACGACGCGGCCGCCGAGCGCCTGCTCGAACTCGCCACCGACGCCGTCATGGCCCACACCCTGAATGGAGCACACGCATGACCGCTGCACCCTCGGTTCAACCCGCCGCCCCGCTCTCGCCGTTCGCCGAACCCACGCGTCGCGTGCCCGGCGTGTGGATCGCCGCCTTCGCGACCGCCTGGTTGGGGATCTGGATGGCGCAGCTGGTTCCCATCCAGCTGTTGCTCCCCCTGCAGGTGCAGGCCCAGCTGACGGGCAGCTACTGGGTCGACAGCGTGGTGGCATTCGGCGTCATCTCGGCCATCGCCGGTGTCTGCGCGCTCGTGGCCTATCCGTTGGCCGGCGCGCTGTCGGATCGCACGACGTCGCGGTTCGGACGGCGGCGCCCCTGGATCCTCTTCGGCGCGCTGATCTTCGCCGTCGGACTGCTGCTGCTCGGCCTGCAGCACTCGCTGATCGGCGTGGGCGTCTTCTGGTGCGTCGCGCTTATCGGCTTCTGCGTGCTGAGCGCCGCCCTCACCGCGACCATCTCGGACCAGGTTCCGGTCGGTCAGCGCGGACTCGTCTCGGCGTGGATCTCAGCGCCTCAGGCGGTGGGCCTGATCGTCGGCTTGCTGCTGGTGACCTCGCTCGCCCTCAGCCAGCTGATCGGCTACGCCCTGATGGCGCTCATCGCGGTGCTGCTGGTGCTTCCCTTCCTGTTCGTCGTGAAAGACGCGGTGCTTCCGGCCGAGGCGCGCGTGCCGTTCACGATGTCGTCCCTGTTCGCCGGCTTCTGGATCAGCCCGAGAAAGCACCCCGACTTCGGCTGGACGCTGCTCGGCCGCATCCTGGTCAACCTCGGCAACGCGCTGGGCACGACGCTGCTGCTGTACTTCATCATGTTCGGCCTGCACCGTGAGAAGACCCGGTCGATGCAGCGCGCCTCGGCACGGGAACTCGCCGAGCGCCGCGGCGCCGCCGTCGCGGCGGTGCGCGAGGTGGCCGAGCTCGAGGTCGACGAGTTCTTCGTCAACGGCGGAGGCACCGGGTCGATCGAGTCGACGCACGCCGACCCCTCGGTGACCGAGATCGCGGCCGGCTCGGGGCTGTTCGGGCCGCACCTCTTCGACGGCTACGTGCACTTCAGCCCGGCGCCCGCTGCGGCGTTCGCCCTCGGCGTCGTGCGGCGTCCGGCCCCCGACGTCGCGACGCTGCTGGGCGGCGGCTGGATCGCGTCCGGCCCGCCCGGACCCGACCGCCTGCCGCAGCTCGCCTGGCCCCCGGGGCTGCGGATGCTGCCGCGCGAGGCCGCGGGCGAGGTCCAGACCCCGGTCACCGGCGCGGCCGCGCGCGACCTCACGATCGGCGACCGGGTGTGGATGCGCCACACCAAGGCCGGCGAACTCGCCGAGCACGTGAACGAGTTCGCCCTGATCGAGGGCGGCGCCGTGGTCGCCACGGTGCCGAGCTATCGCGGCGAGGGGAAGGCGTTCCTGTGAGCGAGACGATGCGGCGAGCAGGCGCCGACTCCGCCGGCCCCGACTCCTCCGGTCTGCTTCGACCGGGCGGCACCTGGCGCAACTGGGGCCGCTCCGAGCGCACCACGCCGGTCTTTCGGGCGAATCCCACCAGCGTCGACGAGGTGGTCGCGGTGGTGCGCACCGCACGCGAACGCGGCCTGACCGTCAAGGCGGTGGGAGCGGGCCACAGCTTCACCGCCATCGCGGCGACCGAGGGGGTGCTGCTCGACCTGGGCGGCCTCGACGGACTGCTCGCGGTCGACACCGAGCGAGGTCGGGCGACGCTCGGTGCCGGAACCCATCTCTTCCAGCTTCCCGCCCTGCTCGAGCCCCATGGGCTCGCGCTCGAGAACATGGGCGACATCGACCGGCAGACCATCGCCGGCGCGACCTCGACGGGAACCCACGGCACCGGCGCGCGCTTCCCCGGTTTGGCCGCGCAACTCGTGGCGGTGACCGTGGTCACGGCGGATGGCTCGATCCTGCGGGTCAGCGAGACCGAGAACGCCGAGCTGCTGCCCGCCGTCCGGCTCGGGCTGGGGGCGCTCGGCATCGTGGTGGAGGTGACGGTGCAGTGCGTGCCGGCCTTCCTGCTGCGCGCGGTCGAGCATCCCGAGAGCTTCGACGAGGTGCTCGACGACTTCGAGGCGCGCGCCACCGGCGCCGACCACTTCGAGTTCTACTGGTGGCCGCACACCGATCGCGTGATGACCCGCACCAACACGCGCCTGCCCGGCGACGCCGAACGGCGCCCGGTCGGCGCGGTCGCCAACTGGGTCGAGGAGCGGCTGATGCAGAACGGCGCGCTGGCGCTCAAGTCAGGGCTGGGCAACCTCGTTCCGGCCTGGACCCCGCCGATCAACCGCTTCGCCACGCGGGTCTACGGCGACCGCGACTTCGTCGACCGCTCGTACGACGTGTTCACGAGTCCGCGCACCGTGCGGTTCCGCGAGTCGGAGTACGCGATCCCGCGGGCGGCGGTGCCGCAGGCGGTGCGCGACGTCCGGGGGCTGATCGAGCGGTCCGGGTGGCGGCTCTCGTTCCCGATCGAGGTGCGGGTCGCGGCGGCCGACGACAACTGGCTGTCGACCGCGTACCAGCGCGACTCGGGCTACATCGCCGTGCACCAGTACTTCCGCGAAGATCACCTGCCGTACTTCCGCGCGATCGATGCGCTGCTGCGCAGCTACGACGCGCGGCCGCACTGGGGCAAGGTCCACTTCCACGAGTCGGAGGAGCTGGCCGGCCGCTACCCGCGATTCGCCGACTTCGCCGCGGTGCGCGATCGGCTCGACCCGGAGCGGCTGTTCGCGAATCCCTACCTCGAGCGGGTGCTCGGC
>DASTNC010000097.1:0-22315 GCA_035721225.1 Pseudolysinimonas sp.
GCATCGGGATGCCGCACCACAGCAGCGCCGCGGGGCCGGCGAGCCCGGCGGCGGCGATCAGCACCGCGGTGGTGGCGGCGATCGAGTATGCCGGGGCGCTGCCCGCGACCGCCATGACGATCGAGCCGGCCGCGGTGATCCCGTCGGCTCGCAGTTCGTGGTGCTCTTCGCGAGCGGGGGCGACTTTGGTCATAACGGGGATCTCCTGACGCGTCGTTGCGGGTAGCGCGACGCTAGCAGTCCGCGGGGAGCGGTAACAAGAGCCGCGCAACGGAATCCGCGGGTCTTCTTCGTCGATTACTCCGGATCCGGCTCTGCGACCGGCTCCGACCGACGAAATCCTCCCTTCCGTTCCGTTGACGACCCAGAATTGACGCCCCCACGACGGGGGCAGGATATTGCAGTTGACGCAGAGATGCGTTCGTGTAATGTTGCAACGCCTGCAAAAACAGCACGCCTCGATCCACCACGAAGGACTGTCTTGTCTACTGCTACCGCGCCCCTCACGGCGCCCGCGAGCGCGAGCCCGCAAGCCTCCCAGCCGATCATGTCGCACCGGCAGATCCTGCTCGTCATCTACGGCCTGATGGCCGGCATGTTCCTGTCGTCGCTCGACCAAACCGTCGTCGGCACGGCGATCCGCACCATCGGCGACGATCTGCACGGCCTCGACCAGCAGGCCTGGGTGACCACGGCCTACCTGATCGTGTCGACGATCTCGGTGCCGATCTACGGCAAGCTCTCGGACGTGTTCGGGCGCCGCCCGCTCTTCATCTTCGGCATCGGTGCCTTCCTCGCGGGCTCCCTGCTCGCGTCGTTCTCCACCTCGATGTTCATGCTCGCGGGCTTCCGCGCCGTGCAGGGTCTGGGAGCCGGCGCCCTCATGTCGATCCCGCTCGCGATCATGGCCGACATCCTGGCCCCGCGCGAGCGTGCCAAGTACCAGGGCTACTTCTTCGCCGTCTTCGGCATCTCCTCGGTCATCGGCCCGCTGATCGGCGGCTTGTTCGCCGGCGCCGATCAGATCCTGTTCATCTCCGGATGGCGCTGGGTGTTCCTGATCAACGTGCCGATCGGCATCGCGGCCCTGTTCATGGTGATCGCGTTCCTGCACCTGCCCAAGTTCCACCGCGAGGTGCGTCCGCGCATCGACTGGTGGGGGGCCAGCTCGGTCATCGTCGCGCTCGTTCCGCTGCTGCTGATCGCCGAGCAGGGCCGTACCTGGGGCTGGACATCGCCCGCCGCCTTCGCCTGCTACATCGTCGGTGCGGTCGGACTGGTGTCGTTCATCCTCATCGAGCGGGCCATGAAGGACGATGCGATCATCCCGCTTCGCCTGTTCCACTCGCGCGTCTTCTCGATGGCGACGGTGCTCGGCCTGCTCGTCGGCTTCGGGATGTTCGGCGCCATGCTGACCCTCCCGCTGTACCTGCAGATCGTCACCGGCCTGAACCCCACCGAGTCGGGCTTCGCCCTCATCCCGATGATCCTCGGCCTCATGCTCGCGTCGATCGGCTCTGGTCAGATCCTATCGCGCACCGGCCACTACCGGATCTTCCCGGTCACCGGCACGCTCACCGTCGCCGGCGGATACCTGGTGCTGACGTTCCTCACGGTCGACAAGCCGCTGTGGTTCCTGATGATCGCGATGTTCCTGATCGGCCTCGGCCTGGGCCAGCTGATGCAGACGCTCACCATCGCCAGCCAGAACGCGGTCGAGGCGCACCAGATGGGCGTCGCCACCAGCGCATCCACCTTCTTCCGTCAGATCGGCGGAACGCTGGGGGTCGCCATCCTGCTGTCCGTGCTGTTCTCGGCCCTGCCCGGCAACATCATCGGGTCCCTCCACACCGACAAGGCGACGCTCACCTCGGCCCTGGCGGCGGCCGTCGACCCGAAGGTCGCGAACGCCCCTCAGAACGCGGCCATCATGAAGCAGCTGTGGACGCCGATCGTCGCACCGCTCGAGTCGGGCGTGCAGAAGCAACTCGACGCCGGAGCCGCTCAGGCGATCGCCGCCGCGGACAAGGCCGTGACCGACCAGGTCACCGCCGCTGTGAACGCGCAGGTCGCCGCGGGAGCCATCCCGGCTGCTGCCGCACCCGGCGTCATCGCAACCCAGGTCGCCGCGGCCCAGCCGGGCGCGGAGCAGGCCGCGCTGGCCGCCGTTGCCGCCAAGACCCACACCACGGTGACCCGCTCGACGGTCTCCGTCGACTGGAGCAACTCCAGCCAGCGCAGCTACTGGGTCGATCAGCTCGTGCCGACGATCCAGAAGAAGCTGGCGAACGGCACCGGCTCGGCCGCCAAGGCGTCCGGGGGCACGACGAGTGACACGTCGTTCCTGAACGGCGCCGATCGGCGCCTGGCGAAGCCGTTCCTGGTCGGCTTCAACAACTCCGTCGTCACGGTGTACTGGATCGGGCTGCTGGTGATCCTGGCTGCGTTCGTGCTGTCGCTCTTCTTCAAGGTGCCGCCGCTGCGCAAGACCTCGGCGCTTCAGGAGCAGGCCGACAAGGCGGGGATGACGGAGACCGGCAGCATCCGGACGGCTCTCCAGGAGGCAGAACTCGCGCTCTCCGAGGCGGAATGACCACCGTCTCCGACGACCGCAGCGCGGAGTCCGGGCTCGAGCCCGGGCTCCGCGAGCGGAAGAAGCAGCAGACCCGGCACGCGATTCACGAGGCCGCCCTCCGGCTGATCGATGAGCAGGGTCTGGAGGCCACCACCATCGATCAGATCTGCTCCGAGGCCGACGTCTCGAGCAGGACCTTCTTCAACTACTTCCCGTCGAAGGCCGCCGCCCTGCTGCAGCTGCCGCAGACGCCGGTCACGCCGGAGGCGCGCGAGCGATTCCTTGCCGCTCGCGGCGGGCTGGTCTGGGCGCTGTGCGAGGTGGTGGGGAGCAGTTCCGACATCGGGCCCGACCGGCCCCGGCTGAAACAGCTGATCGGCCGTCACCCCGAACTGATCACCACCGTCTCGACGATGATGCAGGATCTGCGAGCCCAGTTCGTGGCGCTCGCCACCGAGCGTGCCAGCAGCCCCGAGCATGCCGAGCTCGCGGTGGCCGTCGTGATGACCGCCTTCGGGGCGACCATGCACGACGAAGCGCCTCGGGATGAGTCGTTGGTCACGCGGCTGCGGAAAGCGGTCGAGCAACTCCGCGACGTTCTGGACGAGCAATTGGTCTAACTCGCCGCTGCACCGCCCGCCGCTGCACCGCCTCGGCTACCAGTCCTCGGTGCCCGGGTCGCCCTTGAACGGACCGACGACGCGCGACGTGATCCAGCCGCCATAGAAGCCGCCAGCCTGCGCCTCGACCAGTTCGCCGTCGACCAGGCAGGCATCCATCCGCCCCGGATAGAGGCTCACGTAGTCGCGCAGCATCTCGTACCCTGCCTGCGGCTCGGGGTAGAACCACGCCGCCGACTCGATGAGGTCGCCGCCGGCCGCGACGCTCAGGTAATGGGCTTCGCCCTTGAACTCGCAGTAGCTGAGACCGGGAGCGGGCAGCAGCACGCCCTCGTGGAATGCCGAGCGCGGCAGGTAGTAGACCGGCGGATGACTCGTCTCGAGCACCCGCAGCGCCGACGTGGTGTCGGCCACCACCTCCCCGCCGAAGCGCACGACCACGCGTTCGGACGTCGGCTCGACGCGGGGCGGTCGCGGATAGCTCCAGACGGACTCCCGCCCTGGTCCCGCCGGGGCGGGCACGGGCGAGGTCCGTTCGGGCATGACAGCAGCCCCGACTAGCGGCGCTTCTCCTGGGCCCGGCGCTCCGCCCGGTTGGTCGGAGCCGGCTGGCCGTCCGTGCGCTGGCCGAAGGCGCCGCGCACGCCGCCCGGGGCGGAAGCCGGCGCGCCGCCCTGCTGGCCGCCGCCCGGGGCGGAGGCCGGGTTGAGCGTCGCATCCGCCTGGCGCTGCTGCGCCTGCTGGGCAAGAGCCGTCGCCGCCCGCTCGAGCTGGCCGCGCTGATTGCGCACCTCTACCTCGCCCTGGGCATCCGCGCTCGGCGCCGAGTAGCTGAGGCCCGACTCGGGATTGCCCGCCTCGCCCAGACCGCGAGCCGCGACGCGTGCTTCGCCGTCGCCGCCGGTCACCTCGACCTCGAGGTTGAAGAGGAAGCCGACCGTCTCCTCGCGGATCGCGCCCATCATGTTCTGATACAACGAGAAGCCCTCGCGCTGATACTCGACCAGAGGGTCGCGCTGGGCCATCGCACGCAGGCCGATGCCGTCTTTCAGGTAGTCCATCTCATAGAGGTGGTCGCGCCAACGGCGATCGATCACCGAGAGCACGACGCGGCGCTCGAGCTCGCGCATGGCGGGAGCACCCAGTTGCTCCTCGCGCGCCTGGTAGGCGATGCGGGCATCCGAGAGCACCTCCTCGGTGAGCACCTTCGGGGTCAGTCGGCCCTTGCCGACTTCGTTCAATACTTCGTCGACGGTGATCGAGACGGGGTAGAGCGTCTTCAACTCGGCCCACAGGGCGTCGAGGTCCCAGTCGTCGCTCGAGCCCTCACTGGTGTGCTGGTCGACGACCTCGGAGACGACGTCTGCCAGGAACTTCTGCACGCGCTCGTGCAGGTCGTCGCCCTCGAGGATGTGGCGGCGGTCGCTGTAGATCGCCTCGCGCTGGCGGTTCAGCACGTCGTCGTACTTCAGCACGTTCTTGCGGATCTCGGCGTTGCGGGCCTCGACCTGGGCCTGGGCCGAGCGGATGGCGCGGCTCACGACCTTCGACTCGATGGCCAGGTCGTCGGGAACCGACGAGCGCCCCATGAGCGCCTCGGCCGCGCCGGAGTTGAACAGCCGCATCAGGTCGTCTTGCAGCGACAGGTAGAACCGGCTCTCGCCCGGATCGCCCTGGCGGCCGGAGCGGCCGCGCAGCTGGTTGTCGATGCGGCGCGACTCGTGCCGCTCCGTGCCGAGCACATAGAGCCCGCCGGCGGCGACCACCTTGGCGGCCTCGGTCTCGACGGCCTTCTTGGTCGCGTCGTAGACCGCTTCCCATGCCGCCTCGTACTCGTCGGGCGTATCGATGGGGCTCAGGCCCTTGTCGTGCATCTGCGCGACGGCCAGGAACTCGGCGTTGCCGCCGAGCATGATGTCGGTGCCTCGGCCGGCCATGTTGGTGGCCACGGTGACCGCGCCGATGCGGCCGGCCTGGGCGATGATCGCGGCCTCGCGTGCGTGGTTCTTCGCGTTGAGCACCTCGTGCTTGACACCGCGCTTGGCGAGCAGGCGCGAGAGGTACTCGCTCTTCTCGACGCTGGTGGTTCCGACCAGCACGGGCTGCCCGGTGCGGTGGCGCTCGACGATGTCTTCGACGACCTGCTCGAACTTGCCCGTCTCGTTCTTGTAGACCAGGTCGGACTGGTCTTTGCGGATCATCGGCTTGTTGGTCGGGATCACGATCACGCCGAGCTTGTAGGTGCTCATGAACTCGGAGGCCTCGGTCTCGGCCGTGCCGGTCATGCCCGACAACTTCGAGTACAGCCGGAAGTAGTTCTGCAGCGTGACGGTCGCGAGGGTCTGGTTCTCGGCCTTGACCTGCACGCCCTCTTTGGCCTCGATCGCCTGGTGGATGCCCTCGTTGTAGCGGCGCCCGACCAGGATGCGGCCGGTGTGCTCATCGACGATCAGCACTTCGCCGTTCATCACGACGTAGTCCTTGTCGCGCTTGAACAGCGCGCTGGCCTTGATCGAGTTGTTGAGGAACGAGATCAGCGGGGTGTTGGCCGACTCGTAGAGGTTGTCGATGCCCAGGTAGTCTTCGACCTTCTCGATGCCGGGTTCGAGCACGCCGACGGTGCGCTTCTTCTCGTCGACCTCGTAATCCTCGCCCTCGACGAGGCGGGCGGCGATTCCGGCGAACTCGGCGAACCAGCGGTTGGCCTCACCCGACGCCGGACCCGAGATGATCAGCGGCGTGCGGGCCTCGTCGATCAGGATCGAGTCCACCTCGTCGACGATCGCGAAGTGGTGACCGCGCTGCACCATGTCGCTCGCGGTCCACGCCATGTTGTCGCGCAGGTAGTCGAAGCCGAACTCGTTGTTCGTGCCGTAGGTGATGTCTGCCGCGTACTGCTCGCGGCGCTGCTCGGGCGTCTGACCGCTCAGGATGACCCCGGTGGTCATGCCGAGCGCGCGGAACACCCGGCCCATGAGCTCGGACTGGTAGCTCGCGAGGTAGTCGTTGACCGTGACCACGTGGACGCCGCGCGAGGTCAGCGCATTGAGGTACGCGGCCGAGGTGGCGGTGAGGGTCTTGCCCTCGCCGGTCTTCATCTCGGCGATGTTGCCCAGGTGGAGCGCGGCGCCGCCCATCAGCTGCACGTCGAAGGGTCGCATGCCGAGCGTGCGCTTGGCCGCTTCGCGAACGGCCGCGAACGCCTCGGGAAGCAGGTCATCGAGCGACTCGCCGGCGGCGTAGCGCTCGCGCAGCTCGACGGTCTCGTTGCGCAACTCGTCGTCGGTCAGTTCTGAGAACGCGTCTTCGAGGTGGTTGACCGCCTCTGCGTAGTTCTTGAGTCGGCGCAGGGTGCGACCCTCGCCGACGCGCAGCACTCTTTCGAGGACATTCGCCACGGGTTGACTCCACTCGCTTCGGGCCTGCTGGTGCGGGCACAGTCTGACGGCCACCGTTACCGGCGCGTCATGCTAGCAAGCCTACCGAGTGGGCTCCTGACAGTGCCGGAGCCCAGGAGCCCCAGTCAGCGCGCGGCCGCCGTCAGCGGCGCGCGGCGATCAATTCGTCTGCGGGTTCTTCGAGCCCGATGACCCCGTAGTCCCAGCCGGTGCGGCGGTAGACCACGCTCGGCCGGTCGCTGACCGAGTCGATGAAGAGGAAGAAGTCGTGACCGACCAGCTCCATGCGGTCGACGGCTTCTTCTTTGGTCATCCGCTCGGCCGGGAACACCTTGTCGCGGATCACGACCGGGCTCCAGTCGCTCTCGGACTCCTCGGTCGTGACCACGGGGATGGATCCGGTGCTCACCGCCTCGATCACCTCGGGACTCGCCGGGGTGAGGTCCGTTCCCGCGAAACCGCCGGCGGATGCCTCGCGCAGCGAGATCGGACGGTGCTGGCCGCGATGGACCTTCTTGCGATCCTTGGCCTGCCGGATGCGCTCGACGAGCTTGTCGAGGGCCATGTCGAACGCGGCGTACTTGTCGACTCCGCCGGACTCGGCCCGCACGATCGGACCGGGGCCGATCAGGGTGAGTTCGACGCGGTCGTCGCCGCTGGACCCGCGAGTCTCGTGATGGCGGAGCACCTTGATCTCGAGGGCAAGAGACTTCTCGGCGAGATGCGCCACGCGCTCGGACTTCTCGATGGCGTAGTCCTCGAAGCGATCGGGGATCCCCACCCCGCGACCGGTGACCGTGATGTCCATGGCAGCCTCCTCCTGCTCCTTGCGGCTAGGCCGTCCGGACCATTCCGTCGGGTTCGGGCGGTCTCTCGTCCGCACTTTTGCCCACCGTAGCCCCGCAACCCCGGGATGTCACGGAAAGGCGGCTGGGCGTTCGCGTGGAGCCGACACAGAAGGTCCGTAGAGCTTCGGGGTCGACGCGACCACGGCCGCCGCCATCACCTCGGCGCCCGCCGAACGCAGCGCGGCCGCCGCCGCGGCGAGGGTCGCGCCGGTCGTCACCACGTCGTCGACGAGCAGAACACGCCGCCCGGCCACCTCGACGGCGACCTCGAACACGCCGTCGAGGTTGCGGGCCCGCTCGTCGCTCGAGAGCGTCTTCTGCGCGGTGTGGGGCCGTGCGGGTGCGAACACGCGAGCCCGGTCGAGCCCGGCGCGCGAGACCAGTGCCGCCACCGGATCGAAGCCACGCCGGCGTCGGGCGCGTCGCGATCCCGGAACGGCCACCACCTCGGCGCCGCCGAGGTCGACGGCCGCGCCGGCCTCGATGACGGCCGCCGCCAGCGCGGGAGCCAGCACCCGCGCCAGCTCGGGGCGACCCTGCTCTTTGAAGGTCAGGATGACTGCCCGCACCACCCCGTCGTAGTCCAGTCCCGAGAACACCGGTGTGCCGTCGGGCAGCCGCCTGCTGCTCGTCTCGGGACGGAGCGCGGCCCGGCAGTCGGCGCACACCGCTCGGTCGGGCAGGCCGCAGCCCGCGCATTCCACGGGGAGCAGCAGAGCGAGCGCGTCCAGCGCGGCCTCGCGAAGGGTGTCGAGACGAAGGAGCACGCGTCCACCGTGCCGCGCGAGGCGGGACGGCGGGCCGCGCCCGCGGCATCCGGGGAGAACCGCTACTGCTGCGAGGCCAGGAAGGAGGCGTTGAGGCCGGTGTCCTGCCAGCCGAAGCTGCCGCTGGGCTCGAAGACCGAACCCGAGGAGTCGAGCACGCGGATCCCCTCACTGCCGTTGCCGCCGACCACCCAGACGCCGCCGCTGACCGAACCGAGCGATGTGCGCAGACCGCCCAGGTCGTAGCTCGTCACGGCCGCGGCGCCGCCGTCCTGGGTCAGCGCGACGACCGTCGAGCTGCTCGCCCATGACGCGTTCAGCAAGGGCGCCCCCCCGATCGGCAGGAAGGTCGGCTGGCCGAGCGCCGTCGGCACCAGATCCTTGTCGCGGATGACCGCCGCGAGCAGGAGCTTCGGCCCGGAGGAGGTCTGCACGGCCATCAGCATCCGGGTGCCGTCGCGCGACAGGCTGATCGAGCTCAGCCGGCCCTCGAGGCTGAAGGCGACGCCATGCGGCTTGTTCGCCGCGTCATAGGCGATGATCGAGCCTGGCCTGTCCTTCGGCACGCTCCAGGTGAAGCCCTCGGGATCCATCGTCGGCACGGCGAGGCCGGGCCGCGCGTCGAGCAGCACCGCCGGGGCCGTGCCGCGCACGATCGACACCCCCGCCGCGCTGAGGGCCGCCACTTGATCGCCGTTGCGGCCGACGGCGGCGCCCACGGGCGCGAGTCGGTTGATCGCGGTTCCGATCCCCGGAAGCGGACGCACGGCGCCGTTCACCAGCGTGCCGAATACGCCCTTCTGGAATCCCACCGGATCGCTCAGCACCGTCTCGTAGCGGTCGGCCTCCGGTCCGTCGGCGACGGCGACTGGGAACCCGCCCACCGTGATCGACGCGGTCAGCGATCCCAGGCTTCCGAGGCTCTGCGTGAGCTGCTGGGTCATCCTGCGCTTGGCCGCCGCGGGCTGGGACGACACCTGCGAGGTCAGATCCACGGTGGCACGAGCCGCGTCGATGGTCGGGGCTCCCGTCAGTTCGGTGCCGGCGGGGAACGCCGAGACGACCCCGCCCTGGAGCCAGTCCGGTGGCCCGGCGAGCAGGGCCTTCACGATCCGGGTCGCCACCTGCGTCGAGTCGGCGAACCACCGCCGATCGGGCACCAGGAACTGAAAACTCGGATCGAAGAAGAACAGATCGTAGGGATGGAAGATCGACGCGAACCGGTTCGGGGTGAGGACCGTTCCATCGGGTGCCGATGAGATGCGCCACTGCCCGTGCTGATCCTTGGCGAAACGGAATTGCAGCACCTGCGTGCGCGGGACGTCGTTGATGGAGTACCTGCCCTCGGCGTCGACGGACGCCGACACGCTCACCGACAGTTGCAGCTCGTCGGTCGACACCGCCGTCGAGTCGATCGGGCTGGAGCTCACCAGGGCTCCGGCGTTGGGATTCCAGGTGGTGCGGAAGTCGTCGGTCAGGTACTGGCGGGCGATGGAGTAGCTGGCCTGCGAGTTGCGCCCGGCTTTGATGAACCCGTCGAGGATCTCTTGCTGGCTGGCGCCCTTGACGGGTGATTCGGGCTGCGACAGCAAGGGGGCGTCGCCGCTCGAGCGGTCGATCGTGAGCTGGGACACCCCACCCCCGGTCGGGATATTGGCGCAGCCGGCCAGCAGGAGCAGCGCTCCGAGCAGCGCAAGAGGCGCCAGCCGCCGTGGTCGCCGTCGAGGCCCGAGCCGGATCATGCCGGCTCCTCCTCGTTCCGCAGCGCGCCGCCCAGCAGTTCTTCGGGAGGCATCGGCAGCGGCGAACCCATCACGCGGTCGCCGAACCGACGCGGCAGGGTCAGCCGGAAGCAGCTGCCCTGCCCGGGCTCCGACCAGACGTCGAGCAGGCCGCCGTGCACGACCGCGTCCTCCTGCGCGATCGCCAGCCCGAGCCCTGTGCCCCCTGTCGTGCGCCGGCGCGAGGGGTCCGCGCGCCAGAACCGGTCGAACACCCGCTCCATGTCGGCCGTGCTCATGCCGATGCCGTGGTCGCGTACGGCGATCGCCACCGCATCGGCATCGCTGTCCACATAGACATCGATCGGCAGGCCCTCGCCGTGGTCGATGGCGTTGCCGAGAAGATTCTGCAGGATGCGCCGGATGCGCCGGGCATCCACGTCGGCCTCGAAGTAGCCGCCCGGGGCCACCAGGCGGATCTCGGTGCCCTTGTCGTGGGCGAGCGGCGCGACCGCATCGATCGCATCCTCGACCAGGCGCACCAGGTTGGTCGGGTCGGTCTCGAGCTGCACGGCGCCCGCGTCGTACCTGCTCATCTCGAGCAGGTCGGCGAGCAGCAGCTCGAAGCGCTCGGTCTGCGCGTGCAGCAGCTCCGCGGTGCGCGCGGTCGCCGCCGGGAAGGTGTCCCGTTGGTCGTAGAGCACGTCTCCGGCCAGACGGATCGTGGTGAGCGGAGTGCGCAGTTCGTGCGAGACGTCCGAGACGAAGCGCTGCTGCAGGCGCGACAGATCCGCCAACTGACGGATCTGACGCTGCATGCTGTCCGCCATCCTGTTGAACGACCTGGCGAGCACCGCGAGCTCGTCGTTGCCGCGCTCGCGCAGCCGCTCCTCGAGGTGCCCGGCCGCGAGCTTCTCGCTGGTCTCGGCGGCGAGCCGAACGGGACCGACGATCAGGCGCACGATCAGGTAGGCGACCGCCCCGATCAGCAGCACGAGGGCGAGGCCGCCCAGCACGAGGGTGCGCTGCACGAAGTCGAGCGTCTGCTGCACATCGGTCAGGTCGTAGACGAGATAGAGCTGGTACTCGCCCGCCGTGGGCACCTCGAGCAGCGATCCGACGACGATGCCGGGTGACGGATGGCCCGCAGACGTGCCCGGGATGGCGATCGACTGCCAGGACAACTGGGTGCTGACCCCGCCATCCGTGACGGACTTCTCGATCGTCGGGCTGAGGGGGAGGTGCTCGAACCCCTCACTCGCCCGGTTCTCCATCAGCGACGGACCCGGCTGCCCCGGCACGCGCAGGATCGCGATCAGCGGCTGCGACGACACGGTCGCCTTGATGGCATTGGTCGCGTTGTCCTCGACCGATTCCAGATCGCTGGTCTCATTGAGCTCGGCCGCCTGCGTGAAGACCTGCTGCGCGGCGACGGTCGCCTTGCCCGCCTCGGTGGTGATCTGATTCAGCCGTTGCTCGAACAGGTTGGAGCTGACGCTCGTCGAGACGTACGCCCCGATGACCGTGATGGCGATCGTCGACAGCAGCACGGTGATCGCCACCGTGCGGATGCGCAACGAACCCCGCCAGAGCCGCGCCAGGCGGCGCGGCACGTCGCGCCAGTTCCGCCAGTCCACGCGCATGACAGGAACCTACGTCACGGCCCCTGCGCGATAGCCGACACCGCGCACCGTCGTCACGATCCGCGGGTTGTCGGGATCGTGCTCGACCTTGGCGCGCAACCGCTGCACGTGCACGTTGACCAGGCGGGTGTCTGCCTTGTAGTGATACCCCCAGACCTGCTCGAGCAGCATCTCGCGGGTGAAGACCTGCTGCGGCTTGGCCGCCAGGGCCAGCAGCAGCTCGAACTCCAGCGGGGTCAGGTTGATGCGGCCCTCGCCGCGGCGCACCTCGTGGCCCGCGACGTCGATGACCAGATCGCCGATGCCGATCGCGTCGCTGCTGGTGGGGAGGGTCGGGCGCAGCCGGGCCCGGATGCGCGCCACGAGCTCTTTGGGGTTGAAGGGCTTGACCACGTAGTCGTCTGCGCCGCTCTCCAGACCGCGCACGACGTCCGAGGCGTCGCCCTTGGCCGTGAGCATGATGATCGGCACGCCGCTCTCGGCCCGGATGTGGGCGCAGACCTCGATGCCGTCCATGCCCGGCAGCATGAGGTCGAGAAGCACCAGGTCGGCCTTGCCGGAGCGGAAGAGATCGAGGGCCGCCTGACCTTCGCCGGCGAACTGGGGTTCGAAGCCTTCTGCGCGCAGCACGATGCCGATCATCTCGGCGATGGCGGGGTCATCATCGACCACCAGGATGCGCGCGTTCATCGTCCTCGTCAGTCCCTGGGCGCCCCACGGGTCGGGGGTGCGGATGTTCTCGCCCCAGAGTAGTCGAGTGTGGAAACATAACTGAGAGTTGCCCGCAACCGGGGCTGCCCTGACGGGAGAGGACGGCCGTGACCGACGACCACCAGTGGCAGGCGCCGGGGCAACCCGCGGCGTCCCCTCCCCCGCCACCTGCGCCGCCGATCGCACCGGCCGCATATGCGGCGCCGCCCGCGTACTCTGCGTCGCCCGCGTACACGGCTCCGCCTGTCGCCCCGCCCGGCTGGACGCCGCCGCCCAAACCCGGACTGATCCCGTTGCGCCCGATGACGCTCGGCACGATCCTCGGCGCCGCATTCCAGACCCTGCGCCGCAACCCCTCGGCCACGCTCGCCCCCGCGCTGATCCTCACCATCGCCGTCGGGGTGATCCAGGTGCTGGGTTCGACCGGATTTCTGGCCAGTTACCTCGGCGCGGTCACCGACCTCACCAACGACCCCCAAGCGACCTTCGATCCGAGCACCGTCATCTCGCCATTCATCGGGTATGCGATCACCGTCTTCGTGTCGGCGCTGCTCTCGCTGATCATCACGGCCATCGTCGACGCGATCGTCACCGTGCAGGTGGCGAGCAGCACCCTGGGCGCGCGCTTGCGGCTTCGCGGCCTCTGGCGGCGTCTGCGCGGCCGGCGCGGCGCGGTGATCGGATGGGCGGCCCTGACCGGGGCCGCGGTGCTGGTCGCGTGGGGCGTCGTGATCCTCGCGCTGGTGGGGATCGGGCTGACCGGCTCGGCGGGAGTCGTGATCGCGGTGCTGCTCGGGGTCCTGCTGGCGGCAGGGCTCGCGGTGGTCTCCGCCTGGCTCTGGGTCAAGCTGGGGTTCGTGCCCGCAGCGATCGTGCTCGAGCGGACGAGCATCGCCGCGAGCATGCGGCGGTCGTGGCGGCTGACCAACGGGGCCTTCTGGCGCACCTTCGGCATCCGTGTGCTGGTGGTCGTCATGATCGCGGTGGCGACCTCGATCATCACGACCCCGGTCTCATTCGTGATCTCGATCATGGGCGGAGTGCTGCAGCCGAACGGCAGCACCGCGGCATCCATGAGCAGCACGTTGATCGTCAGCACGATCGCCACGCAGGCGGTCACCGCCGTCATCTCGGCGGTGGGGCTGGTGATCACCACCGCGACGACGGCCCTGCTCTACCTCGACCAGCGGATGCGCCAGGAGGGTCTCGACCTCGACCTGGCGCGCTTCGTCGAACGCCGCGCGGCCGGGGAGCAGGGGTTGGCCGATCCGTACCTGCCGAAACCGGCCGCGTGATCCCGATCCTGCCGGCGCTGGTGCTGCTGGTGCTGCCGGCCAACGTGCCCGTCGACCCCGACGGCCCCGAGGCCCGCCGCTGGTTGCTCGAGGAGCTGTCGAAGCCGGCGTACCAGTCGGCGCACCCCACGCCGTTCGATCAGCTGGTCCGGGCGATCACCGACTGGATCAACTCGCTCATCAACGGACTCGGGTCTGTGCAGGTCCCCGGCATCGGCAACCTGCTCGGCCTGGTCGCGGTGGTGATCGTGGTCGTGCTGCTGGTCGTCGCGTTCCTGGTCTTCGGATTGCCGCGGATCAGCAGGCGCAGCTCGGCCGGCGGCGCCCTGTTCGCCGAGCACGACACCCGTGATGCGGCCGCCATGCGCCGCGATGCCGAACGAGCCGCAGCGGCCGGCGACTACGCCGTAGCGATCACGGAGCTGTTCCGCGCCCTGGCGCGCGGCCTCGACGAGCGCACGCTGGTGTCGACCTTTCCGGGAACCACGGCGAGCGAGCTCGCCACCCGGGCGGCAGAGGTGTTCCCGGATGCCGCGTCCCATCTGAGCCTGGCAGCCGCCTCGTTCAACGGAGTGCGCTACCTCGGCGCGCCCGGAACCGCCGCGGAGTGGGAGCAGCTCGTCGCTCTCGAGCGAGAGGTGCGCACCGCGAAGCCCGCGCAGCACGTGCTCGACGAGCAGCTCATCGAGGCGGGGCAGTGAGCGTCGCCGCCGACGAGATCCTCACGGCGACACCGCGCGCTGTGCTGCGCAGAAACGCCGTCCTGATCGTCGTGGCCGTCGTTGCTCTGCTCGGCGTGATCGTGATCGTGATCGCACGCAACTCGGGCAGCGTTTCTCATGACCCGCTGTCGGCGACGAATCCGGCGCCCGAGGGCTCGATGGCCGTCGTGCGGGTGCTCGAGCAGCACGGGGTGCACGTCATCCCGACCGATTCGCTCGAGGCCACCCGCTCGGCGCTCGCCGAGGTCGACAGCAGCGACGCGACGGTGATGGTCTACGACCCGCAGTCGCTCATGACACCCGCCCAGCGCGGAGCGGTGCTGAGTCTCGGCACCGACGTCGTCGCCGTCGAGCCCGACCTCGTGGCATTGCCCGACCTCGCGCCCGGAGTGGGGCTGACCGGGCAGCTCGCCGGGTCGTTCCGGGCCGACTGCTCGATCGAGGCGGTGCAGAAGGCGGCAGCCGTCTCGGCGAGCGGAATCGGATTCCGGATCACCGCCACCGGAGCTGCCCGCGACGCCGTCACCTGCCTGACGAAGCAGGGGGCATCGGGCCTGGTGGTGCTGCCCCGCGGCGGCCGGACCCTCTCGCTGCTCGGCCTGGGTTCGGCGTTGCAGAACGGCACGATCGCCACGAAAGGCGACGCGGCTCTGGCCCTGAACCTGCTCGGAGCCCACCGAACCCTGGTCTGGTACATCTCCAGCTATGCCGACCTCCAGGAGGGGGCGACGCCCAGCCTCGCCGACCTGACCCCGGGGTGGGTGACCCCGCTGCTGATCCTGCTCGGCCTGGCAGGGATCGCGGCGGCGATCTGGCGGGGACGCCGCTTCGGCCCGATCGTGATCGAGAACCTGCCGGTGGTCGTGCGCGCGAGCGAGACCATGGAGGGCCGCGCCCGGCTGTACGCCCGTGCCCGCGCCCGACTGCGCGCGCTCGACGCGCTGCGGATCGGCACGGTCGAGCGCCTGGCGCGGGCGGTCGGCCTTCCCCGCACGGCGACGGTCTCCGAGGTGTCGGACGCCGTGGCGGCGGTGATCGGGCGCGACGGAGGCGGCGTGTCTGCGATCCTGCTCGACGCCGTCCCGCTGAACGACGCCGAGCTCGTGCGCCTCTCGGACGAGCTGCTGAGGCTTGAAGCCGACGTCGCGGCGACCCGCCCCGGCCGATCGACCACCCCCGAACCCTCAGAGAATGGACAGCATGGCTGACAGCTCCGCGCTCCGCGCCTCATTCACCCAGGTCCGCGCCGAGGTCGGCAAAGCCATCGTCGGGCAGGACGGCGCCGTCACGGGAATGCTGATCGCGCTCCTGGCGAACGGCCACGTGCTGCTCGAGGGGGTGCCCGGCGTCGCCAAGACCCTCCTCGTGCGCACCCTCAGCCGCGCCCTCAGCCTCGAGACCCGGCGGATCCAGTTCACCCCAGACCTGATGCCCGGCGACATCACCGGCTCGGTCGTCTACGACCCGAAAAGCGGCGCCTTCGACTTCCGTGAGGGGCCGGTGTTCACCAACATCCTGCTGGCGGACGAGATCAACCGCACGCCCCCGAAGACCCAGTCGGCGCTGCTCGAGGCGATGGAGGAGCGGCAGGTCTCGGCCGACGGCGTCACCCGGCCCCTGCCCGCACCGTTCCTGGTCGCGGCGACGCAGAACCCGATCGAGTACGAGGGCACCTACACCCTGCCCGAGGCGCAACTCGACCGCTTCCTGCTGAAACTCGTGCTCGACCTGCCCGAGCGCGATGCCGAGGTCGAGGTGCTGCGCAGGCACTCCGAGGGCTTCGACCCGCGCGACCTGGCCGCCGCGGGGGTCGCGCCCGTGCTCGACGCGCAGACCCTCGCTCAGGCGCAGGCCGACGTGCGCACGGTGACCATCAGTCCGGATGTGATGGCCTACGCCGTCGACCTGGCGCGCGGCACCCGCCAGAGCCCCTCGGTCAACCTCGGAGTCAGCCCGCGCGGAACCACCGCCCTGCTCGCCGCCTCCCGCGCGTGGGCATGGCTGACCGGATCGCCCGGCGTCACGCCCGACCACGTGCAGACCATGGCGCTGCCGGTGCTGCGCCACCGCATCCAGTTGCGGCCCGAGGCCGAGCTCGAGGGCGTCTCGACCGACGCGGTGCTGCGCTCGATCCTGCAGCAGGTGCAGGTGCCGATGTGAGCCGCAGCAGGTCGAACGCGATGGCGGGTGAGTGATGGCCCTGTCGGGCTGGTTCGTCGCGCTGCTCTTCGTGGGCGCGGTGCCGGTCGTCGTGTTCGAGGGCTGGCCCGGGCTGCTCGGCTGGCTCGGCGTCGTCGCGGTGCTGACGACCATCGATCTGAGCATTGCGGGCTCGCCCCGCGCGCTGCGCTTCGCGCGTACGACCCCGTCGCGGGTGCGTCTCGGTGAGACCGTCGAGAGTTCGCTGCTGGTCACCAACACCGGTCGGCGGCGTGTGCTCGGCGTGCTGCGCGATGCGTGGCAGCCGTCGGCCGGTGCGCGTCCGACCCGGCAGCCGGTCGCGCTGCCCGCGGGAGAGCGCCGGGCGTTCCGGGTGACGCTGACTCCGGTGCGGCGCGGCGAGCGACGTGCGGCGCACGTCACGGTGCGCTCGTACGGGCCGCTGCGGCTCGCGGCGCGGCAGGCGAGCATCCGGGTGCCGGGTGCGATCCGGGTGCTGCCGCCCTTCAGCTCGCGCAAGCACCTGCCGTCGCGGCTCGCCAGGCTGCGCGAGCTCGACGGGAGCACGAGCGTCATGGTGCGCGGGCCGGGCACCGAGTTCGACAGCCTGCGCGAGTACGTGCGCGGCGACGACGTGCGCTCGATCGACTGGCGGGCGACCGCGCGCAAGCGCGACCCGGCGACCGGCGGCGCGACCCTGGTGGTGCGCACCTGGCGCCCCGAGCGCGATCGGCGCGTGGTGATCATCGTGGATTCCGGCCGCACCTCGGCGGCCCGGGTCGCCGACGAGCCGCGCATCGACACCGCGTTCGAGGCGAGTCTGCTGCTCGCGGCGCTGGCATCCCGGGCCGGTGATCACGTCGACCTGATCGTCTTCGACCGGGTCGTGCGAGGTCGGGTGCAGGGCGCGACGGGCGCCCAGCTGCTCAGCCGCATGGTCGACGCGATGGCGCCGATCGAGCCGCAACTGATCGAGACCGACTGGGACGCCATCCCCGCCCTGGTGCGCCAGGTCACCACCCACCGCGCCCTGGTCGTGGTGCTCACCTCGATCGACGCGCCGGGCGCCTCGCGCGGACTGCTCTCGATGCTGCCGCAACTGACCCGCCGGCACACGGTCGTCGTCGCCTCGGTGTCGGACCCCGACGTGCTGGCCGCCGGCCGCGAGCGGGCCGACACCGAGCAGGTGTACCGGGCCGCCGCCGCCGAGCGGGCGCTGCTCGACGCCGCTCGAGTGGCCGCGGCCATCCGGCAGAGCGGAGGCGAGGTCATCACCGGGGCGCCGGCCGAGCTGCCGCCCGCACTGGCCGACGCGTATCTTGCGCTCAAGGCGGCGGGGCGCCTGTAGTGCAGCCCAGCGCCCGGAGTACCGTGGGGCCGTTCCGTTCTCAGTAAGCCTTCAGATTGGACAGACATGGCTGACGCCCCTGCCCCGCACTCCTTGCTCTCCCGCCTCGTCGCCGAGACCTTCGGCACCTTCATGCTGGTCTTCGGCGTGATCGGCGCCGCGCTGCTCAGCTCCCCCAAGACCGGCCCCCTCGGCATCGCCCTCGCGGTCGGTCTCGCCGTGCTGACGGCGATCTATGCGGTCGGCCACATCTCGGGCGGCCACTTCAACCCGGCCGTCTCGTTCGGCGCTGCCGCCGCGGGCCGCTTGGCCTGGAAGGACCTGCTGCCCTACATCGGAGCCCAGTTGGTGGGAGGCATCCTGGCGACTCTGGTGCTCTGGCTCATCTCGGCCACCAGCGGCGGCAGGTTCACCGCCGACTTCGCCGCCGTCTCGAACGGATACGGGGGCTCGTTCTTCGGGATCGTCGCGGTCATCATCACCGAGATCGTGATCACCTGCCTGTTCCTGTGGGTCATCCTCGGGGTCACCTCGCCCCACGCGCAGGCCATCGCCGGCTTCGCGCCGCTCGCGATCGGCCTCGCGTTGACTCTGTTCCACCTGATCGCGATCCCGGTCGACAACGCCTCGCTGAACCCGGCCCGCTCGATCGCCACGGCGATCCTCGGCGGCGGAGCGCCGCTCAGCCAGGTCTGGGTCTTCATCCTGGCCCCGATCGTCGGCGCCCTGATCGCGGGATTCACCTGGAAGGCGCTGTTCGCGCGCGGCAAGTAGCGCCGGACGCAGCACGCAGTACCACGAAGGCCCCGGGTTCGCGCCCGGGGCCTTCGTCATGCGGCACTGCTGCCGCGTCGGCCATTCAGGATGAACGCGCCGAATCGGTCGACTCCGTGCCGCCTTAGGCGATTCTTCCTGAACGAGCGACCAGCTGAGTCTCAACCAAGACGGTCAGCAACTCGGCGTCGGTCGGGCCGGCGGTCGGAACGCGATCCGGAGCGAGATTCGGAGCGAGAGGTTCACGCTCGACGCCCACGACGTGTGTCAGGCACTGATGATCTGCCGCGCCCCGACCTCGGATTCGGCCAGATCGCCGCTCTGCCCGAGCCGGTGCGCGCGGCGGCCGCCGACCCATTGGTAGACGAGGAACCCGACCAGCGCGACCGTGCCGATCCCGATCTTGATCGGCCATGGCCAGGGCTGCCGGGTCACCATCCCCTCGATGATGCCCGAGCACAGCAGCGAGAGCACGAGACCGAACACGATGGTGAAGAACGCCCGGCCGTCTTCGGCGATCGCCTGCCGCCGAGTGCGCGCGCCGGGCGCGACCCACGCCCAGAAGATGAGGAGACCGGCCGCGAAGGCGGTGAAGACCGAGTACAGCTCCAGCTGGCCGTGCGGGGCGATGTAGAGGAAGAAGGTGGGGAGCTTTCCGAACTCGGCCATCACCCCGGCATCCACGCCGATGTTCTGCGCGTTCGAGAAGAGGACGTAGATCGGGAAGATCCCGGTGATCCCGCTGATGATGGCCTGGGCCGCGACGGTGGCGTTGTGCGTCCAGACCTCGGCGGTGAATCCGGCGGGCGAGTTGTCGGAGTAGTAGTTGACGAACTGGTGGTCGACGAAGTCTTTCAGCTCGGCGCGCGAGCCCAGCGAGGCGAGCACCTGCGGATCGTTCACGACCCACTCGGCGTAGACGAACGCGATGATCGCGGTGACGGCGGCGATCGCCAGGGTCACCCAGCGCACCCGGTAGAGCGCACCCGGCAGCTGCAGCGAGAAGAACACCGTCGCCTGCCGCAGCGGGTTCGCCGGGGCGCCTGTGAAGCGCAGCCGGGCGCGGCTCAGCGCCAGCGACAGCCGGTCGCCCTGCACCGATTCGCCGACCGTCGTGGCGAGGGTCGACAGGTCGGTCGAGCCACTCTGGTATGCGTCGATCAGCTCGTCGGCGGCCGCTCCGTCGCGCGGGGTCGACGCGCCCGCGCGGGCCAGCCGGTCCCACTCCGCGGCGTGCGCGGCCGAGTAGGCGTCGAGGTCCATGTGCTGCGATGATACCGGGATGGTGCGGGCTCCCAGCGGCGATGTGAGGGGTTTCGACGAGAGCTTCGACCGTGATGACGCACTCGACGTGCGCGACGCCGACGAGCTCATGACCGGAGAAGCGGTCGCCCTCGATCTGCGCCCCACCGGCCTCGTGCTGAGCGCCGCGGGGGCCGCGATCGACTTCCTGGTCTACGTCGGCGCCTACATCCTGACGCTTCTGATCTTCTTCACGATCGCCGCCCAGGCGCGCAGCGAGGATGCCGTGTTCGGCATCGTGGCGACCGTCGCCCTGGTCGGGTGCCTGGTCGTCATCCCCGCCGCCGTCGAGTTGCTCAGCCGCGGCAAGTCGCTCGGCCGGCTCGCCGTCGGAGCCCGGATCGTGCGCGACGACGGGGGCGCCATCGGGCTGCGGCACGCGGCGATCCGCTCGCTCGCGGGACTGCTCGACTTCTACGGCACGCTGGGCGGTGGCGCGCTGCTGTTCGGCCTTCTGAGCCCGCGCTCGAAGCGGCTCGGCGATCTGATGGCGGGAACCTACAGCCAATACGAACGGGTGGCGAAGCAGCCGGCGCCGGTCTTCGGATTGCCGCTGCAGCTCACGGCCTGGGCTGCCGTCGCCGATGTCGCGCGGATGCCGGACGGGCTGTCCCGCCGGATCGGCCAGTTCCTCGCCCAGGCGCCCCACCTCGACCCGGCGCGCCGCGCGGCGCAGGCGGCCTCACTCGCCCAGGAGGCATCCGCGTTCGTGTCGCCGGTGCCGTCGGTCGAGCCCGAGCTGTTCCTCGCCGGGGTCGCGGTCGTGCGTCGCGGCCGCGAGGCCGACGCGCTCGCCCTGACGGCGCAGCGGCTGCAGCGCGTGGAACCGGTGCTGCGGGGGGTGCCCCACGGCTTCCCGGATCGCGGCTGAGACGGGCGCCGGGCTTCTGCTTCACAGAATTTTTGTTCTATTGTTCTCCACACATTGGGGTATGTGACTAGAATCTGTGTTCCCTTCGTGGGAGACTGTGTTCATGCCCGCCGCGACGTTGCTGCACCTGGAGGTCCCCGACCTGCAGGGCATCTCGGGCGCCTCCGACGGGGAACTGATCGAGGCGATGCTGGCCTGGGCCCGGGCGCGGCGGGAGGTCGATGCCGGGCTGGCGACGCTCGCCGGTGTGGTCGCCGCGCGATCGAGCCTCGAACTCGGCCATGACGGGTTGGCACAACGTGCGGGCGCCCGCACCGCCGACGGGCTGGTGTCGCAGCTGACCGGCACCACCGGGGTCGAAGCTCGGGCAATCACCACGGTCGGCACGATGATGCGCACTCCCGCCCCGTGGCTGGGCGAGGTCGCAGCGCGGGTCGCCGCGGGCGAGGTATCGATCGGGGCCGCTGCCGCGATCCAGATCGGGCTGGGCTCCCCCTGCCCCACGGTTGCCGCTGACGACCTGGCCGATGCGGCCCGCTCGCTGCTGACTGAGGCGGGCGGGTTACCGCCCGAGAAAGTGGCACGACATGCCCGAGAGCTGCGCGACGAACTCGACGAAGCCGGCATCGCCGACCGCGAGAGCGCCCTGCACGAGAAGAGATTTCTGCGGCTGATCCCGCAGCCCGACGGGATGACGAAGCTGATCGGCCTGCTCGATCCGGAATCCGCGGCGCTGGTCACGGATGCGGTCGATGCGGTCACCTCCCCCCGCCGCGGCGGGCCGCGCTTCGTCGACACCGATGCCGTGCAACGAGCTGATGCCGTCGTGAACGACGAGCGCAGCACCGAACAACTCGCGCTCGACGCCCTGGTCGAGATGGTCCGCATCGCCGCGGCCGCCGACGACGGGCGAGTGTTCGGGGTGCGCGTGCCGGCCGTTCGCCTGCACGTCAGCCTCGCCGACCTCGACCGGCGTGCCGGTGCCGCCCACTTCGAAGGCCAAACGATCGCCGTCTCGGTCGCCACCGCGGCGCGCATCGGCTGCGCCGACGGACTCCTCCCGATCCTGTTCGACGACCACGGCAAACCGTTGAAACTCGGGCGCACGAAGCGCTCGTTCACTGAACATCAGCGCACCGTTCTCGCCGCCGTCTGGGGCGGCTGCGCCCATCCCGGCTGCGACCGACCACCCTCCTGGACCGAAGCCCATCACATCAACGAATGGGCACGCGACCGCGGCAACACCGACATCGACGACGGCATTCTGCTGTGCCGACACCACCACCTCCTGGTGCACAACAACGGCTGGAAGATTCAACGCACCGGTGCGCGCTATGAACTACTGCCCCGACCCGGCGATGCCCTCCACCCCGAACCCATCACCTTGACGCCGAAGAACCCCATCCACCGGCGCGCCATCGCGCGAGCAAAGACCGCGCGTATGGCCGCCGGAATCGCACGATAGCTCGCTCGGGCGCGGCAAGCGGAAGCGGGCGCCGAACGCTCGGCGCCTGCCCAGCAGCCGGCCTAATACCGGTAGTGATCGGGCTTGTACGGCCC
>DASTNC010000098.1:0-14603 GCA_035721225.1 Pseudolysinimonas sp.
GCGACCGGATGCTGCGGCGAGCGTCTTCGCGGCGCGCACCAGGGCCAGAGCCCCGCGCACGCTCACGCCAAGACGCACCTCGGTCGCCCCGCGGGTGGCCTCCACCAGTCGCGACACGTAGTCGTTCACGCTCGGATCCACGTGCACCGTGCGCGCGAGCTGAGCCATCTCGAGCACCGCGTCGGCGGTCACGATCGGCGGGATGGTGGTGTCGTGCGCTTTGACCCCGGCGCCCTCGAGGATCCGCAGGGTCGAGGCGTGATCCGGGTAGCCGATCGACGCCTTGAGCAGGAAGCGGTCGAGCTGCGCCTCGGGCAGTCGGTAGGTGCCGGCCTGTTCGATCGGGTTCTGGGTGGCGATCACCATGAAGGGCGCGTCGACCAGGTGCGTCTCGCCGTCGACGGTGACCTGGCCCTCTTCCATGACTTCGAGCAGGGCGGCCTGGGTCTTCGGGCTGGCGCGGTTGATCTCGTCGGCGAGCACGATGTTGGCGAACACCGGTCCGGTGTGGAAGTCGAACTCCCCGCTGCGCTGGTCGTACACGCTGACCCCGGTGATGTCACCGGGCAGCAGGTCGGGAGTGAACTGGATGCGGTTGCTCGTGCCCGACACGCTCTGGCCGATGGCGCGCGCCAGCGAGGTCTTGCCCGTGCCGGGGAAGTCCTCGAGCAGCAGGTGGCCCTCGCTGAACAGGGCGACGAAGCCGAGTCGCACGACAAAGGTCTTGCCGAGCAGCACCTGCTCGACGTTGGCCACCAGACGGCCGAAGGTCTCCTGGAAGGCGGATGCCTGTTCCGGGGTCATGGTCATCGCGGGGTGGTCCTCTCGATTGCGGCTTCTCTGGTCATTGCTGGTAGTCGGTCCATGAGTAACTTCGCACAAAGCCGCCGACAACCCCGTCAGCCTGGATGCGGAACTGCAGAGCGCCCTTGGAGAGCGCTCCGGTCACATGGCAGGTGGCCGGGGCGCCGAAGGCGATGTCGGTCCAGGTGCTGCCCTGGTCGCAGGAGTACTGCATGGAGTCGTAGGCGCCGGTCGGCGACGAGCCCCAGCTCCAGTCGCCCGAGATGGCACTGGTCGGCGTCGCCGTCAAGCCGCCGGGAACGCTGTTGTTCACCGGCGTTCCGAGGGCGAACGGAGCCGACCAGTTCGCGCTGCAGAGCGTGCCCTCCGGGTAGGTCTTGCACGCCTTGATCGCCACGCTGACCGGATGGCCGTACTGCGATCCGTCGTTCGTCAGCAGGAGGTTGACGCCCGGCTTGATCGGGCCGTGGACCGAGCCCTCGGCGCCACTGGTGTATTCGTACAGGAACTGGTCGGCGTCGGTCGACCCCGAGGCGATGGTGAAGCCGTCGATGCGGTAATCCCACGTGCCGTCGCCGCTCGAGACCGGTCCGGACCGGCTGATGTCGGTGACGGTTCCCGGCGTGGCACGAGGGGTCACCTGCACCTGCGGCGAGGCCGTGCAGCCCTGGCCGTTGTAGGCGAACACCGTGATCGAATACGTCTGGTTCGGCGAGAGGCCCGAGAAGTCGGTGCTGGTCGTGCCGCCGTCCAACGCACGAGCTCCGCTGGGGGGAGTGACGTGCGGGTTGCCGACATCGACACCGGTCACGGTGCAGTCGGGCGCAGACCCGGTGTACAACGCCACGTAGTAGTTCGTGATGGCCGCGCCGTTCGTGGCGAAGGCTTCCGCCCACGCCACGCTCGCGGTCGTGCCGTCGGTCGTCGAACCGGACGCGGTCGGACTTCCCACCACCAGGGGCGCGCCGGCCGGGATGTCCGAGCCGTCCGCCTCGTTCCAGGTGGCCAGGGAGTTCGGGGCGCTGTTGCGCGCGCTGACCGAGAAGGCGACGGAGGCCCCGTTGGCGATCGTGCCGGGCGCCTGAAGGTTGAGGAAGTACTGGGTTCCCACCGGGTCCGACACCGAGACCGGCACCACCTGCGAGACACCGCCCACCACGACCACGTACTTCTCGATCGCGCTGCCGCCCGAGTCGGCGGGCTTCTTCCACCCCACGCGCAGCCCGCTGTCGAGCGGGCGCGAGCTCAGAGCCGAGGGCGGCGGCGGGATGATGTCGGACCAGATCGGACCGGGATTGGATGCCGGGGTCGACGGCCCGATGGCGTTCACCGCGATCACCGAGAAGCGCACCGCGTTGTCCGGGCCGTTGCCGGGGGTCGTCACCTGGCATCCGACCGTCGTCGTGCACACGGTCGTCGAGATGAGGTCGCCGGTCGCCGCACTGGTCATCGCCAGGTCGTACTCGGTGATCGGCGAGTTGTTGAACTGCCCGGGAACCCACGAGACCTTGAGGTAGTGGTCGCCGAATTCGGTGGTGCGCACGCTGCTGACCGGGTCGGGAACGTCCTGGATCGAGGCCGTCGCGTTGCCCCAGACATAGCGGTCGGGGTCATTGGTGGCATCCGCCACCTCGTACTGGAAGTTGACGTCGGTGGGCAGGGCGGTCGACGAGACCGTGACGGCCACCTTCGATTTGTCGGCGCTCGGGGTGATCGTGACGCCGGTCGGCAGAGAACTGCCGTCGATTCCCCGGATGTCGATCACCCGCAGCGGCGTATCGGGGAACGGGTTGTTCGCCTGGTCGTTGCTCAGCACGTCGATGGTCGTGGTCTGCCCGCGCTTCGCGATCGCGGAATCCGGGATGGGCTTGGCCAGCGGCCGCGTCGAGGGGACCACCTGCAGCTGGATCTTGCCGGCCAGGCCGTCGTTCACCGCGTCTTTGACCCCGATCGAGATCGCCGTGGTGCTGCCCGTCGCCGCGCTCTCATTGGCGGTGACCAGCAGGCGCTGGCCGTCGAGCTGATAGGTGAACCCCGTCGGATCGGGTGCGAGCACCGTATAGGCCAGCTCATTGACGTCCGGGTACGGATAGTTGGTCAGCCGCACGAGATCGAGCTCTTTCTGCTGGCCCGGCTCGAAGTCGACGACGCCGCCGATGAAGGCGGGAGGCTGGTTGTCGCGCGGCTGCACGTCGATCGCCAGAGTCAGGATCGCGACGTGCCCGGTCGGGTCGTTCGCCGAGCTGCCGTCGGTGACCTCGAAGGTGATGGACGCGCGCCCGAAGTACCGGTCGGCCGACTTGTAGAGCAGCGTGTGGTCATCGACGACGAGCGGATCGCCGTTGGCATGCGTCGCCTTCACCGAAGCCGAGTCGGTGATGTGGACGTGCGATCCGCCCAGCGCGACCACGTACTGGTTCAGGTCGATCCGCAGCGGCTGCTCGCTCTTCACCTTCAGCGCCGGCGCCTTCAGATTGACCTGGGGCAGGGCGTCGTCATAGCCGGGCACGTGGATGAAGCCGTAAGAGCGGATCGTGTCGTCGTCAGGATGCGACACCGAGAACGGGATGATCTGGCTCTTGTTGCCGATCTGCACCTCGATCTTCTTGTTCGGCAGCACCTGGGCAGACCCGCTGTACCCCTGCAGCAACGCGATCCCGAGGCTGTCCACGCTGCCATCGGCGAAGAAGACGTTGTTGAGCACCGAGACGTCGACCGAGGTGCGGCCGATCACGTCGCTGACCGACAGAGTCGTGTCGTTGACGACGGGATAGCTGAGCGGCGCGTCGGGATCGACGGTGACCGTGACGAAGTTCTGACTCGTGCCGCCGTACTCGTTCTGAATCGTGTAGATCACCGAGTAGTTGCCTGGATCCTTGGGCGGCGTGATGTCGATGCTGGTCTTGTCGACGATCTTCGCCTGGGTGCCCGGGGTGTTCGGGGCGACGGCCGTGACCGTGAGCGGGCTGCCATCCGGATCGGAGTCGTTGGCGAGCACCTGCACCGAGACGGTGCGCCCCGGCCGCACCGAGACCGAATCGGCGTTCGCGACCGGATTGCGAGCACCGTCCAACCGGGGGCTGATGCCCACCCGCACCTCGCCGGTCGCGCGGGCGCCCAGCCCGTCGACGACGGTGTACGTGAACGAGTCGGTGCCCGAGGAGTAGTCCCCCGCCTGGTAGACGATCGCGCCGTTCGTGACCGACTGGATCGACCCCTTCTCGGGGTTGCTCGCGACGCCGATCAACTGCACGGAGTCGCCATCCGGATCGATTCCGGTCAGGGGGATCTGGATGCTGACCGTTTCGCCCGCGAGCACGCGAGCGGTCACCTGCGCCGGGACCGGCGCATTGTTGGTGGCCACGTCGATCTCGCGGACCGAGATGCTCACCCGGGCCTCGGCGGTCTGCCCGTCGGGGCCGGCGATGGAGTAGACCGCCGAGTAGTTGCCCGCGGTCTGCGGCGCCAGGTAGCGCAGGCGGTCGCCCGAGGCGAACAGCAGTCCGGCGCCGCTCGGCAACGGCTGGGCGAGCTTCGGTTGGAGGACGATCGGCTGACCGTCCGGTTGAGAATCGTTGTCGAGCACCGGGATGTCGATCGCGTCTCCGACGCGCACCGTCACCGAGTCGTCGGTCGCGACCGGCGGCTGCAGCTGGGCCGCCCTCGGGATCTCGACGACCGTGATGGTGCCGACGGCATCCGCGAGTCCATTGCTGATGCGGTAGTTGAACACGACCGTCTTGCCGTCGAGCGGCTTGGTCAGAGTGACCCGCACCAAGCGCTGGTCGAGGATCTCGGCCTCGACTCCCGAGTTGGCGGGCACATTCAGCAGACCGGTGACCACGAGCACGCCGCCCGCCGGGTCGATGTCGGTCGTGGTCGGATCGACGGTGTCGCTTCCGAGGGTGGTGACGAAGATCGTCTTCGGCACGGTGATCGGGCGGGTGCTCCCGTTCGGCGGGGCCGAGACATCGACGCGCAGCAGGCCGGTGACGTTCTGCCCGCCGTCGGTCACCGTGAAATCGAGGTAATGGGTGCCGACGACGTCGCTCTCGAACGTGAAGGTTCCGGAATCGAAACTCGGCACGATCGTGACGCCGGCCTTGGCGGGCACGGCGTTCAGCCGGAGCGGACCGTTGCCGCCGCGCACGTGGCCCATGGGGCGAAGGGTGACCGTCTCGCCCGAGGTGGCGAGGGCGATCCAGGGCTCGATCACGATCGGCACCTGGCCCACCGGTTTCACGGTGACCGACAGACTCCCGCTGCCCTCGGCACGACCGTCGCTCATCGTCAGGGTGACCGACTTCTGCAGGCCGCCGTCTGCGGCATCCGTGAAGACCACAACGCCATCGGGCTGATAGCTCACCTTGTCGGCGCCCGCGGTCGTGGCCGAGGTCAAGAAGAAGGGGTCGCCGTCGGGGTCGACCCAGTCGCCCGTAACCTGGGTCGAAACCCTGCCGCCGGCGCCCACAGTGGTCTTGGTAACGCGCATCTGCTGCGGGGGCGAGTTCTCGTCCGGGCTGCGCACGGTCACCCGAACGGTGGCGGTCGCCGAACCGCCGCGGCCGTCGGTGATCGTGTAGGTGAACACGATGACCCCGGATGCGGTGGGCGCCAACGTGATCTGCAACTGCTGGTTGCGGGTCACCAGATCCAGTCGCCCGACGGTGTCGTCGATGGTGTCGACGGCCGTGATCACCAGCACGTCGGAGTTCGGGTCGTAGTCGTTCAGGAGCACCGGCAGCAGGGTGGCCTTGCCCGGCCGGGCGCCGAACGCGTCGTCGATCGCGACCGGCGGCTTCTGCTCGGGGTCGATGGTCGGCGGCACATCCTGGTTGTTCTGCTGGGCCTGCTGGTTGACATCCTTCGGGATCAGGGAGTCCCAGTTGTCGATGAGCTCGCCATCGGCCTGGACCGCCCAGGTCGCTCCCCCGCGCCGGTCGTTGAGCACCACCTGCCGCTGGTTCGACGCGAACGACAGACGCGCGCCGCCGGGCATCGACGCCAGCGAGAGCCTGGTGCCCGCTGCCGGTTGCCCTGGGCAATGGCGCCACGCGGCGCCCGAGGTCCAGGCGGCATACTGGCAGCCGTCGAGCACGACCGGCGCAGCCGGGGTGCCCGACTCGCCCTCGAGCACCCGGGTCGGCGAACCGCCGTCGAACGGGACCGCATACAGCCCGGCGCCTGTGGCGAGGAGCACTCTGTTTGCGGCTTCGCCCGGCTGTTGCAGGAGCGCCGTCGAGCCGCTCGAGACGATTCCGCCCAGGGGGATGGTGTGCCCGTCGACCGCGAGCTTGCGCGTGGTCGCATCGAGGACCGCCCACTGGTCGCCGACCGCGGTGATCTGCACGTCATCCGATGCGGCGCCGAGGTTCACCTTCCAGCGCTGAGCGACCTGGTCGGACTTGGTGGCGTCGAGGCGGTAGACCTGGCCGAGCTCAGGCGAATAGGCGACGAGCGTGCCGTCGGGGGCGACCTGAACGACGGTTCCGACCCCGAGGCTCAGGGTGGCGGGCGCCGTGGCGTCGAAGGTCTGCAACTCGCTCTGAGGCAGCAGCCACAGCTCCCCCGTTCCGGCGGCATAGACCGCCACCCGGGTCCCGGCCAGGAATACCTGCGGCTGGTCGGGCGGCAGGGCGACGCTCTCGCCCGCCGCCGAGGTCGCAGGATCGACGATCGAGACGGTCGCGTCGGTGTGATCCACCAGCAGCACCTCGTCGCCGGACTGCACGACCGAGAGGTCGGTGCCGGTGCTGCGCACCACGGTGTTGAGCTCCAGCACCTGGGGGTTGGCGCGTCCGACCACCTGGGAACTGCTGTTGCCGACCCAGACACTGCCGTCACCGAGGTCGAGCTTCTGCGAGGTGAAACCGGTGGACACGATCGCCAGGGTCGCCACCACGGCGGCGATCACCGTCCCACTGGTCGCGGTGGCGACGAGTGGACGATGCGCGGCGATCCACTGACCGATCATCTGGGGTCATCCATGGGGCACGTCGACGCACTTCTCGGCGCTCGAATCGCCGATCTTGCCGTCGCGGTTGACGGCGACGGTGATGCAGACGTGATCGCCGGGCGTCGCGTCGACCACGAAGCGCGGGGTGAGCTGGATGCTCGACGTGCCGCCGGTGACCTGGATCTGGTACCGGTCGTTGGCCGCCAATCCCGGATCCTGCCAGCTGAAGTGCACGGTGCTGCCACTCAACGACGCCGAGATGTCCGAGACCACCGGGATGGCGGTGCCCCCCGAAACAACGCGGAGCGACAGCACGATCGCGGTGACGCCGAGCACGACCACCAGCGCCGAGACCGCGACGATGACTCCCGTGACCCCGCGCGGAACGCGCGCGGGACGCGTGCCCCGGCTGTTCGAACGCAGACCGGGTGCGCTGACCTCGCGCACGGTGCCCACCGGCGAGTACGCGCCGTCACGACCGGATTCCCGGCGCCGGCGCCGTGGCGACGGTGCCTTCGCGGCGCCGGCGAGCGGACGCAGACGGGTGCGCTCCTCGAGGTCGGCGACCGTGCCGAGGGCCCAGTCGTCCATGGCGACCTCGATGGCGGTCTGCGGCACCCCCAACTCGGTCTCGATCAGCTGCAGTTCGCGCACCAGTTCGAGCACGCTGCCCGGCCGCAGTTCCGGCCGGCGCGACATCGCGCGGCGCAACAGCGCTTCGAGACTGGCGGGCACGTCTGCCCGGCCGATGGGCTGCGGCTTGGCACGGGCGATCCGCGACATCAGGTCGCTCGAGGTGTTCGAGCCGCCGGGCAGTTCGAACGGCGAACGGCCGGCGAGCAACGAGTAAACCGTCGCCGCGAACGACCAGACCTCGGAGGCGATGCTGCCGGGCACCTCGTCGAGCAGCACCTCGGGCGCCGACCACGGGATCGACAGCCCGACCGAGTCGTCCTCTCGCGACGCGGTCAGCGTCGAGGCGATGCCGAAGTCCGAGAGCACGGGATGCCCGTAGGCCGTCAGCAGGATGTTGGAGGGTTTGATGTCGCGGTGCAGCACGCCCGCGCGGTGCGCCGTCTCGATCGCGCTGCCGATCTTCACGGCGATGCGCAGCACCTCGGGCACCGGAATGCTCTCGCGGCGGTAGCGCTCGCTGAGCGACGCGGAGCACAGCTCCATGACCAGGTACGGCCGGCCGTCGGCCGACACGCTCGCCTGGTAGACCGTGAGGATCGCCGGATGGGCGCTGAGTTGCGCCATCAGGTTGGCCTCGGCCTGGAACATCTGGCGCACCTGCTCGTTGACGACCTCGTTCAACATGACCTTGACAGCGACCTGACGACGCGGCATGTTCTGCTCATAGAGGAACACGTCGGCGAAGCCGCCGGAGCCCAGCACGTGGACGTACGAGAACCCCGGCAGGACAGGGGGCTGCGACGGCAGGCGTCTGGCCACCACTACCCCCTCAGCTCGGTAGGACCCTCCATTCTAGGCTGAGGGTTTTGAGCTGCCGAGGGTTACCCCCCGAAGGGGGGCGGTTCTGCGAGCCTCCCAGATCGGGGGCCGACGGGGAATGCTCCTGGGTCTCCTGGGTGTCATGCTCGCTATCCCGCGGAGCGCGCGGAGCCTCGAGAACGTCGACCACGATCACCGTGACGTTGTCCCGTCCACCCGCCGCCAGCGCGGCGTCGACCAGGGCGCTTGCGGTCTCTGCCGCCGGCATCCCCGAGGCCAGATGCAGCCGGAGTCGGTCGTCGCCGACCTCTTTGGTGAGCCCGTCCGAGCAGATCAGCAGCCGCGTCCCCTCCCGAGCGGGGACCCGCCAGATGTCGGGCAGCGGCTCGTCGTGAAATCCGAGGGCCCGCGTGATCACGTTGCTCTCCGGGTGGCTGTCGGCCATCTCGGGCGCGATGACGCCGGCATCCACCAGCTCCTGCACCACCGAGTGGTCGATCGTCACCTGCGTCAGCTCGTTGCGCTCGAAGCGGTAGACCCGGCTGTCGCCGATGTTGAAGACCAGGAACGACGGCGTCGGGCCGTCGTTCACCAGGGCTGCTCCCGTGATCGTCGTCCCCACGCCGATCGGGATGCCCTCCGCGAGCGCGTCGATCGCCGTTCCCGCATCGACGAAGGCCTGCTCGAGCGCCGCCAACTCGGCGAACGGCCCGGATTCGTGCGACAGGCGCTCGGCCACCGCGGCGCTCGCGCGGTCGCCGGCCGCGTGACCGCCCATCCCATCGGCGACGGCGAACACCGGAAGACCGACCAGCACGCTGTCCTCGTTCGCGGAGCGGCGGTGGCCGATGTCGGTCCGGGCCGCCCAGCTCAGCACCAGCTCCTGCTCGTGTCCGGGCAGCGGCACGCGCACCCGGACGCCGTCGTCGCCGAAGCGGGTCATCGGCTCGCCTCCGCCGGATCGGGCGCCAGGGCATCAGGATCGGGCGCCAGCACCTCGATCAGGTTGCCATCGCCCAGCTCGATCAGGGTGCCGGGCGTGACGACCACCGACTCCCCCCCGATCAGAGTGCGCGGCTCGGAGCCCGGCATGCGCAGCACCGAGCCGTTCGTCGATCGGGTGTCGCTGGCCACGATCGCTCCCCCCACCGTGCTGAGCTCGAGGTGGGTCGACGACACCTCGTGCTGCGGCGAGTCGAGCGTCACGAGCAAGGGGGTGCCCCCGGGATGGATGCGCGGCACGCTCGGCTTGCGCCCCAGGTAGACCGGCTGATCGAGCGGCACGAGGGTGCCATCGCCGAGCCGGAGCCGGAAGGGGCGGGGCCGTTCGGGAAGCGGCAGCGCCCAGACGTTGTCGCGCACGTCGGGTGCAGCCGGCGATGGCGCGGGCCTCGGTTCAGCAGAGGGCGGCTCAACGAGAGCCGGCACGGATGGGCCAACGGCCGGCACCGACGAGCGCGGCACGGTGATCGTCTTCTCGACATCGTCGACCGGGATTGCGCGGGGCGTGCGTGCACGCGGCGGGCGCGCCACCGTGTCGTCGAGATCGCGCGCATCGTGAAGTGCCACGGAGGACATTGTCCTCCGTTTACCGAGGGCCGATCTGCGTCGCGGGAACCATCGCCTACTCGCCGATGTAGCTCATCACGTGCTTGATGCGCGTGTAGTCCTCGAAGCCGTACATCGACAGGTCCTTGCCGTAGCCGGAGTGCTTGAAGCCGCCGTGCGGCATCTCGGCGACCAGCGGGATGTGCGTGTTGATCCACACGCAGCCGAAGTCGAGGTGCTTCGCGAAGCGCATCGCGCGGCCGTGGTCCTTGGTCCACACGCTCGATGAGAGCCCGTACTGAACGCCGTTGGCCCAGAGCAGGGCGGTCGCCTCGTCCGTGAACTTCTGGATGGTCACCACCGGCCCGAAGATCTCGTTCTGGATGGCGTCGTCGGTCTGCTTCAGTCCGCTGACCACGGTGGGCTCGATGAAGTAGCCCGCACCCGCCTTGCGCGTGCCGCCGGTCTCGATGTGCGCGTTCGACGGCAGCGCATCGATGACGCCCATCACCCGCTCGAGCTGGTTCGCGTTGTTCACCGGGCCGTAGAAGGTGCCGGCGTCGTGCGGGTCTCCGGTCGCGACGTTGGCCTTCACATACGCGGTCATCGCCGCGACGAACTCGTCGTGCACGCCCTCCTGCACCAGGATGCGGGTGGCCGCCGTGCAGTCCTGCCCGGCATTGAAGTACCCGGCGATCGCAATGCCCTCGACGGCCTTCTCGATGTCGGCGTCGTCGAACACGATCACCGGGGCCTTGCCGCCGAGCTCGAGGTGGACCCGCTTGAGATCGTTCGCCGCCGCCTTCGCGACCTCCATGCCCGCGCGCACCGATCCGGTGATCGAGACCATCTGCGGGGTCGGGTGGTCGATCATCGCGGCGCCGGTCGTGCGGTCGCCGGTGATCACGTTGAGCACGCCCCGCGGCAGGAACTCCGCGGCGACCTCGGCGAGCAGCAGCGTCGACTGCGGCGTGGTGTCCGAGGGCTTGAGCACCGTGGTGTTCCCGGCGGCGAGCGCGGGAGCGATCTTCCAGACCGCCATGTTGAGCGGGTAGTTCCAGGGCGTCACCTGCCCGATCACGCCGATCGGCTCGCGCCGGATCATGCTGGTGTGATCCTTCATGTACTCGCCGGCGCTGCGGCCCTCGAGCACGCGGGCCGCCCCGGCGAAGAACCGGATCTGATCGACCGAGAGCATGATCTCGTCGGTTACCAGACTGGCGCGCGGCTTGCCGGTGTCCTGCGACTCCAGGTCGGCGAACTCCTCGGCGCGCTGCTCCATGGCGTCCGCGATGCGGAAGAGCGCGAGCTGGCGCTCGGCCGGGGTCGACTCGCCCCATTCCTCGAAGGCGGTCGCGGCCGCGGCGAACGCGGCATCCACGTCGTGCTTGCCCGAGACGGGCGAGAGTGCGTAGCCCTTCTCGGTCGCGGGGTCGATGACGTCGAAAGTGCCGTCGCCCTTCGCGTCGACGTACTCGCCATTGATGAAGTTGCGCAGGGTGCGTTCAGCCATGCGATCAGGATACGGCGATGGCCGCGCAGGAAACCAGGCCCACGACGACCGATTCCGTTACTTTCTGGCCCCCAGAAGTACGGATTCGCTTGTACGCAGTCAATCCGACTGACAGAATCGAGCCATGCCGGCCCGTCCGAAGCCCTCCGTGCTCGATGATGTCTCCAAAGCCATCATCGAGCAGCTCCAGACCGATGGCCGCCGCAGCTACGCCGAGATCGGCAAAGCGGTCGGGCTGAGCGAGGCCGCGGTCCGCCAGCGCGTGCAGAAGCTGCAGGACTCGGGAGTGATGCAGGTCGTGGCGGTCACCGACCCGATGCAGCTCGGCTTCTACCGCCAGGCGATGATCGGCATCCGCGTCACCGGAGACACCACCCGGGTCGCGCGCCTGCTCGGCGAGATCCCGGCCGTCGACTACGTGGTCCTGACTGCGGGGAGCTTCGACATCCTCGCCGAGGTCGTCTGCGAGAACGACGACGACTTGATCGAGCTTCTCAATCAACGGATCCGAGGGATCGAGGGCGTGCAGTCCACCGAGACCTTCGTCTACCTCCGACTGCACAAGCAGTTCTACAACTGGGGAACCAGGTAAGGAAGCACGACATGTCGATCGACACCCCCGTCAGCATCACCGGCACGCACACCGACGCCGAGCTGCAGCAGATGGCCAAAGACCATCTCTGGATGCACTTCGCGCGCCAGTCGTCGATGGAGGCCAACGGCGTCCCCATCATCGTGAAGGGCGACGGCCACCACATCTGGGATTCGACCGGCAAGAAGTACTTCGACGGCCTGTCGGGGCTGTTCGTCGTGAATGCCGGCCACGGGCGCAGGCGACTCGCCGAGACGGCGGCGAAGCAAGCGGAAGAGCTCGCGTTCTTCCCGATCTGGTCGTACGCGCATCCCTCGGCCATCGAGCTGGCCGACCGGCTCGCCGACTACGCCCCCGGCGATCTCAACCGGGTGTTCTTCTCCACCGGCGGCGGCGAGGCGGTCGAGACCGCGTTCAAGCTGGCCAAGCACTACTGGAAGCTGCAGGGCCGCCCCACCAAGCACAAGGTGATCTCGCGCGCGGTCGCCTACCACGGCACGCCGCAGGGCGCCCTGGCCATCACCGGCATCCCGGCCATGAAGGAGATGTTCGAGCCCGTCACGCCGGGTGGCTTCCGCGTGCCCAACACGAACTACTACCGCGCAGAGGAGATGGGCTTCACCGGCACCGAGAGCGAGTTCGGCGTGTGGGCCGCGAACCGCATCGAGGAGATGATCCTGT
Organism: Pseudolysinimonas sp.; assembly: GCA_035721225.1. Lineage (GTDB taxonomy): Bacteria > Actinomycetota > Actinomycetes > Actinomycetales > Microbacteriaceae > Lysinimonas. The sequence goes on from DASTNC010000098.1 coordinate 12,550, forward strand.
TCGAGGGCCCCGAGACGGTGGCCGCGATCTTCCTCGAGCCGGTGCAGAACTCGGGCGGATGCTTCCCGCCCCCTCCCGGGTACTTCCAGCAGGTGCGCGCCATCTGCGACAAGTACGACGTGCTGCTGGTCAGCGACGAGGTGATCTGCGCCTTCGGACGCGTCGGTCACATGTTCGCCTGCGACCAGTACGGCTACGTGCCCGACATGATCACCTGCGCCAAGGGCATGACGAGCGGCTACTCCCCCATCGGCGCCACCATCGTCAGCGACCGGATCTACGAGCCCTTCCGCCACGGCACCACGGCGTTCTACCACGGCTACACCTTCGGCGGGCATCCCGTCTCGGCGGCCGTCGCGCTCGAGAACCTCAACATCTTCGAAGAGGAGAAGCTGAACGAGCGGGTGCGCGAGAACTCGCCGATCTTCCGCGCCACCCTCGAGAAGCTGCTCGACCTGCCCATCGTCGGCGATGTGCGCGGCGACGGCTACTTCTTTGGCATCGAGCTCGTGAAGGACAAGGCCACCAAGGCGACGTTCGACGACGACGAGTCGGAGCGGCTGCTGCGCGGCTTCCTCTCGAAGGCCCTCTTCGACGCCGGGCTGTACTGCCGCGCAGACGACCGCGGCGACCCGGTCGTGCAGCTGGCGCCCCCGCTCACCATCGGTCCGAAGGAGTTCGACGAGATCGAGGGCATTCTGCGCGGGGTGCTGAGCGAGGCGTGGACCAAGGTGTGAGCGCCCTGACCGACTACTCGGGCCTGTCGTTCTGGCACGAGTCGCTCGGTCCCGATGCTCTTGTTCCTCGGGCGCCGCTGGCCGGTGGCACGGAGGCCGATGTGGCGATCGTCGGCGGCGGCCTGACCGGTCTCTGGACCGCGTGGTACCTGCTCCAGCGCGAGCCCGGCCTGAAGGTGGTCGTGCTCGAGAAGCAGATCGCCGGATTCGGCGCCTCCGGCCGCAACGGGGGGTGGTGCTCTGCCCTGTTCCCGCGCTCCACGGCGTCGCTGGTGCGCGCCCACGGGCTCGACGCGGCACTCGCGCTGCGGCGGGCCATGGTCGCCACCGTCGACGAGGTCGGGCGGGCGGCATCCGACGCGGGCGTCGACGCCGATTTCGCCCAGGGCGGCACCGTCGCCTACGCGCGCTCGGCCGTGCAGCTTGCGGCGGCCCGTGCCGAGGTCGATGAGGCCCGCGAGTACGGCGTCGACCGGGTCGAGCTCTGGGCAGCTGATCGGGCCGGCGCCGCGGGCGTGCTCGGGGCGACCTTCGACCCGGCATGCGCACGCGTGCATCCCGCCAAGCTGGTGCGCGGGATGGCCGCCGCGGTCGAGCGCGCGGGCGCGACGATCGCCGAGCAGACCGAGGTGCTCGAGTGGGCTCCTGGACGCGTCACCACGACCCGCGGAACGGTCGCCGCCGATCGCATCGTGCTCGCCACCGAGGGCTACAGCGCGACCCTGCGCCAGACGCACCGCCGGGTCCTGCCGCTGTATTCCCTGATGATCGCGACCGAGCCGCTGCCCGACGAGTTCTGGGATCGGATCGGGGTGGCGCACGGGCAGACCTTCACCGACTTCCGGCATCTGCTGATCTACGGCCAGCGCACGGCCGACAACCGCGTCGCGTTCGGCGGGCGCGGGGCCCGCTACCACTGGGGCAGCAGCATCCGGCCCGAATACGACCGATCGCCGCGAGTGTTCGAGCACCTGCACCGCGCCCTGCGCGAGCTCTTCCCCTCGATGGATGCCGCGGTCACCCACCGCTGGGGCGGCCCGCTCGGCGTGCCGCGCGACTGGCACGCGAGCGTGAGCTACGACCCCTCGACCCGGATCGCGAGCGCGGGCGGGTACGTGGGCGACGGCCTCAGCACCACCAATCTGGCGGGCCGCACGCTCGCCGACCTGCTCACCGGGGCCGACGGGAGCGCCAACCTCGCCGTCCTGCGCACCCCGCCCGGGGCGGCACAGTTCCTCGCCTCCGCGCTCGACAAGGTGGCGCTGCCCGACGAGTTCTGGGATCGGATCGGGGTGGCGCACGGGCAGACCTTCACCG
>DASTNC010000099.1:0-14972 GCA_035721225.1 Pseudolysinimonas sp.
GCCGGCCGGCGGCATGAGCACCGGTCAGGCGTGCGGCGGTCGCCGTCTCGTCGACCGCCGTCGGCGCCACGGCCGTGGTCTTCGTGCCGCGGGTGGCTCGCAGGAACAAGGTCAGCACGACCACGGTGTACCCCAGCCAGCCGACTACCTGCAGCCAGCTCGGATCGGCCTTGAACTGGAAGAGGCCGCCGAGCAGCGTGCCGTACCAGCTGGAGGGCGGGATCACGGCATGCAGGTCGTAGGCGGCGGGCCCGTCGGGCAGCACCCCGGCCTCCTGCAGGTCGCCGAGCGCGTAGGCGAACACCCCGGCCGCGACGAGCACCAGGAACAGCCCGGTCCAGAAGAAGAAGCGCGACAGGTTGATGCGCACGAAGCCGCGGTAGATCAGGTACGAGACGACGACGGACGCCAGGATGCCCAGCAGCGCGCCGATCGACCCCAGCAGGGCCTGCCCGCTCGACGCGATGCTCGCCCAGATGAACACGGCGGTCTCGACGCCCTCGCGGCCGATGCTGACGATCCCGAGCACCACGATCGCCACGGCGGATCCCGCGAGAGCCGTGGAGAGCCGGCCCTGCAGCTCGCCTTTGAGGTGCCGCGCGTGCCGCGCCATCCAGAAGATCATCCAGGTGACCAGGCCCACCGCGGCGATCGAGAGGCTGCCGGCGAGGGCTTCCTGTGCCGTCGTGGTGAGGCCGTAGGGGCCGAAGGTGAGCACGGCGCCCACGCCGAGGGAGAGGGCGATCGCGGCCGCGATGCCGATCCACAACTTGGGAAGAACGTCTCGGCGGTCGAGTTTGTTGAGGTAGGCCACGAGGATGCCGACCACCAGGCCGGCTTCGAGGCCTTCACGCAGACCGATCAGGACGTTCGCGAGCATGGGTTGCTTTCGGAAGAAGGGGATGGAGACATTTGGTGAGGCTTGCCTTACTTATCCCACCCTAACCTTCGCCAGCTAGTCTTGTCCACCGGAGGCCCGACCATGCAGAACACCCTCAGCTCCGCCTCGGCAGAGGCCGACGCCACCGCGGCGACCGAGCTGCCTGCCGAACCTCTGGGCGCCGGCGGGACCGCGCTGAGCTCGGTCTTCGCTCTGCTGATCGGCGCCGTGGTCGGCCTGATCACGACCTTCACCCACGGGCAGGTCCCGCCGTGGGGGCTGGTCGCGGGGCTGGTCATCGTGGTCGCGCTGGTTGCAGGTTTCCGGCTGGTGTTCGGCAGCAGGATCGTCGCGGCGGCGGCAGCTCTCGGCATCGTCGGCGCGAGCGCCGTGCTCGCGCTGCCGGGCGCCGGGGGAACGGCGCTCACCCTCGACGGCCTGCCCGGCTGTGTCTGGGCCTTCGGGCCGGCGCTGCTCTCGGTGATCGTGCTCGTGATTCCGGCCGGGGGGCGCCGAGCACGCGCCTGACGTTTGCATAGAATGGATGCGTGACCTACGTCATCGCCCTCCCTTGCGTCGATCTCAAAGACCGCGCCTGCATCGACGAATGCCCCGTCGACTGCATCTATGAGGGTGACCGCATGCTCTACATCCATCCCGACGAGTGCGTCGACTGCGGGGCCTGCGAACCGGTGTGCCCGGTCGAGGCGATCTATTACGAAGACGACCTGCCCGACAAGTGGGCGGATTACTACAAGGCCAACGTCGAGTTCTTCGCCGAGGTCGGGTCGCCGGGCGGTGCCGCCAAGGTCGGCGTGATCGCCGGGGATCACCCGCTGGTCGCCGCTCTGCCGCCGCAAGGCCAGTAGTGGCTGAACGTCCGCAGCTCGACTTGCCCGATTTCCCGTGGGATGCGCTGATCCCGTTCGCCGAGCGAGCGCGGCAGCATCCCGATGGCATCGTCGATCTGTCGGTCGGCTCGCCCGTCGATCCGACGCCGCAGCTGGTGCGCGACGCCCTGGCGGCCGCGACCGACGCGCACTCGTATCCGGCGACGGCGGGTTCGCCTGCGCTGCGCGAGGCGATCGTCGACTGGTACCGCAGGCGGCGCGGCGTGACCCTGGGCGTCGCGAACGTGCTGCCCACGATCGGGTCGAAAGAGCTGGTGGCCTGGATGCCCGTGCTGCTCGGCCTGCGCGCCGGCGATGTGGTCGTGCACCCGTCGATCGCCTACCCGACCTACGCGGTCGGTGCCGCCCTGGCCGGGGCGACTCCGCTCGCCTCGGACGACCCCGTCGAGTGGCCGGACCAGACGCGCCTCATCTGGCTCAACAGTCCCGGCAACCCCGACGGGCATGTGAACTCGATCGAGTACCTGGCGTCTGCTGTCGCGCGCGCCCGGGAACTCGGCGCGGTGATCGTGAACGACGAGTGCTACGCCGAGCTGACCTGGACGGGCGATGAGCCCGCACCCACGATCCTCGATCCGCGTGTGATCGGCGACAGCAGACGGCTGGTGCTCTCGGTGTACTCGCTGAGCAAGCAGTCCAACCTCGCCGGGTACCGGGCGGGTTTCGTCGCCGGCTGCTCCGACCTCATCGACGAGGTGCTCGAGGCACGCAAGCACGCGGGGCTCATGCCGCCCGCCCCCGTGCAGCACGCCATGATCGCCGCGCTGGGCGATGACCGGCACGTCGCCGAGCAGCGCGAGCGCTACCGCCGCCGCCGCGCCACGATGCTCGGTGCGCTCGAGGCGGCCGGGTTGCGGGTCGACGAGAGCGGCGCGGGGCTCTATCTCTGGGCCACCCGCGGAGAGGATGCCATGGCGACCGTCGCGGCGCTCGCCGAGCTCGGCATCCTGGTCGCCCCCGGAACCTTCTACGGCCCGGGCGGCGCGCATCACGTGCGGGTCGCGCTCACGGCGACCGATGAGCGGATCGCCGCGGCGGCCCGTCGTTTGGGCGATGTCTCCAAAGCCTGAGCGCCTCCTTTGGCCGGTGCGGCAGTAGCTGCAGCCACCGAATAGGCTGTAGCTGTGAACGACTCCCTCGGCGATCCCGACACCGTCACGTTCTCCCACAAGGGGACGACGTCCGAGTTCGCCGTGCTGCCCGCGGTCGACGGAAAAGACGCGGTCGACTTCGGCACGTTCACCAAGCAGACCGGGTTGACCGCGCTCGACCAGGGTTTCGTCAACACGGCGTCGACCCGCAGTGCGATCACCTACATCGATGGCGATGCCGGAATTCTGCGCTACCGCGGCTACCCGATCGAAGACCTGGCCCGCAACTCGACCTACCTCGAGGTCGCCTGGCTGCTGATCTACGGCGAGCTGCCGACTGCGAGCGAGCTTCTCGAGTTCGAAGAGAAAGTGCGCCGCCACACGCTGCTGCACGAGGATCTCAAGCGCTTCTTCTCGGCCCTGCCGCACACGGCTCACCCAATGTCGGTGCTGTCGTCGGCCGTCTCGGCCCTGTCGACCTACTACGAGGACTCGCTCGACCCGCACGACCCCGAGATGGTCGAGATCAACACCATCCGTCTGCTGGCGAAGCTGCCGGTGATCGCGGCCTACGCGCACAAGAAGGCCGTCGGCCAGGCGTTCCTCTACCCGGACAACTCGCTCGACTTCGTCGAGAACTTCCTCAAGCTGAACTTCGGCAACCTGGCCGAGATCTACGACGTGAACCCCGTGCTGGTCAAGGCGCTCGACCGCCTGCTGATCCTGCACGAAGACCACGAGCAGAACGCCTCGACGTCGACGGTGCGGCTCGTCGGCTCGACAGAGGCCAACATCTTCGCGTCGATCTCGGCGGGCATCCAGGCCCTGTCGGGCCCCCTGCACGGCGGGGCCAACGAGGCCGTGCTGAAGATGCTCGGCGAGATCCGCGACTCGGGCGAGAGCGTCGGCCGCTTCGTCGAGCGCGTGAAGAACAAAGAGCAGGGCGTCAAGCTGATGGGCTTCGGCCATCGCGTCTACAAGAACTTCGATCCGCGCGCGCTGCTGGTGAAAGAGAGCGCCGATGAGGTGCTCACCGACCTCGGTGTTCAGGATCCGCTGCTCGACATCGCGAAAGAGCTCGAGCAGGCGGCCCTGGCCGACGACTACTTCATCGAGCGCAAGCTGTATCCGAATGTGGACTTCTACACCGGCGTGATCTACAAGGCCATGGGCTTTCCCACCCGGATGTTCACGGTGCTGTTCGCGATCGGGCGCCTTCCCGGATGGATCGCCCAGTGGCGCGAGGCGAACGACGACCCGGCCACCAAGATCGGCCGACCGCAGCAGCTCTACGTCGGGCCTCCGGAGCGCCGCTGGCCCGAGGGCCGCTAGCCCGCGGCCGTTCCGGGTCGCGCATGGGGTGCCCCCGATGAAGCTGTTCCGCCGGACGAAGCGCGTCAACGTCGGCACCTACACCGACCCGATTCCGACCCCGCCGCCCGACATCGAGGCGCAGATCGAGGACGGCGTCCTGGTCGCCCTGGCGGCTGTCCGCCTCGCGATCACCAATCGACTGATCGTGCGCTCTCTGCGCGACGGCAAGGATTACGACGAGCAGCGGGTGCGCCTGCGCGTGACGAAAGAGATCCTCGACCTCGCCCTCGAGAAGGAGAAGGACGCCAAGCGGATCCGCAAGGTGCTCGAGACGGTGGGTGACAAGCCGGGCGTGGCCATCGGCCCCGACGACTTCCGTGCACGGGATGCCAAGACTCTCAAACGCCGGGCCAAGGTCTCGTCGGGCCTGGCGGCGCGGCTGGCCGAACTGGCGACCGATCCCGAACTCGTCGGCGAGGTGGCCGATCGCGCCCACCGGGCGTTCCTCGACGAGTTCGCCGTCTCGGTGGCGCAGGGCGTGCGCGCCTTCGAGGATTCGACGCGGGGCGCTCCGTTGACGACGATGGACCGCACGGCCGAACTCCAGCGTCTCAGCGAGGACCTGGAGGAGCTGAGTCGCGACCGGCGTGCCGCCGCAGAGTGAGCAGCGCGCCGACGGCCGGGGTGCGGATCAGGCGAACGACAGCGCGTACATCGACAGGTTCGTGTACGACTCGTTATCGAACGCTGGATTGGTGCACTCGAGCTGGAGGGTGGTGGGTGAGCTCAGCGTCACCACCTGGGTCAGTGCGACGAGCGCCGGCGTCGGGCTGACCGAGACGGGCGCGGCGCTCGCGATCAGGTCGCCTGTCTCCAGGCTGTACAGCCCACAGGTGGTCTGCCCAAACCCTCCTCCCGTCAAGGACATGCTGAATCCGACCAGGGCGGGTCGGGTCGGGACCGTGCTCGGCATGAAGGGCCCCCCGGACGGGAACGGTAGGGCCTGGATCCCTCCGGCCGCGCTGAGGTAGCTGTAGGTCGGAATCGTGGCATTGGACCCGGCGGGCCCGGGAGCGCCTGCGGGACCGGGAACCCCCTGGACGCCCTGCAGTCCCCGCGGCCCCGTGGCGCCCGTGGGTCCCGTCGCGCCCATGTCTCCCGTCGCTCCGGTGGGCCCCATCGCCCCCGCGTCGCCCTTCGGACCGGTCGCGCCCGCCGTTCCGCTGGTGCCGGGAGCGCCCGTCGCGCCCGCTGCGGGCCGGGTGGCGCTCGCCTGGGACGCCGACGAGAGCCCCCACCCTACGAGCCCCCCGGTCAGGGTGGTCACGAGGGCAGTGGCGAGCAGGAGCAGAAGGATGGATCGGGGGCTCATCGGCGACTTTCGTGTCAGGGCACGGCGACCGGCCGAGCAATCCGAGCCGAGCCTATCGGATCGCCGGGCGGAGTCTCGGCACGGGGCTCTCAGGCGTGCAGCTGGGCGTTCAGCACGACGGCTCCGCCGGAACGCGGCAGCACCTCGACGGCGCCGGTGAGCGAGTTGCGCCGGAACAGCAGGCCGGCCGCGCCGCTCAGCTCGACCGCCTTGACGGTGCGGGGTTCGGCATCCGGAACCAGCAGCGTCACCTTGGTGCCCGCGGTCACGTAGAGGCCGGCCTCGACCACCGAATCGTCGCCGATCGAGATGCCGACGCCCGAGTTGGCACCGAGCAGGGCGCGCTCGCCGATGGCGACGCGCTGCGTGCCGCCGCCCGAGAGGGTGCCCATGATGGATGCGCCGCCGCCGACATCCGAGCCGTCACCGACCACGACCCCCTGCGAGATGCGGCCCTCGACCATCGAGGCGCCGAGCGTGCCCGCGTTGTAGTTCACGAATCCCTCGTGCATCACGGTGGTGCCGGGCGAGAGGTGGGCGCCGAGCCGCACGCGCGAGGCGTCGGCGATGCGCACCCGGTCGGGCACCACGTAGTCGAGCAGTCGCGGGAACTTGTCGATGCCGTGCGCCGAGATGCCGGCGCGCTGCAGAAGGGGGCGCAGCCGCGCGAACGCCTCGGGCAGCATCGGCCCGGCAGACGTCCAGGCCACGATCGGCAGCTGGCCGAAGATCCCGTCGAGGTTGATCGAGTTGGGTGCGACGAGCAGATGACTCAGCAGATGCAGGCGCAGGTAGGCGTCGGGCGTGGATGTGGGCGCGGCATCCGTGTCGATGACCACGTTCAGGTAGTCGACCCGGACCTCGCGCCGCGGGTCGTCGCCCACCCAGGACTCGAACTCGGCGGGAGCGATGTACGGATCGACAGAACTCGGCAGCGGGCCGAGTCTCGGCGCCGGGAACCAGGTGTCGAGCACGGTTCCGGCGCCCGCGCCGGAGCTGGCGGTGGTGGCGAGCCCATGGCCCCAGGCGGCGGTCATACTCCCAGGGTATCGGCGCCGCAGACCGTAGGCTGTCACGGTGCCCTCGCCCGCCGCGCCGTCGCCCGCCGCGCTCGATCTCGCGCTGCCCGTCGCCGAGTTGACGCGCCGACTGGTCGACCTCGAATCCGTCTCGGGTCACGAGGCTGCCATCGCGGATGCCGTCGAGGCCGCCCTGCGCGCCCTGCCCCACCTCGAGGTGCTGCGCGACGGCGATGCCGTGGTCGCCCGCACCGCCCTCGGACGCGCCAGCCGGGCCGTGATCGCCGGCCACCTCGACACGGTGCCCGTCCACGGCAATCTGCCGTCTCGACTCGAATCCGGGCCCGATGGCGACGTGCTGTGGGGGCGGGGCACCGTCGATATGAAGGGCGGCTGCGCGGTCATGCTGGCGCTCGCGGCATCCCTCGCCGAGCCGGTCGTCGACGTCACCTGGGTGTTCTACGACCACGAAGAGGTCGACTCGAGCCTGAACGGCCTCGGCCGTCTCGCGCGCAACCACCCCGAGCTGCTGGCGGCCGATTTCGCGATCCTGGGGGAGCCGACCGGCGGCGAGGTCGAGGGCGGCTGCAACGGCACCCTGCGCGCCGAGATCCGCACGCGGGGCAGGCGCGCGCACTCGGCGCGTTCCTGGATGGGCGAGAACGCGATCCACTCGCTCGCGCCCGTTCTCGCTGCTCTGGCTGCGTACCAGCCCGAATCGATCGAGGTCGACGGCCTGGTGTATCGCGAGGGGCTGAACGCGGTCGGCATCGGCGGCGGGGTCGCGGGCAATGTGATCCCCGACGAGGCGACGGTGACGGTCAACTACCGGTTCGCGCCGAGCCGCGATGCGGCCGAGGCCGAAGCTGTGGTGCGCGAGCTGTTCGCGGGTTTCGAGGTCGAGATCACCGACCTGGCGGCGGGAGCCCGTCCGGGGCTCGACGACCCTCTCGCCCGGGCCTTCATGGCCGCGGTCGGCGGCGAGGCCCAACCGAAGTACGGCTGGACGGACGTCGCCCGCTTCACGGCGCTCGGCATCCCGGCGATCAACTACGGTCCGGGCGACCCGCTGCTGGCGCACGCCGACGATGAGCGCGTGCCCGTCGAGCAGATCGAGCGCTGTGAAAGGGGCTTGCGGGCGTGGCTGACCGCCTCGTAGCGCTCTGGGGAACCTGGTGGGCGAAGGTCATCGTGATCTTCGCGGCCTCGCGCGTCGTGACGACGACGATCATGGTGATCTTCTCCCAGCTGCAGGGCGCGACCTATTGGACCGGCCCGAAGCCCGACTACTTCGCCTTCGCCGGCATCTGGGACTCGGACTGGTACCGGATCGTCTCAATCGTCGGATACCCGGCGCAGCTCCCGCTCGGCGCCGACGGCCACGTCGCTCAGAACGCCTGGGCATTCCTGCCGGGCTATCCGGCGGTGGTGCGCGCCTTCCTGCTGGTGGGGATCCCCTTCGAGTACGCAAGCGTCATCGTGTCGGTGGCGTTCGCGCTCGGCGCCTCGCTGCTGTTCTACCGCTTGATGGCGCGGGTGCTGCCGGCCGGCACGGCGCTGTTCGCGGTCGTACTGTTCTGCACGGCGCCGCTCTCGCCGATTCTGCAGGTCGGCTACGCAGAGTCGATGCAGCTGTTCTTCCTGTTCCTGGCGCTGCTGCTCTTCCAGGATCGCCGCTACTACCTGATGATCCCGGTGATCGGGATCGCGGCGCTGACGCGCCCGAGCGGGCTCGCGTTCGCCGTGATGCTGCTGCTGCACCTGGTTCACCGTTTCGTCACTCGTGCGCGTGACCCGTTCCCGTGGCGCGAGCGGGTCGCCGTCATCGTCGTCGGCTTGACGAGCGCGTTCTTCGGAGTGCTCTGGACCCTCGTGGCATGGATCGCCACCGGAGTGCCCTCGGCGTACACCGACACCGAACTCTCGTGGCGCGTGGGCTACGTCGGCTATCAGCCGCTCGTGCCGTTCGCCCCCTGGGTGCAGGGCTTCCAATGGTGGGCGCGTTGGTTCGGGGTCCCTCGGGCGGATCTCGTCGGACCCGTCGTGCTCGCCGTCGTGGTGGCGCTGTTCGCGCTCGTGCTGTTCACCCCGCCGCTGCGCCGATTGGGCGTCGACGTGCGCATGTGGCTGGTCGGCTATGCGGTGTACCTGTTGGCGGTTTTCTTTCCGCAGTCGAGCACCTTCCGACTGTTCATGCCCTTCGCTCCGGCGCTGGGTTCACTCGCGCTGATCCGCCGACCGGTCTACCGCGTGGCGCTCGTCGTTCTCGGCATCGCCGCACAGATCGGATGGATGGCGATCTGCTGGTTCTACACCGATGTCGATTGGAGTCCGCCCTGATCCGTGGAACGCGCGTGGTTCCCGGAGCCGCGGCGGATACGGGATAATGGAGGGGTATCCATCGAAAGGGGACACCACATGGCAGCCATGAAGCCGAGGACCGGTGACGGACCGATGGAGGCTGTTAAAGAAGGTCGCCTGATCATCGTGCGGGTTCCGCTCGAGGGTGGCGGTCGCCTCGTCGTGTCGGTCAACGACGCCGAAGCCTCCGAGCTGCGCGACGCCCTGGTCGGCGTCGTGGGTGCCGCGTAGCGCGCTGCCAGCGCTGACGGCCGTCTCGGCCGTCAGTCAGAGACTTTGACGAGCTGAAGCAGCCCGTCTCCCGCCGTGGTCACCGCCGAGATGACCGCCGTCGATTCGGCGATGGTCGTCAGCAGCGCGCGGAAGTCTTCTGCTGTGTCGTCCCGCCGAGCCGGGTCTGGCACCCGACCGCGCCAGAGCGCATGCGCGACCAGCACGAGCCCGCCGCGGCGCACGATCCGCAGCGCGTGCTCCACGTAGTCGAGCACGGCGCCCTCGTCGGCATCGACGAACACCAGGTCGTATGCGCCGTCGTTCATGCGCGGCAGCACCTCGGCCGCGCGTCCCGTGATGAGCCGGATGCGGTTGGCCGGCACCCCGCCGGCCGCGAACGCGGCTCTCGCGACCTGCTGATGCTCGAGTTCGATGTCGATCGAGGTGAGCACGGCATCGGGGGCCCCGGCCAGCAACCAGAGCCCGCTGACACCCGCACCGGTGCCGATCTCGAGGATCGAATGGGTGGAACTCGCGGCGGAGAGAACCGCGAGTTGCGCGCCCACGGCGGCCGTGACCGGGTCGATGCCCAACTCGAGCGAGTGCTGGCGCGCCGCCAGGATCGCGGGGGATTCGACGACGAAGTCCTCCGCGAACTTCCAGTTCAGTTCCTTGTCGGCCACAGGTGCACTCTAGGGCGGCCCCCGGCCTCAGCAAGTATCCTGGCCGGGTGTCCTTCGGGTTGACCTTCGACAAGCTGATCATCATCGCGGTGATCGCTGTCTTCCTGATCGGGCCCGATCGGTTGCCGGGCTACGCGGCGCAGCTCGCCCGCCTGGTGCGATCGTTGCGCGCCATGGCCGACGGCGCCAAAGACCGGATGCGCGAAGAGATGGGCCCCGAGTTCGACGAGGTCGACTGGAAGAAGCTCGACCCGCGCCAGTACGACCCGCGCCGCATCATCCGAGAGGCACTCCTCGAAGACCCGGCGCCGACGTCGGCGACCGCATCCGCTGTCGCCGAGGAGAGACCGGCGCCGGCCGACCCGCCCGCGTCGCGCTACGTCGAGTCGGCCTACGAGAAGCGCCAGCGCCGCCTCGGCAAGGGCCGACCGGCGCCGTACGACATGGAGTCGACCTGACCCTCCCGCGCGGTCGTGATGACTAGCATGAGATGTCTGCGTTGGAGTGCCGAGCGAGGGTCCCGAAATGTCGAATGTCACCGAGTCATTGCACGGCCTCGTCGAGCTCGCCGGGGCGCGGTCCGCGGCCCTGGTTGACAGTGCGACCGGGATGGTGCTCGGCCACGCGGGGTCGGCCTCCGATCTCGAGATCACGGCGGCGGCCAACACCGAAGTGGTCCGCGCCCAGCTGAAGTCGTTGGGTGACCTGCGCTCCACAGACGCGATCGACGACATCATCATCACGATGAGCACGCAGTACGACATCATTCGCCCGCTGACGGCGAACCCCTCGATCTTCCTGTTCCTGGCGATGGACAAGAACAAGTCGAACATGGCGCTGGCGCGCTACAAAGTCGCGGAGTGCGATCAGCAGCTCGAGCTGTAGCTGCCGACGTCCCGGTCCTCCTAAACGCCCACAAGTGGGGGTTTCCGCGCACATCCCAGTCTCGACACGATGGAACTCACCGGCCCGTCTGACAAGGAAGTCGCCCCATGAGCATTGAGTCGCGATCCCCCCTGCGGGCACTCCGCCGCAAGAAGGAGGACGAGCGCCCGGACTATTCCGAGCCCGACTTCTCCGGGTGGTCCGCGAGGCTCGATGACTTCATCCCGGCGTCCCAAGCGCCCCCGGCCAGGGCCGCCGCACCCGCGCCCGCCGCCGTCGCGCCCGCCGTCGCGGCTCCCGCCGTCGAGTCGGCGCCCGTCGTCGAAGCCGTCGGCAGCCGCCCCAGCCTCGAGAACGTGCTCGAAACCCTGCTGAGTTTCGAGGGAGCCCTGTGTGTTGCGGTCGTCGACAGCGACAGCGGCATGATACTGGGCAAGGCCGGATCCGGTGTGGAGATGGATCTGGCGGCCGCGAACGCATCGGTGATCCTGCGCGCTCGACTTGCGAGCACGAAGGCGCTGGGGACCAAGGAAAAGATCGATGACATGCTGATCTCGCTCTCGAGCCAGGTGCAGATCATCCATCCGCTCCCCAGCAACCCCTCGATCTTCACCTATCTCATCGGGGACACGTCCAAGTCGAGTCTCGCGATGGCGCGGTTCAAGGCAACCGAAGCGGATCAGCTGATCCGCCTATAGCCTCCTTGAGGCGCGAGGTGCGCACTATGACAATTGACGGGACCTACGTCGCCCCAGAGCCGGCACCGCCGCCCGGCGGCTTTCCCGTGTCCATCGGGTGGACGCAGGCGGCGATCGCCATCAGCTCCGTAATGGTGCTGAAGACGCCGATGAATCTCAAGATGAACATCGAGATGCACGGTCCGCTGCTCATCGACTTTCAGCATCACGCGTTCTCGTGGTCGACGCCGCTCGAGTACTTCCCGGTGGACGCGGTGCACACCGGCCTCGAGACCGTTCCGGGCGGCGAGGGCGCTCCGCCGATGTTCGAACTCCCGGGGCAGGATCTCGACGGCCTGCTCTGGCAGATCGGCCTCAACTCCTTCGACGGCGCCCCGGCCTTCTGGCTGTCGCCCGGCGAACGCTATCGGCTCACCCGCTGGCCGAACCTGACGCAGCACTCGCACAACATGCGCCAGGTGAAGATGATCGCCGTGCTCGGCAACGCCTACGTCAGCACCGAGGAGCTCGCCGGCTACTCGGGTGTCGATCTGGCGGAGGCTCAGCGCCTCGTCAACGCGCTCAGCCTCATGCGCATCCTGTCGCGTTCGGCAGAGGCTCCGGCGGTGCCGGTGGCTCCGGAGACGGCTGCGGCCAAGCGTCAGAGCCTGTTCGGGCGACTCCGCAAGAGACTCGGCCGCGCCGATGGCTGAGCACGTCATCCTCTTCACCGGACCGATGGGTGCCGGCAAGACGACCGCGATCCAGAATCTCAGCGAGATCGAGGTGGTCCGCACCGAGGCGAACAACTCCGAGCGGCACATCGTCGACAAGGAGACGACCACGGTCGCGCTCGACTACGGCGAGATCCTCGTCGACGGCGACGAGAAGGTGCGCCTCTACGGCATCCCGGGGCAGCAGAGATTCAGCTTCATGTGGAGCATCCTGAAGAAGCGCGCCAAGGGCATGATCCTGCTCGTCAACAGCGACGCGGCCGACCCGATCGGCGAGATGACGTTCTTCCTCGACGAGTTCCGCGAGCTCTACGACCGCGGCGGGGTCGTGATCGGCATCACGCGGGCCGACCTGGTCGCCGGTCCGACGCTCGCGCAGTTCTCGGAGGCTCTGGAACGCACGAATCCGGGACTGGTGATCCCGGTCTTCACCGTCGACCCCCGGAACCGTGATCAAATGGAGAACGTACTGCTCGCGTTGATCGTGAATATCGAGATGAGAGAGGCCTTCGGCATGCTGACGGCGACGGAGACCGCGTGAGCCCGGGTCTTCATACCAAGCCGGCGGTGGTGAAGGCGGCATCGAGCCTGCTTGCCGACATGCAGGACGCATCGAGTTCGCTCACCTATGCGGCCCTGCTCACCGATGACGGCTTCGACGTCGCCCGGTTGCCGGGCGAGACCGATGGCACGAGATTCGCCGGAATGGCGAGCTCGATGCAGGCCCTCGGCGATGCGGTGACCCACGAGTTGAAGATCGGCGCCAGCGAGTACCTCATCATCGCGTCGGGCAAGGGGCACGTGGTGCAACTGCGGGTTCCGGGCCAAGAACTCGTGCTGTCGGCGCTCTTCGACAACGATGCGACGGTCGGGCACGCTCTGGCCGTCACGCGGAGCTTCGCTCAGAAGATGGCCGAGCTGCTCGTTTAGCGCTCGCCCCGGCGGTCCAGCCCGACTGACCCGCGCAGGCGGACCGATGGGCGCCAAAATGCGGTCACCGACCCGCGTAGATCCGTTCAGGATCGCGCGGGTCGATCCAGATCGGGATCTCACGACCCGGCCGCCAGCGACGCGCGCTCGCCGGGCCGAAGATGTGCTCGTAGACCAGGATGCGGGGCGAGTCGGGCTCGAGCGGGTCGACGATCTCGAGCTCGACCACGATGATCTGGGCGCCGTTGAAGCGCCGGTCGCTGGTCTCGCGCGCCAGCACGATCGCCCGTGCTTCGCGCCCGCGCTCGACGAGCTTCACCGCCTCGTCGACGAGCGCCAGATAGGCGCGCTTCTCTTCGGGCGATCCGGCACCCTCGAGACTCGGGCGCGGAGCGTCGTAGACGGGCTGCCGCTCCATGTCCCGAGACTACTGCGAGGTGGTGAAGGGCAGGTGCCGCTGAGACAACCCCCGTTCGCGTGTCGCGAGCGCGTCCGCGAGCGACAGGATGGCGCGCGCGGCGGGGTCGCCGGCATCCCTCAGCACGATCGGCTCGCCGGCGTCGCCGCCGGCCCGCAGGGCGACGCTCAACGGGATCCGCGCCAGCACGGGCACGCCGAGGCGCTCCGCGAGCTCGTCGCCGCCGCCGCTGCCGAACAGCTCGAGCACGCTCCCGTCGGCCTGCACGAGCCCGGTCATGTTCTCGACGACGCCGATCACCGTCTGCCCGGTCTGACGCGCCACCAGTCCGCTGCGCTCGGCCACCTCGGCCGCCGCCGGCTGCGGCGTGGTGACGACCACGACCTCGGCCTGCGGCAGCAGCTGCCCCAGCGAGATCGCGATGTCTCCGGTGCCCGGCGGCAGGTCGAGCAGCAGCACGTCGAGGTCGCCGAACCAGACGTCGGTCAGGAACTGCTGGATCGTGCGGTGCAGCAGGGGGCCCCGCCAGCTCACCGCGGCCTGCCCGTCGACGAACATGCCGATCGAGACGACCTTCACGCCGTGCGCGATCGGCGGCAGGATCATATCGCCCACCTGGGTCGGCTTCGCCCCGGCGATCCCGAGGATGCCGGGGATCGAGAACCCGAACACGTCGGCATCGACCAGCCCGACCCGCAGTCCGCGCGACGCCAGGGCGACCGCCAGGTTCGCGGTCACGGTGGACTTGCCGACTCCGCCCTTTCCGCTCGAGATCGCGAAGATCTTGGTCAGCGAGTCCGGGCCGAACTGCTGCTTCTTCGTGCCGCGCAGCCGCGTCGTGAGGGCCTCGCGCTCGGCGACCGTCATGACTCCGATGTCGAGCTCGACCCGGTCGACGCCGTCGACGGCCGCGGCGGCGGCTCGCACGTCGGCCTCGATGCGATCAGCGGCCGGGCATCCCACGATAGTCAGCTTCAGCTCGATCGACGCGACCCCCTCGGCGACCGTGGCGGACCGCACCATGTCGAGCTCGGTGATCGGGCGCCGGATCTCCGGATCCTGGACGGCCGCGAGCGCCGCGAGCAGTGCCTCGGAGCTCATCTCGCCGAGCTCATCTGCTCTTCGCGGTCGGTTTGAGTGTCGCCTTCGCGGCCGTCGTCGTTGCTGCCTTCGCGGGCGCATCCAGTTCTTCGAGCAGGGCGCGCAGTTCGCCGCGGATGAAGTCCTTCGTGGCGACGTCCTTCATCGCCAGCCGCAACGAGACCACCTCGCGCGCCAGGTACTCGGTATCGGCCAGGTTGCGCTCTGCGCGCTGCCGGTCCTGCTCGATCTGCACGCGGTCCCGGTCGTCCTGCCGGTTCTGCGCCAACAGGATCAGGGGCGCGGCATAGGAGGCCTGCAGCGAGAGGATCAGCGTGAGCAGCGTGAAGTTGGTCAGGTGGGAGTCGAACTGGACCGCGCGAGGCGCGACCGAGTTCCAGATC
>DASTNC010000100.1:0-16692 GCA_035721225.1 Pseudolysinimonas sp.
CCCGGGTGCCGCCGGGCACGTCGTCGGTCGAGATCCGGACGTCGGGAAAGTCGGCCAGGCTCCGCACGGGATCGAGCCAGCCCTCGACCAGCACCGGATCGACCAGGGCGCTCGACACGATGGCACGCGGCAGGTCGATGACCCGCTCGATCCGCACCGCAGCCTCCACGGCGCCAGCCTACGATTCACCCCTGGCACGGTTCCGGTGCGGCGCGATCGGCGCGCCGAGCGCGTCCTGCTGCTCGCTACGCTTGCGCCTATGACCTCCGCTCCCCCGGCGCCGAGCCGCGGCTCCGGCCGATGAGCACGCCCCTCGCACTCGCCCTCGACCTCGGCGGCACCAAGGTCGAGGCCGCCCTCGTCGATGCGCAGGGCGCGATCCTGCCCGGTACGCGGTTCCGGCAGCCGACCGGGCCGGCTCGCTCGTCGGATGAGCTCGCGGCATCGGTCGATGCGGTCGTCGCCCAGGCACTGGCGTCTCGGCCGCCCGGCGCCGAGCTGATCGGCGCGGGGATCGGAGCGGCGGGGCCGATCGCCGTGCGCGACGGCGCGGTCTCTCCCCTGAATCTGGCGGTGTGGCGGGGGTACCCGCTGCGCGATCGGGTGCGGGCGCTCGTGCACAAGGACGCGCCCGAGGTGCCGATCACCCTGCGCATGGACGGCCTCTGCATCACGCTCGCCGAGCACTGGATCGGCGCCGCGCAGGGGGTCGACAACGTGATGGGCATGGTCGTCTCGACCGGCGTCGGCGGCGGCCTGATCCTCGGCGGGCAGACGGTCGCCGGCCCGAGCGGCAACGCCGGGCACATCGGCCATATCGAGGTGGCCGGCTTCGACGATCCCTGCCCGTGCGGCGGCCACGGCTGCCTCGAGGCGATCGCCTCCGGTCCGCACACGGTCGCCTGGGCGCGGACGCAGGGATTCACGGGGAGCACGGGCGAAGAGCTGGGTGTCGCGTACGCGGCGGGCGACGAGGTCGCGATCCGGGCGATCACGCGCTCCGGGACGGCGATCGGCCGTGCCATCGCTTCGGCGACCGCGCTGCTCGACCTCGAACTGGTGGCCATCGGCGGCGGGTTCTCGCACGTCACGCCCGACCTCTTCGGCTTCATCGCCGAGCCGATCGCTCAGCGCGCGGAGTTCGACTACATCCGCGCCGCGCGCGTCGTGCCCTCCGCGCTCTCGAGCGACGGTCCGCTCGTCGGAGCGGCCGCCCTCATCCACCGCGCCGAGCTGGTTCCGCCCGCCTAAGAAGCGGTCGGCGCGACGCCCAGTTCGTCTTCGACGAAGCGGGGGCGGGCCAGCACGAACAGCGCCGGCGCCTCCAACAGCAGTCCGACGACGATCAGGACGACCAGCGGCACGCCCCATCCGCGCGTGGCATCGTGCACGAGCCCGATCACGATCGGGCCGGCGACGCCGATCGCGTAGGCGAGGCCCTGAACGAAGCCGCTGAGCGCCACGGCGCCCTCGTGCGTGCGGGTGCGCAGGTTGATCAGGGCGAGCACGAGCGGGAACAGCAGCGTGCTGAGCCCGCCGAGCACCACCCAGAGCGCAGGCGCGGCCGCCGGCGCCAGCAGGAGCCCGCCGTACCCGCCGAGCATCAGGATCACCGCGGCGAGCAGCACCGGGATGAGGTTCTTCAGCCGGGCGGCCAGCATCGGGGCGAGGATGCCGTTCGGAATCCCCATGATCGCCCAGAGCGCCAGCAGCGAACCCGCCGCCGTGCGCGACAGGCCCGCCGTCTCGACCAGGATCGGCGGGAGCCACGCGAAGGTGGCATAGCTGACGAACGCCGCTGCGCCGAACGAGCCGACCAGCGCCCAGGCGATGAGCGAGCGCGGCATCCGGCCGAGCAGGGCGGGCTGCGGCGGTTCCAGCTCCGTGTCGGTGGGGGTGTCGAGCAGGCGGGCGCGGCGCTCACGGCGCAGCATCCCGATCCAGGGAATGGCCGCCGTTGCCGCGATGACGAACCAGACTCCGAGCGAGACGCGCCAGCCTGCCGCGTCCGAGACCGGCACGGCGACCAGCGCGGGCACCGCAGAGCCGAACGACATCACCGTGATGTAGATCGCACTGACCGTGCTAAGCCGGTCGGGAAAGTAGCGCTTCACGATCGGGGGCAGCAGCACGTTGGCAACACCGACGCCGAGGAGCGTCACGACGGTCGCGCCGAGCAGCGCGCCCGAGGAGGGGGCGAGCGCGCGCCCCAGGTGGCCGAGCACCATGACGCCGATCGCCAGCAGGAGGGTGCGGTCGAGTCCGACCCGGCGCGAGATGGCCGGCGCGAGCAGCCCGCTGACCGCGAAGGCCACCGGGGGCACCGCCCCGAGCAGGCTGACGATCAGGGCCGACAGCGGGATCTCGTGGGAGACCTGATTCAGGATCGGCGAGACCGCCGAGACGGCCGTGCGCAGGCTGAGTGCGACCAGGACGATGCCGACGAAGGCCAGGATGCGGCCGCGCCAGGGTGAGCGGACCGCGACGCCGAGTGCCCTCACGCCGGCTCGGCCGCCAGACGTTCCGCTCCGAGGATGGCGCGGATCCGTTCGTCGTCGCGATGCAGCTGGTCGACCAGGGCCTCGACCGACTCGAACTTGTTCATCGGCCGCAGGTACTCGACGAATTGGAGCTCGATCGGCCGGTCATAGAGATCGAGCCTCTGATCGAACAGGTGGGTCTCGACCCGGTGCTGCGGGATTCCGTCGAAGGTCGGATTGTTGCCGATCGAGGTGGCGGCGCCGTAGCTCACCCCGTCGACCACCGCCCAGGTGGCGTAGACGCCGTCGGCAGGGAGGTACCCCTCGATGGCCGGATCGAGGTTCGCGGTGGGATAGCCGAGCTCACGGCCCCGCTGCTCGCCATGCACCACCGTGGAATGGATGCTCGGCAGCCGTCCGAGCAGCGCGGCAGCCTCGCGCACCCGCCCCTCGGCGAGGAGCTCCCGCACCCAGGTGGCGGAGGCGCGCCGCGCGCCGGACAGGCCCTCGACCAGCACATCGCTCAAGATCACCACGTCGAATCCGTTGGCCGCGCCCGCGTGTCGCAGCAGCTCGACATCGCCGGCTCCGCGTGCGCCGAACCGGAAGTCCGCTCCGCAGAGCACGACCTGGGCGTGCAGGGCGCGCGTGAGGACGTTCTCGATGAACAGCTCCGCCGGCTCGTCGGCCAGGTGCCGGTCGAACCGGAGCATGAGCGTCGCGTCGACCCCCGCGTCGGCCAGCAGCCGGCGCTTCTGCGCGTTGCCGACCAGGGCGTCCGGGCACTTCTCGGGGGCGAGCAGCTGCAGCGGATTGCGGTCGAAGGTGACGACCGTCGCGGTCAGTCCGCGTTCATCCGCCCGTTCGCGCAGTTGCCGCAGCACGCCGCGGTGGCCGAGATGCAGGCCGTCGAACTTGCCGATCGTGACCGCCGAGGGCCCGAAGCCGTTCGGCACCTCGCCGAGCCCGTCGAAGAACTGCACGGTCAGCCTTTCGCCGCGCGCCCAGCCCGGCTGCGCAGATACAGCAGCCCGAGCACGGGAAGCACGAGCGGCACGAGCAGGTAGCCGGCGCCGTATGCGCTCCACACCGTCGAGTCGCGGCCGAAGGGGTTGAGCGAATTCAGGCCGAGCAGCGCGGGCGCGACCAGGCTCAGCGTGCCGACCACCAGCACACCCACCAGCTCGATGCTGATCGTGACCAGCGCAAGGGTGCGCAGCCGCGCAGCGAGCGCGATCGTCGCGACGACATAGATCACCCCCGCCAGAGCGGACAGCAGGAAGGCGACAGGGGCCTCGGAGAACCGATCGATGATCTGGAACACCGAGCGGCCGGTGGCGGCGATCGCCAGGATCGCATAGACGGCGACCAGGACGCGACCGACCCCGCTCCCGGTGCGCCGAGCAGCGGGTGCACCGCCGGGCACAGCGGGCTCGGGAGTTTCGGGATTCTGGGCGCCGGACATCGCCCTCCACACTATCGGCTGTCGCGAGGGGTCGCTGGGGCCTACGGAGCCCAGATCTGGGCCATCCTGACCACCATGACGGCGATCGCGAATGCCGCGACCCCGAGCACGACGGTGCTCCACCTGGTGCGCTCGATCAGCGCCCAGAACACCGCGAGAGGCGGGATCAGCACGGCGCTGATCAGGTAGACGTAGAACAGCGGAACGCTGCCGCCCGGATGATTGCCGAGCGCCGGCGCGATCAGGGCGATCACGAGCTGGGCGAGCAGCAGCAGCTCGACGAGAACGAGGGCGCCCAGGGTCAGGTCGTTGGGGCGGCGGCCCGCGAGGCCGATCACCACACTCAGCAGCCCGGCAAGGCACGCGACGACCACCTGCGCGATGGTGAACGCGGCGATCACAGCAGCACCTCGGCCGTCGGGAAGTTGACGAGCACGCGGGCCACTCCGCCGCGCACCGAGACCAGGCCGACCAGGCGACCGGATGCTGCCAGCGCGGCCGCCACGTCGGCATCCGGGGACTCGACGGTCACCTTCTTGCCCTGCGTGAGGTCGGCGACCTGCTCGTCCGACAGTCGGATCCCGGGGAACAAGCGCTCGGCCACCCGGGCCGGATCGCGCACCGACTCCAGGCTGATCGCATCGGCCGGCACGGCATCCGTCACGGCGAAGGGGCCGACCGCCGTGCGGCGCAGCGCCGTCAGGTGTCCGCCCATCGCCCCCTCCTTTCCGAGGAGCCCGGCACCCAGATCACGGGCCAAGGCACGGATGTAGGTGCCCGATGAGCACTCGACGACGACGTCGAGATCGAGAAAGGGCGCCTCACGGCGCTCGTCGACGATCTCGAAGCGCGAGACCGTCACCTGGCGCGGCGAGAGCGCGACCTTCTCACCGGATCGGGCGCGCTCGTACGAGCGCCTGCCGTCGACCTTGATGGCGCTGAACGTCGACGGCACCTGCGCGATGTCGCCGGTCAGGGCCGCGACGGCGGCATCGAGCTGGGGGCGGGTGATGGCTGTGGCATCCACCGGCTCCGAGAGCTCGCCGTCGGCATCATCGGTCGTCGACCCCTGCCCGAGCCGGATCGTCGCTGTGTACCGCTTGCCCAGTCCGACCAGATAGGTCAGCAGCCGGGTCGAACTGTCGACGCCGAGGATGAGCAGTCCGGTCGCCATCGGGTCGAGGGTGCCGGCATGGCCGACCTTGCGCGTGCCGAGCGCCCGACGGGCGCGCGACACGACGTCGTGACTGGTGACGCCGCCCGGTTTGTCGACCAGCAGGATGCCGGTGCTCACGTCCGCGTGCCCGGGGTCGATGTGCCAGGTGCCGAGTGGCCCTGTGCCGACGCATCGAGCAGCAGATCCAACTTGGTGGGCATCGCGGTCTCGAGCAGATCGATGGCGCACGGGTCGCCGTTGGCGTACTCATCCGCCATGCGCAGCCCGACCATCGTGTTCATCATCATGCCGTGGGCCAGGAAGGCGTCTGCTTCGACCGGCGAGAACCCGGCCTCGAACCTCAGGAACTTGTAGACGTCGAGGAATCCCTCACGGGCAGCTTTGCCGATCGCGGGATCGGTCCCCAGGATGAACGCGTGCATCAGGCTCAGCAGCAGCCCGCGGTCGGTCAGCAGACCGGCGTATGCGGTGCCGAGCCGGTGGCCGATGGCCTGGGCACCCTCACCGGCGGCGAGGCCATCGGCGAGCGCGCTCCGGAACGTGGTGAGCAGCCGACCGAGAGCCCGGTGGAGCACCTCGAGGAAGAGCACCTCCTTGGTGCCGAACATGCGCACGACGTACGGCTGGCTGACGCCTGCCCTCCGCGCGATGGCGTCCGTGGTGGTGCCGAAGTAGCCGAATTCGCCGAACACCTCGGTCGCCGCCTGCAGGGTCAACTCGCGGCGATCCTCGGAGCGCATGCGGGTCGCAGTCTCGGGAACCGTCCTGTCGGGGGCGTGGGTGGTCACGCTTGACATGGTATCAACCGATTACTAATGTGCACTTGTAATCATTCGATAACTTCTTAGGGAGCCCTTCTCATGACCGCCACCGCCCCCCGTACGGGTCAGACGACAGCACGGCGCATCCCGTTCGCGCTCGCCCTTCTGGCCACCGGCATCCCGATGTTCATGGCCACGCTCGACAACCTCGTGATGACCAACGCACTCCCGGTGCTGCACACGCAGCTGCACGCATCCGTCGAAGAGCTGCAGTGGTTCATCAACGCCTACACGCTGGTCTTCGCCAGCCTCATCCTGTTCGCGGTGGCCCTGGGCGATCGCTTCGGGCGCCGCACCGTCTTCGCCGTCGGCATCGCGATCTTCACTCTGGCATCGGCGGCCGCTGCCTTCGCGACCGACCCGACCCAGCTGATCATCGCCCGCGCGGTGCAGGGTCTCGGCGGCGCGGGCATCATGCCGCTGTCGCTCTCTCTGCTGGCCGGCTCGGTCGAGCCGCGCCGGCGTCCGCTGGCGATCGGCATCTGGGGCGGGATCGCGGGGCTCGGCGTCGCAGCCGGACCGCTGATCGGCGGCGCCGTGGTGGAGGGCTGGAACTGGCAGGGCATCTTCTGGATCAACGTGCCCGTCGGCATCATCGCGATCCCGATCATCCTGGCCGTGCTGCCCAACGCCTTCGGCGAGAAGGTGCGGGCCGACATCGTCGGGGTGCTGCTCGCTGGGCTCGGCGTGCTGGGCATCGTCTTCGGCATCGTGCGCGGCAACCCGGCCGGCTGGGACAGCGCCGAGGTGCTCGGCTCGCTGATCGCCGGAGCCGTGCTGCTCGCGGTGTTCGTCGTCTGGGAGCTGCGGCACGACGCTCCGCTGCTGCCCCTGCGCCTGTTCCGCGACCGCAGCTTCTCGGTGGCGAACGTGGTCGGATTCGGCTTCAGCTTCGGGATGTTCGGGGCCGTCTTCATCCTCATCCAGTTCCTGCAGATCGTGCAGGGCCACTCCCCCCTCCAGGCAGCCGTTCTCACCACCCCCTGGACCATGGCGCCCATGGTCGTGGCCCCGCTGGCCGGCGTGTTCGCCGGGCGGATCGGCACGCGCACCCTCATCGTTGCCGGACTGCTGTTCCAGTCGGCCGGACTGTTCTGGCTCGCCCTCAGCATGTCGGCGACCGTGCCGTACACCACCATGCTTCCCGCGTTCATCTCGGCCGGCATCGGCATGGGTCTGGTGTTCGCGCCCTCGTCGACCGCGGTGCTCGCCAACATGCGGCCGGAAGACAGTGCCAAGGCCAGCGGCACCAACTCGACCGTCCGCGAGATCGGCGTCGCCCTGGGCATCGCCGTGCTGACGGCGGTCTTCACCGGCGCCGGCGGGCAGCTCACCCCGACCGGCTACGTGGATGCGGCCGTCCCGGCGGTCTTCGTCGGCGCCGTGGTCGTGCTCGCCACGGCGGTCGTCGGACTGTTCCTGCCGGCCGGCAAGCTGACGCGCACGGCGAAGCCCGCCGAGCGCGCCTCGCAGACCGACGAGCAGCTCGCCGCGGAGTCCGAGCCCGTGGGGGTGTAGAGCGACTCGCGATCTAGGCTCAAGGCATGCGTATCGCCGTCATCGGAGCGGGGGCGGTCGGGGGAACCCTGGCCGCCCTCCTCGATCGGGCAGGCCACGATGTCGAGGTGACCGCGCGCGGTGACAACCTCGCGGCGATCAAGAAGCACGGGCTCCGGCTCGATGGCGGCTGGGGCGAGCACGTCGCGCACGTGGAGGCCCACGAGACCCTTGCGTGGATCGGCGCGCCGCAGCCCGACTTCGCCATCCTGGCGACCAAGGCCCAGGATGCGGCGGCCGCCCTGCGCGCCAACCGCGAGGTGCTCGGAACGGTCCCGCTGCTCGTCGCGCAGAACGGTCTCGGCGGGCTGGAGGTCGCCCGCTCGGTGCTGCAGGAGTCCCCGTTGCTCGGCGGCCTCGCCCTGTTCGCCGCCTCGTACCTCGAGCCCGGCCGGGTGACCGTGACCGCGGCGCTCCCCGTGATCGTCGGGGCGGCGCCCGGAACGCCGCGCGCGGTGCTCGAGAACGTTGTCGGGGTGCTCGAGGAGGCCATCCCGGTCGAGGTGACGGATGACATCGTCGGCGCGCAATGGACCAAGCTGCTCATCAATCACGTGAACGCGCTGCCCGCGATCACGGGCCTCAGCGTGCAGCAGGTCATCGCCGATCCCGAGCTGCGCAAGGTGATGACCGCGAGCATGCGCGAGACGGTCCGCGTGGCACGCAGGCTCGGCGTGCGCTTCGGCCGGGTGCAGGGGGTCAGCGGGCGCATCCTCGGCGCGATCGGGTCGGCTCCTCTCGCGTTCGCCGCGTGGTTTCCGCGAACGCTCGGGTCGCGCATGGGAGATGTGCCGAATCCGGGATCGACGCTGCAGAGCATCCGGCGCGGGCAACTCACCGAGATCGACTTCCTCAACGGGGCGGTGGTCGCCGCCGCGAAGCAGGGCGGAGTCACGGCTCCCATCAACGAGAAGATCGTGCACCTGGTGCACGAGGTCGAGCGCAGCGGGGCATTCATGCCGGCCGCGGAGGTCGTCGCGCGGGTGCTCGGCTAGCAGCTGTCTGCACAGTGCCCGACGTTCGCAGGCAGCTAGCAGCTGTCTGCGAAGAGACGGCGCGGGTGGTCGTAGTCGGTGTTGTCGATGATCGCCGAGGCCGCGGCGCGCGGCGAGACCTCGCGCTGGTAGCGCTCCTGAGCCAGCAGGTAGCGCTGCCCGCGCGGTTCGTCGAACTCGGGGTGCGATCCGTCGCGAGCGATCATGCGCTGCCGGCGCACCTCATCCGGCGCGTCGATCCAGACCGAGAAGTTCCAGATGCCGGCGAGTTCCGGGCGCTGCAGGAACAAGCCGTCGACGATCAGGAAGGCGTCTGCCGGGCCGGTGGTCCAGTCGGCATCGAAGGGGACATCCCGCTTCAGGTCGAAGAACCTCAGCTGGAATCCCGTCGACCCGGCCATGCGGAAGGGGCCGAGCAGCACGCGGCGGAACGCCGAGTAGTCGAACGAGTCCTCGTAGAACCCATCCGCCGAGTCGCGGCCCTTGGCATACCTGGCGGCGCGCGCCTGATGGAAGTCGTCCATGCTCGCGCGGAACACCTCGTGCCCCAGCGAACGCAGGTCGGTCGCCAGATCGTCGGCGAACACGGTCTTGCCCGCCCCGTCGGCCCCGTCGATCCCGACCAGCACCCGACCGCGGGAGTAGTTCTGCAGCAGCTCGTCGGCGAGCGCCCGGATCGTGTCCCGGCGCTCAGGCGTCCACCTGGCCATGACGCCAGCCTACTGTTGAGGCGTGACGATCGACCGGGAGATCCAGGCCCGCCCGGCCGCCGGGGAGCTCGTGGCCGACTGGTACGCGGCCGGTCATCGCGACCTGCCGTGGCGGCATCCGGACTACCCCGCCTGGGGCATCCTGGTGTCGGAGTTCATGCTGCAGCAGACGCCGGTGGCCCGGGTGATCCCGCGCCTGGCCGAGTGGCTCGAGAGATGGCCCACCGCGGCGGATCTCGCCTCGGTGCCGCCCGGCGAAGCCGTGCGGGCCTGGGACCGGCTGGGATACCCGCGGCGCGCGCTCAACCTCCACAGCGCCGCCGTCACCATCGCCGAGCGGTACGGCAATCGGGTGCCGTCGGAGCTCGACGAGCTTCTCGCCCTGCCCGGGGTCGGACCGTACACGGCACGGGCTGTCGCGGCCTTCGCGTACGGCGTGCGGACGCCGGTCGTCGACACCAACGTGCGGCGGGTGCTCGCGCGGGTGCTCGGCGGGCAGGCCGAGCCCGGCGCGCCGCGGACTCGGCACGACCTCGAGGCGATGGAGACGGTGCTGCCGCAGGACCCCGAGAGGGCTCGGCTCGCGAACGCCGGCGTCATGGAACTCGGCCAGACCGTGTGCACGCCTCGCGCCCCGCGCTGCGAGGAGTGCCCGCTCGTCGAGCTCTGCGCCTGGCGTGCTGGCGGGTACCCCGACTACGAAGGCAAGCGGGCTCCGCGGCAGAAGCGGTACGAGGGCTCGGATCGCCAGGTGCGCGGGCTGATCCTGCGCGAACTGCGCGCGGCCGAGACTCCGGTGCCCGCCGAGGTGCTGTCCGGGCTCTGGCGGGATGCCGCCCAACTCGAGCGCGCCCTGGCCGGACTGCTTCGCGACGGCTTGGTGACCGGCGACGCGATCGAGGGATACCTGCTCCCGCTGTCATGATCCCTGCGCCGCTGGCCTGTCGCGGGGTCGGCGGGTCGTAGGCTCATCCGGTGTCCACGACGTCGTTGCGCCCCACCTCCTGGATCAGCGGGCCGGATGCCGCGAACGACGAACTCGCGAAGATCCTCGCCGCGCTTCCCGCTCAGCTGAAGATCGAGCGCGACTTCCCGCCTGCTGCGCAGGCCGAGGCGGATGCCGCTGCCCGCGCCGCGCTCGCCCCCGACTTCCTGTCGCTGCTGCCCGACCGCACCGACATCGAGTTCGTCACCATCGACCCGGTGGGATCGAACGACCTCGACCAGGCTCTGCAACTGGTGCGCGAGGGGGCGGGATACCGCTTCTGGTACGCGATCGCCGACGTTCCGGCGTTCGTGACCGCGGGCGGCGCCCTCGACGCCGAGGCCCACCGGCGAGGCCAGACGCTCTATGCCGCGGACGGCCGCATCCCGCTGCATCCCCCCGTGATCAGCGAGGGGGCGGCGTCGCTGCTCGAGGGCCAGCTGCGCGGCGCCTTCGTCTGGGAGTTCGCGCTCGACGCCAACGCCAACGTGACCAGCTCGACGGTCGCGCGCGGTCAGGTGCGCAGCCGCCGTCGGCTGGACTACGAGGGCGTGCAGGCGCAGATCGATGCCGGAACGGCCGACGAGACGCTCAAGCTGCTCAAAGAGATCGGGCTGGCCAGGCTCGCGCTCGAGCGCGCTCGCGGCGGTGCCAGCCTCAACATCCCCGAGGTGCTGATCGACAAGATCGACGGGCGCTATGTGGCCACGCGTCGCACGCAGTTGCCCGTCGAGAACTGGAATGCCGAACTGTCGCTGCTGACCGGCATGGAGGCCGCGACCATCATGCTGACGGGCAATGTCGGCATCCTGCGCACCATGCCGGATGCCGACCAGGGGTCGATCGACCGGTTCCGCCACCAGACCAACGCGCTCGGGCACCCCTGGCCGGCCGCCGAGGCGTACGGCGACTACCTGGCGACGCTCGACGGGAGCAACCCCCAGCATCTGGCGATCCTGCACGCGGCGTCGTCGCTGTTCCGCGGAGCCGGGTACACCCCCTTCGACGGCGCCCCGCCCGCCACCACCATGCAGGCGGCGGTGGGAGCGCCCTACGCGCACGTGACCGCGCCGCTGCGGCGACTGGTCGACCGTTTCGGTCTGGTGATCTGCGAGGCTCTCGCCGCGAAGACGGCGGTGCCCGAGTGGGCACGAGCCGCCCTGCCCGACCTTCCGGCCGAGATGGCGCGCAGCAACAACCTCGCCGGCCAGCTCGACCACCGCTCATTGGACGCCGTCGAGGCCGCGGTGCTCGAGCCGCGCATCGGCGAGACCTTCGACGGCGTGATCATCGCGCAGAACAAGAGCGGCAGCGTGGTGCAGCTGCTCGATCCTGCGGTGACCGCGGAGTGCTCGGGGCACCCGACGAACGGCACAGCGCTGACCGTGAAACTCGTGCAGGCCGATGTCGCGACATCCACCATCCTGTTCGAGGCGCAAGGATCTGCCGCGTGAGGGCAGCGCGGCCAGCCGCCGGGTCCTGCGAAGATCCGAAGTCTGGGCGACACTGGGTGCCATGCCCGAACTGCCCGAGGTGCAGGCGCTGGCGAGCGATCTGTCGCGGCGCCTGAGCGGGCGCGTGCTCGATCGGCTCGACATCCTGGCGTTCCCCGCCCTCAAGACCTACGACCCGCCGCTCTCGGTGCTGCTCGGCGCCACCATCACCGACGTGACCCGGCACGGCAAGTTCCTCGATCTGAACCTGACGACGATCGACGAGCAGCGCCTGCACCTGCTCATCCATCTGGCGCGGGCCGGCTGGCTGCGCTGGCGCAACGTCGCCCCGGCACCGATGCCGCGCGGTCCCGGCAAGGGGCCGCTGGCCGCCCGGCTGGTGCTGGATGACGGGTCAGGGCTCGACATCACCGAGGCGGGCACCAAGAAGAGCCTGTCGATCTCGCTGGTCCGGCACGCCGACGAGGTGCCGGGCGTCGCGCGGCTCGGGCCCGAGCCGCTGGAGCCGGGCTTCACCGAAGAGGTCTTCCGCAGCATCCTCGCGAAGCAGGGCCGAGCTCAGATCAAGGGCGTGCTGCGCAACCAGTCGATCATCGCCGGGATCGGCAACGCCTACTCGGACGAGATCCTGCACGCGGCGAAGATGTCGCCGTTCAAGGCGGCAGACATGGGCCCGGATGACGCGGCTCGCCTCTACGCCGCCCTCCAGTCCACCCTCCGCGCCGCGGTCGAGCGCGCAGACGGCGTCTCGGCCAGCGAGCTGAAGGGTGAGAAGAAGAGCAACCTGCAGGTGCACGGGCGCACCGGGCTGCCCTGCCCGGTGTGCGGCGACACCGTGCGGCAGGTGATCCACTCGGATTCGACCTTCCAGTACTGCCCCACCTGCCAGACCGGCGGCAAGCCGCTG
Source organism: Pseudolysinimonas sp. (assembly GCA_035721225.1). Lineage (GTDB taxonomy): Bacteria > Actinomycetota > Actinomycetes > Actinomycetales > Microbacteriaceae > Lysinimonas. Next base: position 12,552 of record DASTNC010000100.1, read on the forward strand.
GCCGACCGGGTGCTGTCGCGCCTGCTCAGATAACGCGCGCTACAGCTCGTCGTCCGCGTCGGATTCGGCGATCTCGCGAGGTTTCACATAGGGATCCTCGTCGCCCGCATACTGCGCATGCGACGCGAGCTCCGCCGCCTCGCTGTCGCGGGCCTGTGCCTCGCGCAGCAGCGAATCGATGATCGCGGCGTTCTCGGGAATGCCGTCCGGGATGAACTCCAGGCTCGGAGTCAGCCGTGTCGTGACGTTCTTGCCGACCTCGGTGCGCAGCATCCCGGTCGCCGCCTTCAGGGCCGCTGCCGTGTCGGCGCGCTCCTCGTCGGTGCCGTAGACCGTGTAGAACACGCTGGCGTGCTGCAGGTCGCCGGTGACGCGCACGTCGGTGATGGTGACGAAGCCCATCCGCGGATCGCGCAGCCCCTTCTCGAGGCGCTTCGCGATCACCTGCCGGATGAGGTCGCCCATCTTCGCCGGCCGGTCTGATCCCGCCATGTCTGCTCCTTGTGTCAGGGCTCGGGAGGAGGTCGGTTGATTCAGCCGAGCCGTTGGTGGGCCTGGCAGCGACCGCAGCCTGCGGAGGTCGCCGGAGACGGCTCGGCTGAATCAACCGACCGCCTTCGGCGACCACGCACGCTTAAGCCCGGACCTTCTCTTTGAGCTCGATCGTCTCGATCTCGTCGCCGATCTGGATGTCGTTGAACTTGCCCAGCCCGATGCCGGCCTCGAAGTCGGTGCGGACCTCGGTGACGTCATCCTTGAACCGCCGCAGCGAGTCGATGGCGAGGTTGTCGCCGACCACCACCCCGTCGCGGATGACGCGTGCCTTGGCGTTGCGCGTGATCGTTCCGCTGCGCACGATGACACCGGCGATGTTGCCGGCCTTCGACGAGCGGAAGATCTCGCGGATCTCGGCAACACCCGACTGCACCTCTTCGAACTCGGGCTTGAGCATGCCCTTGAGCGAGTTCTCGATGTCTTCGAGCGCCGCGTAGATGACCGAGTAGAAGCGCACGTCGATGCCTTCGCGAGCTGCCCGCTCGCGCGCCTTGACGTCGGGGCGCACGTTGAACCCGATGACGATCGCGTTGTCGATCGTCGCCAGGTCGATGTCCGACTCGGTGACCGCACCGACACCGCGGTGCAGGATGCGCAGCTGAACGCTGTCGTCGACCTCGATCTTGAGCAGCGCCTCTTCGAGTGCCTCGACGGCACCCGAGACATCGCCCTTGATGATGAGGTTGAGCGAGTCGACCTTGCCCTCGGCGAGCACGCGGGTGAAGTCTTCGAGGCTGATGCGCTTGCGGGCCTTGGCCAGCTGGGCGTTGCGCTCGACGGCTTCGCGCTTCTCGGCGATCTGCCGGGCGGTGCGGTCGTCTTCGGTCACCAGGAAGGTGTCGCCTGCGCGAGGCACCGACGAGAGCCCCTGCACCTGCACCGGACGGGCCGGGTAGGCCTCCTCGACGACGTCGCCGTTCTCGTCGTGCATCGCGCGAACGCGGCCGTACGCCGTTCCGGCGACGATCGGGTCGCCGACACGCAGCGTTCCGGACTGGATGAGGACCGTCGCGACGGCGCCCCGGCCCTTGTCGAGCTTGGCTTCGATCGCGATGCCGCGCGCGTCCTTGTTGGGGTTCGCGCGCAGGTCGAGGCCGGCATCCGCCGTGAGCAGAACGGCGTCGAGCAGCTCGGCGATGCCCACCTTGTTGAGCGCGGACACGTCTCGGAAGATGGTGTCGCCACCGAACTCCTCGGCGACCAGACCGAACTCGGTCAGCTGCTGACGCACCTTGGCGGGGTTGGCGCCCTCTTTGTCGACCTTGTTCACGGCGACGACGATCGGGACGTTGGCCGCCTGGGCGTGGTTCAGCGCCTCCACCGTCTGCGGCATGATGCCGTCGTCGGCCGCGACCACCAGGATCGCGATGTCGGTCACCTGGGCACCACGGGCGCGCATGGCGGTGAACGCCTCGTGACCCGGGGTGTCGATGAAGGTGATGGCGCGCTCGATGCCCTCGTGCTCGGTCCAGACCTGGTACGCACCGATGTGCTGCGTGATGCCGCCGGCCTCGCCCGCGACGACGTTCGCCTCGCGGATCGCATCCAGCAGCTTGGTCTTGCCGTGGTCGACGTGGCCCATGACGGTCACGACCGGCGGGCGGATCTCGAGGTCGTCGTCGTCTTCGTCTTCGAGCTCCTGCTCGAGGTCGATGTCGAAGCCCTCGAGGAGCTCCTTGTCTTCGTCTTCGGGGCTGACGATCTGGATGTTGTAGCCGAGCTCCTCGCCGAGGATCGCGAAGGTCGCGTCATCCAGGGATTCGGTCGCGGTCGCCATCTCACCGAGGTGGAACAACGCGGTCACCAGGGCGCCCGGCTGCACCGAGTACTTGGTGACGAACTCGAGCTTGTCGGCTAGGTCGGAGATGGATGCGCCGCGACGCATCCGGATGATCGTCGAGCCGTCGCCGCGAGGGATCGCGACGCCGCCCAACGACGGAGCATCGCGCATCTCGAATTCTGCGCGCTTCGTGCGCTTCGACTTGCGGGCGCGGCTCTTGCCGCCGCCCCGGCCGAAGGCGCCTGCGGTGCCACCACCGGGGCCGCGGCCACGACCGCCGCCACCACCGGGACGACCGGCGAAGCCGCCGGCGCCTGCTCCGGGAGCGCCGCCGGGGCGCTGGAACCCGCCACCCGCACCGCCGGGGCGGCCGGGGCCGCCGGGACGCTGCTGGAAGGGCGCTCCGGGGCGACCGGTGCCCGGGCCGCCGGGCCGCGGGGCGCCCGGACGAGGTGCACCGGGACGCGGAGCAGCCGGACGCGGGATCGCGCCGCCGGCGCCACCGGGACGCGGCATGCCCTGCGAGCCCGCGAAGGGGTTGTTGCCGGGGCGGGGGGTTCCGGGGCGGGACATGCCCTGCGCACTGGCGAACGGGTTGTTGCCCGGCCTCGGCGTCCCGGGGGCGGACGCGGAAGCGTCCGCATCGCGCTGAGCAATTGGTGCGGTCGCTCCCCCGGAAGCCGAAGGTGCCGCGGGCGCAACGGCAGCAGGCGCGCTCGGAGCCGCTGCGGCCGGAGCCGCCGGGGCTTCGGCAACGGGAGCGGCAGCGGCCGGCGCCGGAGCAGGCCGCGACGCCGCGGGCCTCGGGGCGGTGGCCGTCGCGGTGGCGGCAGCGGGCGCGGCCCCACCGGCCGGCGCCTTGTAGCCGTCCGCCTCGAGCGCGGCCTTCAGGCGGCGCGCGACCGGCGGAGCGATGCTGGAGGACGCGCTCTTGACGAACTCGCCCATGCCCTTGAGCTTGTCAAGGGCGATCTTGCTGTCGATGCCGAGTTCGGCAGCGACTTCGTGAACACGTGGGTTGGCCACATTTCTCCTGTCTGGGGTCCGCCCCAGATGCAGGAGCGGACGCTAAAGGGTGAGGGAACTCATTTCGAGTTGCTCATTAGTCGTCCATTGGTCTTTCAGCCCGTTCTTCGAGGTCTGCCCATTCGCTGAGGGCGGACTGATTGGTGATGCTGGCGTGGAGCGCCCGCCCGAGAGCAGTGCGCTGCATCGCCGTGCGAATGCACCCGGGGTCCGGATGCAGCCACGCGCCTCTGCCCGGGAGTCGAGCCGCGGCATCGACCACGACACGTCCTTCGCGCGCGACCACCCTCACGAGTGAGGAGCGGGGGGCGCGCTGCCGGCAACCCAGGCAGGTTCTGACGGGTTCCATGGTACCCGCTTCTAGTCCTCCATCACCGAATCGGGCTGGATGTCGATCCGCGCACCGGTGAGCTTTGCGGCCAGTCGCGCATTCTGCCCCTCCTTGCCGATCGCCAGCGAGAGCTGGTAGTCGGGAACGAGCGCGCGCACCGCCTTGAGATTCTCGTCGACCACGAACGCGCTGGTGACCTTGGCCGGCGACAGCGCCGAGGCGACGAACGTCGCCAGATCGGCCGACCAGTCGACGATGTCGATCTTCTCGTCGTGCAGCTCGGTGGTCACGGCGCGAACCCGCTGGCCCAGCTCGCCGATGCAGGCGCCCTTGGCGTTGATGCCCGGCTGGGTCGCCCGCACCGCGATCTTGGTGCGGTGGCCTGCCTCGCGCGCGAGGGCGGCGATCTCGACGAGTCCGCCGGCGATCTCGGGCACCTCGAGGGCGAA
>DASTNC010000101.1:0-4720 GCA_035721225.1 Pseudolysinimonas sp.
CATCGGCGGCGAGACCTGGTTCGACCCGATCTACCAAGCGAATCCGCTGGTGAACGCGCTGGCGGTGGGGGTGCTGCGGCACGAAGACCTGCACCTGGCCAACGCCAAGGGTGCGGGCAACAAGGTGGTGCTCTTCGGGGCGCGCACCGGCGGCGACGGGATCGGCGGGGCATCCATCCTCGCCTCGGACACCTTCAGCGCCGGCGGCCCCACCAAGCGCCCCGCCGTGCAGGTCGGCGACCCGTTCGCCGAGAAGGTGCTCATCGAGTGCTGCCTGGAGCTGTTCGCCGGCGACCTGGTGCAGGGCATCCAGGATCTCGGCGCCGCCGGCATCTCGTGCGCGACCAGCGAGCTGGCCAGCAACGGCGACGGCGGCATGCAGGTCTCGCTCGACGAGGTGCTGCTGCGCGACCCGACGCTCACCGCCGAGGAGATCCTCATGTCGGAGAGCCAGGAGCGCATGATGGCGATCGTCGAGCCCGACAAGCTCGAGGGCTTCCTCGCCGTGACCAGGAAGTGGGATGTCGAGACCAGCGTGCTCGGCGAGGTCACCGACACCGGGCGGCTCATCATCACCTGGCACGGCGAGACGATCGTGGATGTCGACCCGCGCACCGTCGCGATCGATGGCCCGGTCTACGATCGTCCCGTTGCGCGGCCCGCCTGGATCGACGCGCTCAACGCGGACTCAGCGGCCACCCTGCCGAGGCCTGCCGACGGCCCCGCGCTCAAGGCCCAGCTGCTGACCATGGTGGGCAGCCCCAACCTGGCCGACAAGAGCTGGATCACCAGCCAGTACGACCGCTACGTGCTCGGCAACACCGCGCTGAGCTACCCGGATGACGCGGGCATGATCCGGGTCGACGAAGAGAGCGGTCTCGGCGTCGCCCTCGCCACCGATGCGAACGGGCGCTACGCCTACCTCGATCCCTATGCCGGAGCGCAGCTCGCCCTCGCCGAGGCCTATCGCAACGTCGCCGTCACCGGCGCGACCCCGGTCGCGGTCAGCGACTGCCTCAACTTCGGCTCGCCCGAGAACCCCGAGGTGATGTGGCAGTTCTCGCAGGCCGTCGAGGGTCTGGCCGACGCGTGCCTCGAGCTGGGCATCCCGGTCACCGGGGGCAACGTGAGCTTCTACAACCAGACCGGCGACGTGCCGATCCACCCGACCCCGGTCGTTGCCGTGATGGGCACGATCGACGATGTCGGGCGGCGCGTCCCCTCGGGCTGGCAGGACTCGGGCGACAACCTCTACCTGCTCGGCAGCACCCAGCTCGAGCTCGACGGATCGACGTGGGCGGGCGTCATCCACGGGCACCTGGGCGGCCGCCCGCCGAAGCCGCACCTCGCGCGCGAGAAGGCGCTGGCCGGGCTGCTCTCGGCCGCGGCGCACGAAGGCCTCCTCAACGCGGCGCACGATCTGGCCGACGGCGGCCTGGCTGCCGCGCTGGTCGACGGCTGCCTGCGCTTCGGCATCGGCGCCCGGGTCTGGCTCGACGAGCTGCTCGAACGCGATCAGGTGGATGCCCTCACCGCCCTGTTCAGCGAGTCCGGTGCGCGCGCGATCGTCGCCGTTCCGCGCGAAGAGGACGTGAAGTTCCTCCGCCTCTGCGAGGGGCGCGACTTCACGGTCGCCCGCATCGGCGTCACCGACCGCGGCGCGGACGGTGCCGGGGCGGCGCTCGAGGTGCAGGACCTGTTCACCGCGACGCTCGACGAGCTGCGCTCCACCTCGCGCGCGACGATGGCCGAGCACTTCGGCCCGGTGGTCGGCTACGCGGCCGACCTCAGCGGGGCCGGCGTGCACACCGAGCCGCGCGGCGGTCGCATCTCGGAGTAGGAGACGACACAGCGAACCCACGCTGTTCTGAATGCGCTCCTCGCCCCGGCTCAGACCGCGAAGATCACACCCGTGCGCTCCTCGGCGAGCGCCCAGAGGTGAGCGCCGAACTCCGGGGTCGCGCTCGAGACCACGGGCGCCATCACGACAGGCGGGCCGGTGAGGGGGCGTGAGGGGCCGAAGAACTGGCCGCTCACCGCATCCGGGTCCAGCGCCGCGCGCACGGTCGGCCACGCACCCTGGTGCTTGCCCTGGGCCGCGAGCGAGAGCACACCGTCGCGAAGGCGCGCCGGGCGCGAGATCTCGTTGACGCCCGCGCGGCGCTCCGAGAGCCCGTCGATCGCGAATCCCGGATGCGCGAGCAGCGAGAGCCGGTGCTCCCCCGCGGCGCGGATCCGGCGGTCGAGCTCGAACGCGAAGCCGTGCACCGCGTGCTTCGAGAATCCGTAGGCACGGAACGGGCGATAGCGGCGCTCGCTGAGCAGGTCGCTCGGGTCGAGCCGCACCATCCTCGTCGACATGCTGCCGAGCCCGACCACCCGGCCCGCGGGCGAGATCGCCGGCCAGAGCTGCGCGGTGAGCGCGAAGTGCCCGAAGAAGTTGGTGCCGACGATGAGCTCGTGGCCATCCGCCGTGGTCGCACGCCGGGCAGGAGGGCTGACCAGTCCCGCATTGTTGATCACGTCGTCGATCGGCCCGAGCGAACGCAGCGCGTCAGCCGCGCGCGCCACGGACGACAACGAACTCAGGTCGAGCGCGACGAAGCTCAGGTCGGCGCCCACGACGTGTTCGCTGATCGACTCGATCGCCCGCTTCGCCCTGTCAGCCGACCGCGAGGCCAGGATGACGCGGGCGCCGGCCGAGGCCAACTGCTCGGCCGTGAAGTACCCGATGCCCGCATTGCCGCCGGTGACCACGAAGGTGCGCCCCGCCGCGGAGGGCAGTTGACGAGGGTCCCAGCTCACGGGGTGTCGTGCTCGGACGTGCCGTCAGATGCGGTGGCGATGGCCCCGGTGGCCAGCTGCTCGTGGTGGTGGATGACCTCGGCGACGACGAAGTTGAACCACTTCTCGGCGAAGGCGGGATCGAGCTGCGCCTCCATCGCGATCTCGCGCAGCCGCGCGATCTGCACGCGCTCGCGCTCCGGGTCGGAGGGCGGCATCCCGCTGGACGCCTTCAGCCGGCCGACTTTCTGCGTGAACTTGAAGCGCTCGGCGAGCATGTGCACGAGCGCCGCGTCGATGTTGTCGATGCTGAGACGGATCGCGGCCAACTCGGCAGACGCCTCGGCCGCCGCATCATCCGGTGCCGGTCGATCGCTCATGGATCGAGCCTAGATGCTGCGGAACTCGACCGGGCGACCCTCCCAGGCCTGCAGCCGGGCCTCGAGGCCGGCCCGGACGGACGGCCACTCGTCGACCAGCACCGAGAAGATCGCCGTGTCGCGCCAGGTGCCGTTCGCCCGCTTCACCGACCGCCGCTCGACCCCCTCGAACTGCGCACCGAGCTTGGCGATCGCGGCCTTCGACCGCTCGTTGATGTCGTCCGCCTGGATCTTGACCCGGCCGTACCCGTGCTCGAAGGCGAGACCGAGCATCAGCAGCTTGGCCTCGGGGTTCACCTGGGTGGACCAGACCCGCGGGTCCCAGCCGGTCCAGCCGATGTGCGCGTGCTCCTTCACCTCGTCGAAATCGGCGAGGCTGGATGCGCCCACCACCGCGCCGTCGTGCGGCCCGCCCTGCACGACCGCGACATAGCTGTTGCCGCGGGTGTGCGGAAAGTAGTTCGGCGCCCACTCGTGGAACGCCGCCTCATCTGCGGGGAGCCCCTCCGGTCCGCCGCCGTATCCGCCCGCGAAGACCTCGGGCCGCCCGAGGGCCGTCCACAGCCCGGGCAGGTGGTCGAGCCGGAACGGCTCGAGGCGGATGAAGCGGCCGGTCAGCTGCTCGCGGGCGGGGCGGATGGCGGGCACCGCTCCATCCTGGCATCCGCTACGGTGTGGCCATGTCCCGACCGTCCAGTCGCCTCGGGAAGTACCTCGGCTCGGTCGCATCCTGGCTGCTCTTCGCCTTCTGCTTCACGCTGCTCGCCGTCGGCGCCACCATTGTGATGGGTCTCGGCGGGTTCTGCACTTCGGGCGGTGCGTATGTCATCCAGACCGCGTGCCCCAGTGTCGTGGCCTGGTCGGCACCGCTGTCGATCTTCGGCGGCCTGATCGCCGTCGGCATCGGCGTCATCGTGGCGGGCGGCTTCGGCACCCCCCTCGTGTCGTGGGCGTGGCCGATCCTCTTCGTCGGGCTCGGCCTGGCTTTCGCCGGTTCGGGCATCGCGTCGGGCGTGGATGGCATCGTCTTCGACCTGCTGGCCCTGAGGTTCCTCGTCATGGGCGGCGTGCCGCTCGTGCTCGAGTTCCGGGCTGATCCGCAGGCCTTCTTCCTCGGCACGACGAACGCCGACGGCGCACCGTTCCTCAGCCGCGAGACCGGGCATCGCTCGCTCTACAGCTTCACCCGAGCCGGAGAGCGCACCCAGCCGCACCCGGGGCAGGCCGTCGATGGGGATGCCGAAGACCTCGGTTCGCATCCGAACGCAGCCCCGATCGCCCCGACAGCGCGCGACTGGGCGCTCAGCCTCGGCATCCTGCTGGTCTTCGGAGGTCTGGGCGTCTTTCTCGCGCTGCAGATCTTCGCCGCCGCCGGGTCGCACGGCTGAGTACTCTCGCCCCTTTGGGGCACGTTCGACCGTTCTTTCGACCGAAACTGCTGCGAAGGGCTCGAGGTTCGGGGTCGAGTCCGGGGTGGCGCGCAGCGAGCGGCCGGTCGAACTCAGCCCAGCAGGTCGTGCCGCACGACGATCGCGTCGCGGCCGGGGCCGACGCCG
>DASTNC010000102.1:0-78198 GCA_035721225.1 Pseudolysinimonas sp.
GCCGATCCGGATGCGACACTCCCGCTTCGCAGCCGGTCGCCCCGCTGCTGGGCGGCAGGCAGGCTCTCGCCGGTGAGCGACGATTCATCGAGCTCGGCCTCGGCGTCGAGCAGCTCGGCGTCGACCGGGACGGTCTCGCCCGGCCTGACCGCCAGCAGATCGCCGATCCGGATGTCGTCGACGGGAACGTCGTCGGTCTCGCCCTCCGGATGCCCCCGCAGACGGTGCGCCACGGTCGGGGTGCGGTCGAGAAGGGCACGGAGCTGGGCGCGCGCTCGGTGCGATGCGTAGTCCGCGAGGGCATGCCCACCGGGGATCATGAGCACGACGATCAGCGCGGCCCAGTGATCGCCGACGAGCACGGTCGCGACCACGGCGAGGACCGCGAGAAGGTCGACGCCCCAGCGTCCCGACCGGAGCTCGCGGAACATTGCGACGGCCACCCACACGGCGGCACCGAGCGCGTAGGCGCTCGCCACCCAGGCGCCCACCCCGACGCCCGCCGGGGCGGGCACGAGCAGTGCGAGCGCCGCGGACACCGACCCGACGAGGAGCGTCGCCGGCCCCAGGGGATACCGCCCGACGAGACCCGCCGCGCGGCGCATCCGGCTGCTCACGACCGCGGGCCGAGCGGGGACGCGGCAGAGGTGCGCACGACGCGCAGGATGTCCCGCCCGCTCCGCACCTCGGCGCGGAGCGCCGCCGGAGGCCGCCGACCCGCCGCCGGCCACGCGACGTCCCGAGGGGCGGTGTCGCCCGCTGCTCCGGCGGGCACCAGGACGACCGATGACCGGCAGACCCGCAGGAGGCCCAGCACACGGTTCGTGTCGGCGGCAGCCAGCGGGCCGGTCGGCGATCCGAGCACGACCAGGTCGACGGAGTCGTAGCGCGCGAGCTCTTCGGCCAGCGAATACGGCACCGCGTGGAGAGCCCGCGGGACCCTCGGACAGGTCGCCTCCAGAACGTCCGCGGCGCGCAGGACAGCAGCCCGGGGATCCGGGATCTCCAGACCCGACGCGATCACTTCGAGCGCCGCCCGTCGTCCCGCATGGCGGGCCGCCCAGTCCAGAGCAGCGTCGCCCTGGTCCGACCCGAGAGCTACCAGCCAATGCTCCATCGACGCCTCGCGTTCCGCTCTGTGGTCACCCCATCTTCGAGTCGCCGCGCCACGTCGAGCAGAGCCTAAGGTCCGGCGACCGTCACGGGACGACCGCCACCGGGCAGGGCAGCGCCACGAGCAGGCCGCTCGCCGCCGAGCCGAACAGACTGCGCACGACCGCGTTCCGATGCGACCGGCCCACCACGAGGAGCGAGGCGGTGCGGGCGGCCTGGCTGAGCCGTGCCACCACCCGGCCCTGCACGGCCTCCGCCGTGACGGTCAATCCGGGATGCGAGGTCCGTTCCAGCTCGGCGAGACGGGCCAGCGCGCGCCCCTGCCGCTCGGGGATCGACTCGGTTCCGAAGTCCCACGCCGGCGGGATCTCGCCCGCGCCGGTCGTCTCCCAGGCGTGGATCAGCCGGACGTCGGTGCGGCGCGCTCCGGCCTCGCGCTCGGCGAATGCGAGCGTGGCGGTCATCTCGTCCTCGGCTCCGACGCCGACCATCACCGGGCCCCGTCGGCAGATCCATTCCGACGGAATGACCACGACAGGTCCTTGAGCGTCGAGCGCTGCGAGCTCGGCGAAGGGCGTGCGCCCCCGGTTTCGCCGATGTGCTCCGACCACCAGGAGGTCGTCGCGCGACCGCGTGAGCAGCTCGGCAGGATCCTCAGGGGCGTCCGTGAGGCGAACGGGCACCGAGGGCGCGACCAGCTCGAGCAGCCTCGCCATCCCGCGCACGCTTGCACGGCGCTCGGCAGCATCCGGGGCCGTCGGGTCGACGACGTCGACGATCTCCACCTGGGCCCCGCGATCACCGAGACGATCGATCACCCACCGAAGGGCGGCCGCCGACGCCGCGCCGCCATCCGAGGCCACCAGGATCCTCTCGGCGTTCATCACGACGGCGAGCGCCAGGCGGCCGGCCGGTCGTTCCACAGCGGGCTCGGCTCCAGGGCCGAGACGAAGCGCCGGCCCGAGACCGTTTCCGGGGTGATCCTGAACAGAACGGGCTTCGGCCCCGGCGCCACCGGGTGCAGCTCGTCACGCTCCGTGCGCGGACCGGGATCGTCGTCGTCGATCACGTGCGCGGTTCCGAGCACGACGACGCTCCAGTGCAGACCCGATTCCAGACCGTCGACCTCGAACGCGACGCGGGCATCCCGACCGATGTTCCACACCTTCGTGCCCGGCGCGCTGCGGAAGATCAGCGATTCTCCGCGCACGCGGAAGTTGATGGGCCAGATCCGCGGCCCCTCATCGGTCGCCGTCGCCAGGCGGCCCATGGTCTGTGCCCTGAGCAGTCGCCAGCATTCCGCGGCATCGAGAACGTCGTTCGCATCCATGACCCGAGGATGACGACGAAACCGCGCTCCGGCCAGGGCCGGAAGTCCCATCGGCCTGGGACCTACGGCCCTGCCGGGCGGACGTCGCACGGATCACCCTGGTGACGACGAGAGGAGCTCCCCATGGAGAAGATCGTGATCGGTGTGAGCGACACCGCGAGCATGAAGGCCGTCGACTGGGTGATCGATCGAGCAAGCACCCGCGTGGTCGAGGTGACGCTGGTCGCCGCGTACGACTGGACGGGAGCCCCCTTCAGCGAAGTCGCCGCTCTGCTGCAGACCGTGCGCGCGCGCATCGGTTCTGCGACTCCCCGAACCGCGGTGCACCTGGTCGAGTCGGAGGACGATCCCGACCATGCCCTCGCCGAGGCCACGGGGCACGCCGACCTCCTGGTGATCGGATCGCATCAACGGTCGCGACTGCAGGAGCGCTTCGGGGTCCGCTCGCTGCGGCTTGCCCGACAGGAGAACTGCGCGACGGTCATCGTCCCGGAGCGGTGGATGCCCATCCACTCGGGCGTCATCGTGGTCGGCCTCGATGACGAGTCGAGCACCTCGGCACTGGACTTCGCGGTGACCGAGGCCGAGGCGAGCGGCGCCCGGCTCGAAGTGGTTCACGCGTGGACGGCCCCCCTGCCGGCCTTCAACCCACTGGTCTGGGTCGTCGACACCGAGGGCGAGCTCCGGGAGGCCCACCGGGGTCGCCTCGGGGCCGTGCTGGACCGCCTCAAGGCGGAGCACCCGAGGGCGCGGGTGAGCGGCTACTTGGAGGAGTGCCTCCCCGCTGCCGCCCTCCGCGACCGCGGAAAGGCCGCCGACCTCATCGTGATCGGATCGCATCGGGAGGGGCCGATCGTCCGCGCGATCCTCGGCACGGCGGCCCGCGACCTTCTGCACGACGGCTCGGTGCCGCTCTGCATCGTTCCGGCGCGGAGCGGGCACGATCAACCGGAACTCGTTCCCGCCCGCGCGAAGGCAGCGTCGCCGGGCGACTAGCATCGGCTAGCCGGTCGCAGACGCCGCGCGCGTGGCGGTGGCCGCCATCCGCGAATGGCTGGCGCAGCATCCCGACACCGCGCTGCGACGGATCACCCTGGTCGCCTTCAGCCGCTCCGCCTTCGACGTGGTGCGAGCGGCCATCGAAGACCAGCGCACCGGCTGACGCGCGACTAGCCCGCAGTCGGCGAAACGCTCGGGGTCGGGGTCGGGGTCGGCGACGGGTTCTTCGTGAAGGCGTCGCCCGCGACCTGCAGAACGAACTGCGCGAACTCGTTCGGGTCGAACGCCGTCGTGTACTTGAACTGGGTGCCGTTGACGATGATCGTCGGAGTCCCGGCGATCGTCTTCACATCCGCACCCGGAATCGGGCCGTTCAAGGCGCGCGTCGTGGCGGCCTGCACCCAACTGCGGAAGCGACGACCCTCGATGCACTTGGTCACCTGCGTCATCTCGGTCACGCCTGCCTGGGTGGCCCGCGACTCGATCTGCTGGTCGGTCAGCCCCGCTGTGCCCTCCTTGGGCTGATCGACGAACAGGGCATCGTTGAAGTCGAAGAAGTGGTCGGGCGAGAACTCGGCCACGCACGCGGCCGCGTTCGCCGCCCGCAGGGAGTACTGCGTGCCTGCCGACTTGGTCGTGAGCACCGCGATCGGATGGATCTCGATGGTCGCCGCCCCGGTCTTGACCCAGGCCCGCAGCTGGTCGCCGTTCTTCTTCTCGAAGGTGCCGCAGTTGGGGCAGAGGTAGTCGACGTAGAGCTTGATGTCGATCACGGCGGGCGGATTCGTGGCCGAGGGGACGGGCTTCGAGTCGGCCGGGAGGCCGGGCGTCTGAACCGCCTTGAACCCGGTGCCGATCTTGATCCCGTCGCTGAGCATGTTCAGGGGACCACGTCCGGCCGGCTGGGTGAAGTTGAGAATGACCAGCGCGACCACCACCACGACGACCAGCAGGCCGCCGACGATCGACAGCGTCGTGATGCGGCGCCGGTTGCGATCCTGCTTCTTGTGGAGCTCGCGCAACTCACGAGCGCGTTCGCGCGCGCTTTCGCGAACCTCGCTCCTGCCCTGCGGAGCACCGTGGGGGGCGCCGGCGGGAGGCAGGCCGAACGGGCCGTCGCTCATGAATCCTCGTTCTCGGGTGGGTCGAGCGGCGCCCAAACTACTCCTCGCCCCGGGCGAGGGCGAATCGAGCGCCGCGGGAAATGCTAGGGAGTCAGTCTGGGAGCGCCCCGGATGCTGGCTGGGCGGGTCGGCGATCCGAACCATCCTCTCGAAGATGCAGGCCCCACTCGAGGGTGGCATACTGACCATTGGCCCGAGCTGTTTCGACGGTGACGGCCACTTCCATTCACTACGGATCGTCCGGCACGTACCTGCCGGTGAAGGAGTTCAGTACCGCTATGGCATCTGTCACATTTGAGAAGGCGACCCGCACCTATCCCGGGTCCTCACGTCCCGCCGTCGACCAGATCGATCTCGAGGTCGCCGATGGCGAGTTCCTCGTGCTGGTCGGCCCGTCCGGCTGCGGCAAGTCGACCACCCTGCGCATGCTCGCCGGCCTCGAAGAGGTCAACGAGGGGCGCATCCTGATCGGCGACCGCGACGTCACCGACGTTCCGCCGAAGGATCGCGACATCGCGATGGTGTTCCAGAACTACGCGCTCTACCCGCACATGACGGTGGCCGAGAACATGGGCTTCGCGCTCAAGATCGCCGGCGTCAACAAAGAGGAGCGCGCGCAGCGCGTGCTCGAGGCGGCCAAGCTGCTCGACCTGGAGCCCTACCTCGGCCGCAAGCCGAAGGCCCTCTCCGGCGGGCAGCGTCAGCGCGTCGCGATGGGCCGCGCCATCGTGCGTCAGCCCCAGGTGTTCCTCATGGACGAGCCGCTCTCGAACCTCGACGCCAAACTGCGCGTGCAGACCCGCACCCAGATCGCGTCGCTGCAGCGCCGCCTCGGCGTCACCACCGTCTACGTCACGCACGACCAGACCGAGGCGCTCACCATGGGCGACCGCATCGCCGTGCTGAAGGATGGCGTGCTGCAGCAGGTGGGCACCCCGCGCGACCTGTACGAGGCCCCGACGAACGTGTTCGTCGCCGGCTTCATCGGCAGTCCGGCCATGAACCTGTTCCCGGCCGACGTGGTCGACGGCGGGATCACGTTCGGCACGGCCGTGGCCAAGGTCGAGCGCGACATCCTGCTCAAGGCGAAGGGCAGCAAGGTCACCATCGGCGTCCGCCCCGAAGACGTCAAGATCGCCAAGTCGGGCCCCGGCCTGCAGGTCGAGGTCGACGTCGTCGAAGAGCTGGGAGCCGACGGCTACCTCTACGGCCACACCGACGTCGATGGCCACCGCGTCGACATCGTGGCCCGCGTCGACGGCCGCTCGCACCCGAACGCGGGCGAGACCGTGTCGATCACTCCGGTGACCGAGCACGTGCACGCGTTCGACGCCGAGACCGGCGAACGGCTCTCGAAGCCGATCGTCGGCGCCAAGGTCGGCGCGTAGCGCACGGCACCTCAACGAAGACCGCTGCCGCGGCATCCGACTCAGGATGCCGCGGCAGCGTCGTATTCGGCGCGACTAGAGCAGTGCCGAGACCGGGTTCTCGATCCGGCGCACGAACGCGGCCATCCACTCGGCGGCGACCGCCCCGTCGATGACGCGGTGATCCGCTGAGAGCGTCACGGTCATGACCGTTCCAACGGCCAGGGCGCCGTCGACGACGACGGGCTGCTGCTTCGCGGCGCTGACCGCCAGGATGCCGGCCTGCGGGGGGTTGAGGATCGCCGAGAACTCGTCGACGCCGTACATGCCGAGGTTCGAGATCGAAAAACTTCCGCCCTCGAGCTCCTCCTGGCGGAGCTTGCCCGCCCGCGCACGGTCGGCGAGTTCGGCGACCCGCGCGCTCACCTCGGTGAGACTCGTCGTGTCGACACCGCGCAGCACCGGGGTGAGCAGACCTCCCTCGACGGCGACCGCGATGGCCAGATCGACACCGTCGAAGCGGCGGATGTGATCGCCTCCCCAGATCGCGTTCGCCGCCGGAACGTCGCGCAGCGCCCCGGCGACCGCCTTGATCACGAAGTCGTTGATCGACACCTTGCGCTCGACGGCCGCATTGACCTGCGCCCGGAGTTCGAGCAGCCGATCGACCCGCACGCGGGCCGTCACGTAGAAGTGCGGAACGGTCGTCTTGCTCTCGGTGAGCCGCCGGGCGATCGCGCGGCGCATGCCCGTCAACGGCATGTCGGTGAAGCCGGCGCGCTCCGCCCCGGCCGACATGCGTTCGGCCGCTCGTGAGTCGACGAGCCGCGGCTCGGCGGCCGGAGCACCCTCCAGGTCGCGGCGCACGATCCGACCACCCGGGCCCGTCCCGGTCACCGCGAGGAGGTCGATGCCGCGCTCGCGAGCCAGACGGCGCACGATCGGGCTGGCGAAGGTGCGGGTCCCGGGTGCCTCCGACGGAGAGCCCGCCACCAGGCTCTCCGTCGGAGGAGTTTCAGGGGCCCGCGCGGCGGGAGCTGCGGCATCAGCGGGCCCGGCTTCGCCCTCGGTCGCAGCGGGAGCGGAGGCCGCAGCAGCACCGACGCCCGCCCCCGCGAGCGCCGGCGCGACGGCGTCCATCCCCTCACCCCTGACCAGCACGATCGCGATCGGTTCGCCGACGGCGAGGTTGTCGCCGGGCTGCGCGATCAGTTTGCCGACCGTGCCAGCGACCTCGGCCGCGTATTCCACCACCGCCTTGTCGGTCTCGATGTCGGCGAGCGGATCGCCGATCTCGATCGCCTGCCCCTCGGTCACCGACCAGGCCTGGATCGCGGCCTCGGTCGCCGAGGCGAGCACGGCGGGCATCCGGATCACGATGGCCATCAGCGCCGCCCCATGCCCGCGCGGATCAGTTCGAGGCCGGCGACGACCTCCTCCGTCTTGGCGATCGCGGCCCGCTCGAGCACCTTCGAGATGCTCGGGCTCGCCTCGCCGCCCGTGACGCGCTGGATCGGCTGGTCCAGCCAGTCGAAGAAGCGCCGCTGCAGCTCGTCGGCCAACCAGCCGCCGTAGGAGGTGCCGCGCGCACCCTGCTCCACCAGGAGCACCGCGTTCGTCTTCTTGATGCTCTCGCCGATGGTGTCCCAGTCGATCGAGGCGCGGTCCAGCCAGCGCAGGTCGATGAGCTCGCCATCGATGCCGGTCTGGTCGATCGCCTCGAGGGCATGATGGACCATCGACAGGTAGCTGATGACGGTGACGTCCGAGCCCTCGCGGCGGATGGCCGCCGTGCCGGGCGGGATGATGTAGTCGAGATCGATGCCCTCGGGCACCCGGTCGGCCATCGCATAGAGGTCGACGTGCTCGATGACGAGCACCGGGTCTTGCAGGGCGAGCGCCGCATTCATCAGGCCGATGTAGTCCGCCGCGGTCGACGGCGCCACGATGCGCCAGCCGGCGGCCGTGGCGAAGATGCCCGCGGGGTCCATCAGGTGCTGCGAGCCGTATCCGGACCCCATCGCGACCTTGGTGCGCAGCACCAGCGGCATGTCGTTGTCGCCGCCGAACATGTGGCGCGCCTTGCCGATCTGGTTGAAGACCTGATCGGCCGCCACCCACATGAAGTCCGGGTACATGAACTCGACGACCGGCCGGAACCGCCCGTCGAGGGCCAACCCGCCGGCGAGTCCGGCGAAGGCGTTCTCGCTGATCGGCGTGCCGAGCACGCGATCGGATCCGTATTTCTTGGCCAGACCCTTGGTGGCGCCGTTCGTGCCGCCGTTGAGGCGGTGGACGTCTTCGCCGAGCACGATGATGCGCGGGTCGGCCTCCATGCGGCGGTCCATGGTCTCGGCCACCGCATCCACGAACTTGATGTCGCGCCAGGCGCCGGTGTGGGTGAGCGGGTCGAAGGCGGGCAGGGCGTCCAACTCGTGCGCGTCGCTGCGGATGCCCACGTCGACGAAACCGGGGTCGGGCCACAGTGCGGGCCGGATGCGGCGCTTCGTCGCGTCATCCGGATCGGTCTCGACGAGCTCGGCCACGGCCGCTGCCATGGCCGCCTGGGCCTGGGCGCGCACCGAGTCCACCCCGGCCGCGTCGATCTGACCCAGCTTGATCATCTCGTTCGCGACGCGCACCAGCGGATCGCGGCCGCGCCACTCGGCCTCTTCTTCTTTGCTGCGGTAGCCGAAGGCGCTGCCGGGGTACGGGCCGTTCTGGTGGAAGAAGCGGTAGACCTCGGCCTCGATGATGGCCGAGCCCTCGCCCGACCGCAGTCGGGCCGCCGCTTCCTCGGTGGCCAGGTGCACGGCGAGCGGATCCATCCCGTCGACCTTCCAGCCCGGGATGCTGAACCCCTGCCCGCGCACCGACAACCGGGTGTCTGCCGTCACCTCGCTGACATTGGTCGAGACGGCGTAGAGGTTGTTCTCGACGAAAAAGAGGAGCGGCAGCTTCCAGGCCGAGGCCAGGTTCATCGACTCCAGCACAGAGCCGATCTGGCTCGACCCGTCGCCGTAGTAGCTGATCGTGAGATCAGTGCGCGCGCGGTCGGCGGCTCCGTGCTTCTGCGCGAAGGCGTTGCCGGCGGCGAAGGGCACGCCGCCGCCGACGATCGCATTGGTGCCGAGCGCTCCCGCCTCGAGCCACTGCAGGTGCATCGAGCCGCCGCGGCCGCCCGAGAAGCCCTGCGAGAGCCCGAGGATCTCGGCGAGCGTGCGCTGCAGCACCGCCTGCACCGTCTCGGTGACCAGCACGGTCAGGTCGACCGTTCCGCCGGTCACATGGGTGAGGGCCTTGGCCAGGAACTGGTGATGGCCGCGGTGCGAGCCCGTCACCCCGTCGCCGGTGCCCAACCCGATGATGGAGCCGACCGCGCCGCCCTCCTGGCCGATGCTGGAGTGCGCGGGGCCGTGCACCAGGCCCTCGCCGGCGAGCTCGAGCACCGACTCCTCGAACGCGCGGATCAGGTGCAACTGTCCGAGCATGCCGGCCAGCAGGGCCGGATCGGCATCCTTCCAGTCCTGGGCGGTGGTCGACAGCTCGACCCACTCGGCCCCGGTCTCCAAACGACGTCGTTTCGGCATGGTGCTCTTTTCCGGTTCGGGAGCGCGCCACGATGTGCGATGCCCGCGTTGATGAGCAGGCTAACCGGGATTGAATCCAATCACAAGCAAATTCCTCGATGCGCTTGTGAAATGCCGCAGTTTTAGGCGATGATGTATCCAATCAACGACGGAGGGGTCGCCATGAGCATTCCGGGAATGCGCGGGATCGACCACATCGGCATCACCGTCCCCGACCTCGACGAGGCCGAGCGCTTCCTCGTCGACGTGCTGGGAGCGCAGCACATCTACACGCTCGGCGCCAAGCAGGCGGACGACGACTGGATGACGGTGCACCTCGGCGTCGACGCGCGCACGCTGATCCGCGAGATCCGCTTCTACCGGCTCGGGAACGGCTCCAATCTCGAGACCTTCCTCTACGAACCCGGCGGCGCCGACGACCCGCAGCGGCCGCAGCCCCGCAACAGCGACATCGGCGGTCACCACCTGGCGATCTACGTCGATGACATGGATGCCGCCGTCGCCCACCTGCGCAGCCACGGCATCGAGCCGATGGGCGCGCCGACCGCGAGTGCCGGCCCGGCAGCGGGTCAGCGCTGGGAGTACTTCCGCAGCCCGTGGGGCATGCAGTTCGAACTGGTCAGCTACCCGGGCGGCAAAGCGTATGAGAAGGATGCGCCGGTGAAGCTCTGGCACCCGGCCCGGCCTGCCGAGTGAGCGCGGTCGCGGCAGAATGAAGGGAATGACTCTCGAGCTCTCGACCCACGGCGCCGCCGGCGCGCGCATCGCCGCGGAGTTGCGCGAGGCGATCCTGACGGGCGAGCACGCACCGGGTGCGCGCATCCGCCAAGAGGATCTCGCCGGCCGGCACGGCGCAAGCCGAGTGCCGGTGCGCGAGGCGCTGAGGATGCTGGAGGCCGAAGGCCTGGTGACGCTGGTGGCCAACACCGGGGCCTGGGTGTCGAGCCTGAGCCTGGCCGAGTGCGAAGAGATGTACCAGATCCGCGAGCGGATCGAGCCCTTGCTGCTGCGGTTCAACGTTCCCCTGATGAGCGGCTCCGACATCGATGCCCTCGAGGTGCTCGCCGACGCCATGGAGCGGTCGGATGATGTCGAGACGTTCCTGCGGCTCGACCGCGAGTTCCACCTCTCCTGCTATGCCGCCGTGGAGACCAGCATGCTGGGCGATATGGTGCTGAATCTCTGGAACCGCACCCAGCACTACCGCCGCGCCTTCACCCGGATGTTCCGATCCGAGGGCGACAGGAGCGTGCACCATGAGCATCAGCTGCTGGTCTCGGCGATCCGACGCGACGACGCCGACGAGGCGGAGCGCGTGCTGGCCGGCCACATCCGACGCACCCGCCTCGAGCTGGCACGCCACCCCGCCGTATTCGAGAACTGACCGAACCACCCACTAATTGAGGAGCATCCCCATGGCCATCGCCACCATCAACCCCGCCACCGGCGAGACCGTCAAGGAGTTCCCGGCCGACGACGCCGCGACCATCGACCGCAAGATCGGCGAAGCCGAGGCGGCGTTCCAGGCCCTGAAGTCCACCACCTTCGCCCAGCGCGCCGAGTGGATGCGCGCCACGGCCGACCTGGTCGAGAAGGAGGCGGACGACACCGCGCGCATCCTCGTGCTCGAGATGGGCAAGCCGCTCGCCCAGGCCAAGGCCGAGGTGCTCAAGTGCGCGAAGAACATGCGCTTCTACGCCGACCACGCCGAATCGTTCATGGCCGACGAGCCCCTCGACGACCCCTCGAGCGTCGGCGCTTCGCGCGCCTTCGCCCGCTACCAGCCGCTCGGCGTCGTGCTCGCCGTGATGCCCTGGAACTACCCGCTCTGGCAGGTCGTGCGTTTCGCGGCTCCCGCGCTGATGGCCGGCAACACCGGGGTGCTCAAGCACGCCTCGAACGTGCCGCAGTCGGCGCTCTACCTCGACACGGTGTTCGAGCGGGGCGGATTCCCGGTCGGCTCGTTCCGTGCCCTGCTGATCGGGTCGCGTGAGGTCAAGGGAGTGATCGAGGACGACCGCGTGCAGGCCGTCACGCTCACCGGTTCCGAACCGGCGGGCCGCTCGGTCGCCTCGATCGCGGGCGCCGAGGTCAAGAAGAGCGTGATGGAGCTCGGCGGCTCCGACCCGTTCATCGTCATGCCGAGCGCCGACCTGGAAGCGGCGGCCACCACCGCCGTCAAGGCCCGGGTGCAGAACAACGGGCAGTCGTGCATCGCCGCCAAGCGGTTCCTGGTGCACGCCGACGTCTACGACGCCTTCACGCAGCTGTTCGCCGCCAAGATGGCGGCGCTGAAGGTGGGCGACCCCTTCGATGACGCGACCGACGTCGGACCGGTGGCGACCGAATCCGGCCGATCCGATCTGGCCGAGCTCGTCGACGACGCGGTCGCGAAGGGCGCCACCGTGCTGGTCGGCGGCAAGGCCATCGACGGCCCCGGCTGGTTCTACCAGCCGACCGCGCTCGCCGACCTGACCGATGACATGCGCATCGTGATGGAGGAGGCCTTCGGCCCGGTGGCATCCCTTTACAAGGTCGCCGATCGCGACGAGGCGATCCGGATCGCGAACCAGACCACCTTCGGGTTGAGCTCGGCCGTCTGGACGAACGACGCCGCCGACGAGGAGTTCTTCGTGCGCGAACTCGAGGCGGGCGCGGTCTTCGTCAACGGCATGACCGTGTCGTACCCCGAGCTGCCGTTCGGCGGCATCAAGGACTCCGGCTTCGGGCGCGAGCTGGCGGCCGAGGGTCTGCGCGAGTTCACGAACGTCAAGACCGTCTGGAAGGCCTGATGGCCGAGATCGGCTTCATCGGGCTCGGCACCATGGGGTCGGCCATGGCGCGCAACCTGGTGGATGCCGGCCACACGGTCCGCGTCTGGAACCGCAACCCCGCGGCCGCCGCCCCGCTGCTCGAGGCCGGGGCGGTGCTCGCCGAGTCTCCTGTGCAGGCGCTCGAATCCGGGATCGCGTTCTCCATGCTCTCCAACGACGCGGCCGTCGACGCCGTGTTCGACGAGGAGGTGCTCGGCCGGGTCCCCGGCAGCCTGCACGTCAACATGGCGTCGATCAGCCCGGTCGCCGCACGCGCTCTGGCCGAGCGCCACGCCTCGGCCGGGGTGGGCTACGTCGCGGCGCCGGTGCTCGGGCGCCCGCCCGTCGCCGTTGCCGGCCAGCTCAACATCCTCGCGGCCGGTTCTGCCGCCGAGATCGATCGCCTCGAGCCCTTCTTCGACGTGATCGGCCGACGGACCTGGCGCATCGGCACCGAGCCGGCTCAGGCCAATCTGGTGAAGATCGCGGTGAACTTCAACATCATCCATGCGATCGAGGCGCTCGGCGAGTCGATCTCGATCGTCGAGCACTACGGGATCGATCCGGTCGGCTTCACGGAGTTGTTGACGGGCACGCTGTTCGGCGGCATGAGCTACACCTCGTACGCCGACATCATCACCCACCGCCGCTACGAACCTGCGGGGTTCACCACGGTGCTCGGGCTCAAGGATCTCGGGTTGGCCGAGGCCGCGGCGGAGGCGGTCGGGGTGACGCTGCCGAGCGTCGGCGCGCTCCGCAGCGTGTTCGAGCAGACGCTGGCCAAACCCGGTGGCGAGAAGCTGGACTGGGCGGCCATCGCCGAGATCAGCCGTGAGGCCGCCTCGCGCTGAGCGTCAGTAGGCTCGACGCATGGCATCCGCGCTCTCGATCACCTCCGCGGTGCCCGACCCGGCGTTGCTCGACCTGCCGTGGAACCTGCCCCTCGAGCTGTGGCCCGACGAGACGATCGCGACGCTGCCCAAGGGCATCTCGCGGCACCTGGTGCGCTTCGTGCATCTCGGCGGCTATGTGGTCGCGATCAAAGAGACCACGGTCGAGCTGGCCCGTCGCGAATACGACCTGCTGCGCAGCCTGCAGCGGCTCGACATCCCGTGCGTCGAGCCGGTCGCCGTGATCACCGACCGGGCCACCGACGACGGCGACGCGCTCGCTCCGGCGCTCGTGACGCGCCATCTGCGCTTCTCCCTCCCCTATCGCGCGCTGTACTCGCAGGCCCTGCGGCCCGACACCGCGACGCGGCTGGTCGACGCCCTCGCCGTGCTGCTCGCCCGCCTGCACGTCGTCGGCTTCTTCTGGGGCGACGTGTCGCTGTCGAACACGCTGTTCCGTCGCGACGCGGGCGCCTTCGCCGCGTACCTGGTCGACGCCGAGACCGGTCAGCTGCACGACGCAGACCTGAGCGACGGGCAGCGCGAGCACGATCTCGACATCGGGCGGATCAATATCGCGGGTGAGCTGCTCGACCTGCAGGCGGGCGGCCGCCTCGATGAGGATGTCGACCCGGTCGCGGTGGCCGACGGGATCGTGGCGGCGTACCGCACGCTGTGGGCCGAGCTGACGGCATCCGAGTCATTCCCCGAGTCGGAGCGCTGGCGCATCGGGCGTCGCGTCGAGCGGCTCAACGAGCTCGGATTCGACATCGAAGAGCTGTCGATCAACAAGGATGCGGGCGGCACCCAGGTGCGCATCCAACCGAAGGTGGTGGATGCCGGCCACCACTCCCGGCGGCTGCTGCGCCTGACCGGGCTCGACGCGGGCGAGAACCAGGCCCGCCGCCTGCTCAATGACCTGGATGCGTACCGGGCGACCGGCGATCGCAAAGACCTCGACGAGGAGCAGGTCGCCCACGACTGGGTGGTGCGGGTGTTCGAACCGGTGATCCGCGCGATCCCCAAAGAGCTGCGGGGCAAGCTGGAGCCGGCCGAGGTGTTCCACCAGTTGCTCGAGCACCGCTGGTACCGCTCGCAGAACGAGGGCCGCAACGTCCCGCTCGCCGAGGCCTTGACCAGCTATGTCGACACCGTGCTGCGGCACCGCCGCGACGAAATGACCGTGGTCGCGCCGCCCACCGCGTCGATCACCCTGCCGATCGAGGTGATCGAGGCGGACGGGGCCGAGGCAGCCGCCGACGACGACCACGACTGGCGGTCGAAAGTATGAGTCGCCCGGCATGAACGAGCCCCGCACGAGCACGCCCCGCACGAGCGATCCGGGCCGGGGCGGGCCGCTCGGACGACTCGCAGGCGCGGTCGGCGCGCATCCCCTCCTCTCGCTCGCCGTGTGGGCGGTACTGGTCGCGATCGCGGTCGCGACCGCCCTAGCCGGAGCGGGCGGCCAGAACCTGTTCGATCGGCTGAAGAACGGGGCGCCGAGCGTGACCGGCGAGGCCAGCCGCGCCGACGACGTGCTCGCGGGTCACGGGGCGGCCACCGAGTCCGTGACGCTGCTCGTGCACGGAGTGCCCCTCGACGACCCGCAGCTGCTGCTCTGGGCGAACCGGCTCGGAGCGGAGCTCGAGCGAGTGCCGCACACGAGCTACCTCGACCCGCTCGTGCTGCCGAGGACGCCGGGGGGCGGCCATCCGGCGGCGATCGTCTCGGCGTTCTCGTCCGATGGCCGAGGGGTGCTGCTCACCGCAACGGTGTCGGGAGTCGGTTCGGGCGATCCCGACCCGGCCGGCGTCGATCGGGCCACCGCCGAGCTGCGTCGGGCGGCTGGTCAGCTGCGCTCCGAGTTCCTCGGATCCACCGCTCTGGTCGGCGGCAGCTCGCTGCTGGTGGACTCCATCCTCAAGATCTCGGCGAGCGACCTGGAGCGCGGCGAGGCGGTCGCCCTGCCGATCGCGCTGGTGGTCATGCTGCTGGTCTTCGGGGGGTTCCTGGCCGCCGGCATCCCGCTGCTCGGCGCGATCGTGTCGATCGTCGGCTCACTCGGGGTGCTGTTCGGCATCACCTTCCTCACCGACATCGACACCACGGTCATCAATGTGATCACCGCCGTCGGCCTGGGGCTGTCGATCGACTACGGCCTGCTCATCGTGAGTCGTTTCCGCGAGGAGTACCGCGCCGCGCTCGAGGCGATGGGCGAATCGTGGCATCTCAGCGGCGACGACCGCCGCGGCATCCGCCTGGTGGCGATCCGCCGTACGGCCGATCGCGCGGGGCGCACCGTGCTGTTCTCGGGCGTCACCTTCGCGATCGCCTCGGCAGGGCTGCTCATCTTCCAGCCGCGGATCGTGCGCGCCATCGGCATCGGAGCGCTCTCGGTGACGGCGATCGCGATCCTCACCGCCCTGACGCTGGTGCCGGCGCTGCTCGCCCTCTCGGGCGATCGTCTGCTCAAGCCCGGAGCCCTGACGCATCTGCCCGGGCTCGGGCGCGTGATCAGCCGGTTCGGCGATGTCGCGCCCGCCGAGGGCTTCTTCTCGAAGCTGACCCGCGGGGTGCAGAAGCACCCGGCGATCGTCACCCTGGGCTGCCTCGTGGTCCTGCTCGCCGTCGGCAGCCCCCTGCTGACGCTCCGGCTCGCCAACACCAGCATCGACGCGATCCCGTCGTCGTCGAGCCAGTCGGGTTTTCTCAACGCCCTGGCCGATCAGTTCCCGGATGCCGCGAGCCCCCGCGTCGAGCTGGTCACGTCGAGCGAGGCCGACGCGGTGTCGTGGGCGGCTCGGGTGTCGAGGCTGCCGCGCGTGGAGTCGGTGACCGCACCCGTCGAGCGCGGCGACGGCTGGGCATCCACGGTGCGCGTCGCGCCGGCCGACGGGGTCAACGTGGTCCGCGCCATCCGCGCCGACCGGCCGGAGTTCGCGGACGGCTCGTCGGCCCGCGTCACCGGGATCGACGCCCACACCGTCGACCTCTCGGACTCGCTGCTCGGCAGCGCCCCCTGGGCCGCCCTGATCATCGCGCTCGGCACCATCGTGCTGCTGTTCCTGATGACGGGGTCGCTCGTGGTCCCGCTCAAGGCGCTGGTGGCCTCCGCGCTCTCGCTCGGCGCCAGTGTGGGCGTGCTGGTCTGGGGCTTCCAGCAGGGGAACTTCGCGGGCATCCTGAACTTCGACGCCGGGCACGTGCACGGGGTCGACGTGCTCGTGCTGCTGCTGACGTTCGCCTTCGGTTTCGGCCTCGCGATGGACTACGAGATGTTCATCCTGTCGCGGATCAAGGAGCAGGTGGATGCCGGTGTCGAGCCGCGCGAGGCGATCGCCCGCGGCCTGCAGCGCTCCGGCCGCATCATCACCTCGGCCGCCGCGATCATCATCGTGGTCTTCGCCGGATTCGCCACCGGCGACCTCATGGTGATCAAGCAACTGGGCGCGGCGCTCGCCGTCGCCGTGCTGCTCGATGCGACCCTGGTGCGCTGCCTGCTGATCCCCGCGTTCATGACCTGGCAGCGGCGGATCATGTGGTGGGCGCCGCGCTGGATGAAAGCGCTGCACCGGCGGTGGGGCTTCTCGGAGTGAGGTGACTCCTGGCCCCGAGCGGGCTCACGCGGTCAGTGCTTGCGGCCGTGCACGAACCAGATGCCCTCGAACTCGCCTTCGCCGACGTTGCGCAGAACATGGGGGATGCTGGAGTCGAAGCCGAGTGATTCGCCCACATTCAGCGTGAACACCTCGGTGCCGACGGTCACCTCCAGCGTGCCCTTGAGCACGTAGCCGTACTCGAAGCCCTCGTGACCGACCAGGTCGCCCCCGGCGGTCGAGGTGGCACCGGTGGCGTAGGTGATCTTCATGAAGTTGACAGCATGCTCCGGCGTCGCGGCGAGCCGTTCCCACTCGACACCGTCTGCCATCACCAGATGCGAGCGATGGGAGGGGTGCACCACCGACACGCGATTCGAGTACTCCGATGGGTGCCAGGCGTTGGTCGGGTTCTTGTCCCCGTCGGGGCCCCAGCCTTCGACGAGCGGCGGCCGGTCGGCCTCGACGCCGCGCTGATCGAACAGTTCGTCGATCGACACGTTCAGCAATCGGGCGAAGGCGTAGAGCGTCGACACCGATGGCTGCGACTTGCCGTTCTCGATCTGCGACACGAACGACGGGGAGACGTCGGCCTGGCGGGCCAGTTCGCGCAAGGTGAGCCCGGCCTTGAGCCGCACGTCCTTGAGCCGTGATCCCAGGTTGTCCATCAGAACCTCTGTGTCGCGCATCTCGACCCGTCCTGCGAGACGTTTCCGCCCGCTGTGTGCACTGCCTCGTTGTAGTGCTGCTGCACAGTCCGAGTCCGGAGAACCGGTTGTCGATCAATATACACATCTGTGCGCACGCGCACCGGCGCCCGCCGGGCCGTGATTTCGGGAAATTCGCCGAGAGTGGTGTTAATCACTACAGAACAGGCTAAAGTTGTCAGCGAACAGGGCTGAGCCGCTGTTCTCACCCCAGGACATACGAAGGAGTATGCGAGTGTCCATCCACGGCGTTCATCACACCGGGATCATCGTCAAGAATCTCGACCGGTCCATCTACTTCTACCACGACCTTCTCGGACTGGACTTCCAGAGCGAGCCGAGCCCCTGGTTCTCGGGGCCCGAGCTCGCCGAAGGGGTCGGTGTGCCCGGCGCCTCGCTGCGCCAGGTGAATCTCACCACCGGAGACGGGGTGGTCGAACTGCTCGAGTACGGCAATCGCCCTGAGGGAGACGACACGGTCCCCCCGCAGAACCGCTTGGGGTCGTCGCACGTCGCCCTCCGGGTCGACGACATCGCCTCCACCGTGGCCGAACTCCAGGCCAAGGGGATCCAGTTCCTCACCCCGCCCAACGTCGTCGACGACGGCACCCTGGCCGGGTGGCGGTGGAACTACTTCCTCGACCCGGACGGCTACACGATCGAACTCGTCCAAGTGGCGTACACCACCCCGCACGCGGAGGCGATCGCCGACTACCTGGCGAACCGGCCCTCGCTCGAGTCCCTGAGCGGAGGCGCAGCGTGACCGGCGGTCGCCGCGCGCTGGTCGCCGGCTCCACCGGAATCGTCGGGCAGTCCCTGGCCGCCATGCTGGCCCGCGAGGGCTGGACCACCTTCGGGCTGTCGCGCTCGGGTTCGGTGCAGCTGCCCGGGGTCACCGCCATCCAGGCCGACCTGCTCGACCCCGAGGGGCTCACCGCCGCCCTGGCCGACGTGAAACCCACCTTCGTCGCCATCACCGCCTGGATGAAGCAGGACAGCGAAGCCGAGAACATCCGGGTCAACAGCGCCACGGTCCGCAATCTGCTGGCCGCGCTCGAGCCCGCGAAGTCGGTGCAGCACGTCGCCCTCATGACAGGTCTCAAGCACTATCTCGGCCCCTTCGAGGCCTACGGCAAGGCGGTGATGGCCGAGACGCCCTTCCACGAGTCCGAGCCGCGGCTCGACTACCCGAACTTCTACTACGCGCAGGAGGACGAGCTGTTCGCCTCCGCGGCCAGGAACGGCTTCAGCTGGAGTTCGCACCGATCGCACACCGTGTTCGGCTTCGCCGTGGGCAACGCCATGAACATGGCGCTGACGTTGTCGGTCTATGCGACCATCTGCAAGGAACTCGGGCGGCCGATGGTCTTTCCCGGCTCCGAGATGCAGTGGAACGGGCTGACCGATGTCACCGATGCCGACCTGATGTCAGAGCAGATGATCTGGGCGGCGACGCACCCGGAGGGCCGGAACGAGCCCTTCAACACGGCGAACGGCGACGTCTTCCGCTGGCGCTGGCTCTGGCCCCAACTCGCCGCCTTCTTCGGCGTCGAGTGGGAGGGCTTCGAGGGCGAACCGCGCACGCTCGAGTCGCAGATGGCGGGCATGGAGCAGACCTGGCGCGACATCGCGGCCAAATACTCCCTGGTCGAGCCGCAGCTCGATCGGCTCGCCTCCTGGTGGCACAGCGACGCCGACCTCGGGCGCACGATCGAGGTCCTCACCGACATGACCAAGAGCCGCGATGCCGGCTTCCTGGGCTACCGCAACACGGTGACCAGCCTCTTCGAGAAGATCGAGCAGTACCGCGCCGCGCGGATCCTGCCGTAATCGATTCCGCATGCCCGGCCTGCAGCCGCGGGTGAACGGGGCCCCCGCCCTTCCCGGGTACGGAGGCCCCGTCCGTCTGCTCGGCGAACCGCCGGATCAGGAGGGCAGGGTCGCCGACAGCTCCACGTGCGCCTTGATCGTCGTCTGGGGATGATGCGCGGCATCCAGCGCGTCCAGTGCATGCTCGACATCGAAGTGCTGCGTCACGAGCGGGGTCATGTCGATGCCGCTGTTCGCCAGGAACCGCAGGGTGTCGGGCCAGACTCCCGGTGATCCGATCGACCCCGTGATCTTGAGTTCTTTGGACTGGATCAGCCCGAGCTTGGCCGGCGCCTCGCCTCCGACGTTGATGCCGACATAGGCCACCCGGCCGCGGAACGCCGCGAGTTCGAGAGCGCGCGCCATCACGGCCGGCCGCCCGGACACCTCGACCACGACATCCGCCCCGCGACCTCCGGTGACGTCTGCCAGAAGGGCGTCGATGTCATCGGGGTGCACGGCATGAGCCGCGCCCAGCTGCACGGCGATGGCGCGACGCCCCTCGTCGGGTTCCACGACCACGGTCACGGCGCCCATCGCCGCGGCGGCGGCAGTCACGGCGAGTCCGACCGGGCCGGCGCCGAGCACCACCAGGGTGTCGCTCGCATTGACATTGCCCGCCCGCACCAGGGCGTAGTACGCCACGCTGAACGGTTCGACCAGCGCCCCCATCGTCCACGAGAGGTTGTCGGGCAGCTTGTGCAGCCATCCCGGCTTGGCCACGAAGAAGTCGGCGATCGCGCCGCTGATCGAGAAGCCGAAGTGGTCGTCTCCGATCACGCACTCCCCGACCACCCGGTCGCCGACCGCGACCTCGGTGACCCGGGAGCCGACCTTCACGACCTCGCCGGCCCATTCGTGACCCGGGATGATCGGATAGCTGAAGGGGATGATGTACCGGCCTTCGAGCAGATCGATGTCCGAATGACAGACCCCGACGGACCGGGCGGCGATCAGCACCTCGTCGTCGGCGATTTCGGGGATCGGGAGCTCGACCACCTCTGGCCGGTCCTGAGCGGTGAACTGCAGCGCCTTCATGAGCGATGTCCTTTCCTGAATGCTCGATGCCGTGGGCTCACCCGCATGCGTCGACGAGCACCTTGACCTGGTCGCCGGTCGGCGACAGGAGCGTCTCGAAGCCCTTCTCGACGATGTCCTCCATCGCGATCCGGGCGCTGACCACCTTCTCGACCGGATAGCGGCCCGAGGCGATGAGGCTGACGATGCGCGGGAAGTCGGTGACCGGGTAGCACCAGGTGCCGGCGAGCGTGATGTCGTGCTCCGAGAGCGCCATCGGCTCGATCGACGCGGGCTTGGTGTGCAGTCCGGTCTGCACCACGCGGCCGGCCGACCGCACCGACGCCAGAGCGGTCTGCAGGGCCCGCTCGTTGCCGGAGCATTCGATCGCGGCATCCACCCCGATGCCCTCGTGGAGGTCCTTCAGGTAGGCGGCCACGTCGACCGCCGAGGGGTCGAGCACCTCCGCAACGCCCAGGCTGCGGATCAGCGCCTGACGGGTCGGGTTGAGCTCGGAGACGAACACGCGGGCGCCGATCGAGGCGGCGTAGAGCGAGGCGAGCGCACCGATCGGTCCGGCGCCGGTGATCAATACGGTGTCGCCGGGCCGCACGTGGCCGGTGTCGACGCCGTAGGCCGCGACCGCGGCGGGCTCGACGAGCGCGCCCTGGAGGTTGCTCACGCTCTCGGGCAGCACGGTGAGGATGCTGTCGGGCAGCACGGCCAGCTCGGCGATCCCGCCCCAGGCATAGCTGAGCCCGACGCAGGCCATCTTGACGCAGAGGTGGTTCAACCCGCGCCGGCAGTAATAGCACTCGTTGTCGACGAGCAGCGGCATGGCGCTGACCCGGTCGCCCACCTTCACCCGGGTGACCTCCGCGCCGATCTCGACGACCTCGGCCGAGAACTCGTGGCCCAGGATCTGCGGCAGCACCGATCCGTTCAGCGGATGCGGGGTGGCCGGCGTGACGATCGGCCCCTGCGCGTACTCGTGCAGATCCGTGCCGCAGATGCCGCACCAGTAGGGCCGCACCAGCACCTCACGGGGACCGACCCCGGATGGTGCGGCGACCTGTTCGACGCGGATGTCGTGCGCTGCGTGGAAAACCGCGGCCTTCATGGCTGTGTCCGTTCTGTTGAGAGGGTCGGGTCGAAGAGCACCTTGCCTTCGAGCTGTCCGGTGGCGAGGCGCTCGAGCTGCTCGGCGATGTCGTCGAGCGGATGCACGGAGTCCAGCAACTCGGCGGCGAGCGTCCCGTGTCGCAGCAACTCCAGCGCGGGCGCGAGGTCCTGACCGAACACGTGCGCATTGGTGGTGCGCAGCGTGATCTCGCGAATCACGAGAGAGTGGACGTCGACCTCGGGCGGGGCCGCCGGAAGACCGACCTGCAGGATCGTGCCTCCCGAGCGCACCATCTTGATCGCGTTCGCCAACTGACCGGGCGCCCCGCTCGCCTCGATCACGAGGTCGGCGCCGCGCGGGTCCACCGCCTTGAGCACCTCGGCCACCACGTCGTCGCTCGTGGCGATGAGGCGCGACGCACCCAGTCGGCCCGCACGTTCGAGCCGGGGGCCGGCGAAGTCGACGACCGTCACCTCGGCGTCGGCGAGCGACAGCACGGCGGCCAGCACGAAGGTGCCGATCGCGCCCGAGCCGATCAGCACGACCCGGTCGCCGTCGGCGACGCCCGAGCGGCGGGCGGCGTGAAGTCCCACGGCCAGCGGCTGCGACAAGCCGGCGGCATCCAACGGCAGATCGGCAGGGATCGGCGCCAGCATCATCTCGGGCGCGGCGACATACTCCGCCATTCCGCCCTCCATGTTCAGACCCAGGGTGCGGTACTTCCAGCACAGGTTGGTGCGGCCCTCACGGCAGCGCGGGCACTCCCCGCACCAGACGCCCGCACCCGAGGCCACCCGGTCGCCGAGCGAGAAGCTGCTGCCGGGCCCGGCCTCCACGACCTCTCCGACGAATTCGTGGCCGAAGATCAGGGGGCCGGTGTGTCCGCTGGCCGGATGCGGGGTGTCGCCGATCGCGAACAGATGCGGTCCGGAGCGCCACTCCGTGGCATCCGTTCCGCACATGCCGCTGCGCAGAACTCGCAGCAGCACCTCGCCGTCGCCGCGCACCGGAGTGGGCCTTTCCTCGATGCGCACGTCGCGGGCACCGTGATAGACAGCTGCCTTCATGAGCGCAGTCTTCCCGATCGCATCACTTCTCGCCGCGACCTTCCGCGGTGTTGAGGTGCGACTGCGCGCTGCGCAGTTCGGGCAGCGGACCGTTGACCGTGTAGAAACGCTGGCCGGTGACCAGCAGTTCCTCGGCCGGGAACTTGGTCACGACCTCGCACCCGGTCGCCGTGACGACCATCTCCTCTTCGATGCGGGCCGCGCCGATCCCGTCCGCCGACGGCCAGTAGGTCTCCAGGGCGAAGAACATCCCCTCCTCGAGCACCTCCGGGTGATCGAGGGACACCAAGCGGGAGAAGATCGGCTTCTCCCAGATGGACAGCCCGACGCCGTGTCCGTACTGGAGGGCGAACGCGGCCTCTTCATCCGGGAAGCCGAACTCCTGCGCGGTCGGCCAGACGCTGACGATGTCGGCGGTGGTGGCTCCCGGCTTCACCAGGGCGATCGCGCGATCCATGTATTCGCGCGCACGCTTGTACGCGTCATTCTGCGCGGGACTGGCCGAGCCGACGGCGAACGTGCGGTAGTAGCAGGTCCGGTAGCCGTTCCAGCTGTGCAGAATGTCGAAGAACGCCGGATCCCCCGGCCGGATGATCCGGTCGGAGTAGACGTGCGGGTGCGGTGAGCAGCGCTCGCCCGAGATCGCATTGACGCCCTCAACGTATTCGGAACCCAGGTCGTAGAGGGTCTTCGCGACCAGTCCGACGGTCTCGTTCTCGCGCACGCCGGGCCGCAGGAACTCGTAGAGCTTGTCGTAGGCCGCATCGACCATCGACGCGGCCTGCGTCAGGAGCGAGATCTCGTCATCCGTCTTGACCTTGCGCGCCTCGAGAAAGGTCTGCTGACCATCGACCACCTCGATGCCCGCCTTCTGCAGCGCGAACAGGATCGGCAGCTCGATGACGTCCACCCCGAGCGGTTCGTTCGCGAGCCCGAACTTCTCCAGTTCGCGCAGGATCTTGCGAGCCACCTCGTCGGCGATGCCGGCGTCGGGGTTGAAGGCTCCGCGCAGCGTCGAGATGCCCGCACGCGATCCCGGCTCGAGCCGGGGCTTGACGGCCCCGTGATGCGGAGCGTGAGGGTCGGCATCCATCTCGTGGGTCGTCGTGCTCAGCCACGGGTCATAGAGGGCATGGTGCTTCGCCGCGGAACCGAAGTCCCACAGGATCGGATCCGAGTTGCGCGTGAGCAGCGCGAACCTGATCTGCTTGTCCATGGCCCACGTCCCGATATGCGTGGAGGTCATGTACCGGATGTTCGCGAAATCGAACGCCAGAAGCGCCCCGCACTCCGAGACCGCCAGTTCGGCCTGCAATCGATCGAGCCGCTCCGATCGGAGCCGGTCCATCGGGATGCGCTCTTCCCAGTCGACGGCGTTGGTCCCCCAAGTCGCTGTACCCATGACGTATGCGGTCCTCTCGTGCGTTGCGGTGTCTGTGGTGGGTCGGCAGCCTGGTCAGACCAGGATCATGCCGCCCTCGATCGGGATGACCTGGCCGGTGATGTAGTCCGAGTCGGCGCTGGCCAGGAAGAGCGCGGTCGGCACGATGTCCTCGGGCTGAGCGGGGCGGCCGAGCAGGATGTCGTTCGACATCGAATCGAAGCCAGCGTCGGCCGCGCCCATCTTGGCGAGGTCGGCATCCAACTGGATCCAGAGGGGAGTCGCCACCACGCCCGGTGCGAAGGCGTTCACCGTGATGCCCTGCTCGGCGAGGGCGCGGGCGCCCGCCTGGGTGAGCGAGATCACGGCGGCTTTGGCGGCACTGTACGGGGCCCAGGTCGAGAACCCGGTGCGGCCGGCGATCGAGGCGGTGTTGACGACCTTGCCGCGGATTCCGCCGACTGCCGGCTCCTGGGCCAGGAACTGCTTCGCAGCCTCCTGGGTTCCGATGAGCACGCTGAGCGCGTTAATCCGCATGAGGAAGAGGAAGTTGTCTTCACTGATCTCGAGGAACGGCATCGGCGAGTTCACGCCCGCATTGTTGAAATAGGCGTCCAGGCGGCCGAACTCCGCGACGGTCGCGGCAATGCCCGCCGCAACGGCCGCGCGGTCGGACACGTCGACGTGGGTCGCGATGGCCAGCCCGCCGTCCGCGACGATCTGCGCCGCGACCTTCTGCGCCGCCTCCAGATTCAGATCGGCGACCGCGACGGCGGCGCCCTCTCGGGCCATGCCCGCCGCGATGGCGGCACCGATCCCCGAGCCGCCTCCGGTGATGATCACGACTCGACCATTCATCCGCTCGGTCATCGGGGCTGCTCCTTCAGGGCGAGAGACGTCACGCTGCGTCGGCGCGAGCGCACGAACGAGTAGGCGACGGCCGCGACCAGGATCAAGAGCCCCTGGAACACGTACTGCCACAGGGTGGAGAGACCGAGGAACGTCGTCGCATTGAGGAGTTGGGTGATCAGCAGGGCGCCGAGCACGCTGCCCAGGAAGGTGCCGCGACCGCCGAGGAGGCTGGTCCCGCCCAGAACCACGGCGGTGATGCTCGAGAGCGTGTAGCCCACGCCCTGCGAGGGATCACCGACCCCGATCTGGCCCATCAGCATCACGGCGCCCAGCACCGTGAACAGCGAGGTCAGCACGTAGCCGGTGATCACGGTGCGGTTGATCTTCACGCCGACGCGGCGGGCGGACTCCTCGTCGGATCCGGTTGCCCGCAGTCGCCAGCCCCAGCGGCGCCGGCGCAGCAGGAATTCGGCAAGCAGCGAGAGCGCGACCAGCACGATGAAGGCCACCGGGATCGGACCGACGGTGTACTGGATGACGGCGACGACGTCCGAGTTGATGTAGCCGTCCGGGCCGTCGCGAAGCACGAAACTCAGGCCCTGCAGCGCGATGTACATGGCCAGAGTGGCCGCGATCGGCGTGAACTTCGCGAACCGGATCAGCGAGCCGTTCACGAATCCCACCGCCACGGCGACCACGACCATCAGCAGCAACCCGACCAGGATGACGACGACCGGCTTCTTGTCATTGACGAAGAACGACGCGACCACCAC
Organism: Pseudolysinimonas sp.; assembly: GCA_035721225.1. Classification (GTDB taxonomy): domain Bacteria; phylum Actinomycetota; class Actinomycetes; order Actinomycetales; family Microbacteriaceae; genus Lysinimonas. The sequence goes on from DASTNC010000102.1 coordinate 25,612, forward strand.
CAGGAAGCCCGACAGCGGCCCGACCGACAGATCGATCCCGCCGAGCAGGAGCGGGATCGTCTGACCCACCGCGATGAATCCCAGCGCCGTCACCGCCAGAAGCACCGTGCTCACGTTGAAGGCCGACAGATAGCGGTCGTTCTGGCTGAGGATGAAGCCGCCGAGCAGCACGATCACCGCGATGAGCAGCACCGACGGGGCGTAGTCGCCTTGGATGAACCGACGTGCACCGCCCGATGACTTCGCGTCCGTCGCCTTGAGGACCTCGTCGGCCGAGATGCTCGAGGTCGTCGAGCTCACCGCCGCCGAGATCATCATCTGCTCGGTGACGTCGGCGCCGCTGAGCGTCTCGACGACCGTGCCGCGAGACATCACGATGACCTGGTCGCAGAGCCCCTCGAGTTCCTTGGCGTCGGAGGAGTTGACGATCACCGGGATGCCCGACTCCGCCACTTCGCGCAGGATGCGGTAGATCTCGGCACGAGCCCCGACATCCACGCCCTGGGTCGGCTCGTCGGCGATGACGATCTTCGGCTCGGACAACAGCGTTCGGGCCATCACGACCTTCTGCTGGTTGCCGCCAGAGAGCGACGACACCTCGGCGTCGAGCGATGGCGCCTTCACGTCGAGCGACTGGAGCGTGTCGGTGACTCGGCCGAGTTCTTTCTTGCGGCTCAGCAGCCACCGGCCGCGGAACTTCTGAAGTGCGGCGACCGCCGCGTTCTCGCGCACCGTCAGGGTCATCATCAGGCCGTCGGCGTGCCGGTCGGCGGGCATGAACGCCGCCTCGCGCAGCAACTCACGGGCACGGGCCGGGACGCCGTCGACCTCGACGGTGCCGGTGAACGGACTGAGCCCGGCGAGAGCCCGGAGGAACTCGCTCTGCCCGTTGCCCGCGACGCCCGAGACCCCGATGATCTGACCGCGCGCGGCCCTCAGTGAGACGTGCGAGAAGCCGTCGCCGGTCAACCCCTCGACCTCGAAGACGGTGGCCTCGTCGGCGACCGGCACGTGCTTGGGCGGAAAGGTGGACTCGAGCTGACGCCCGACGATCAGGGCGAGCAGTTCTTCATCGCTGATCTCGGGAACATCCGACTCGCCTCGGAACCTGCCGTCCCGCAGCACCGTCACTCGGTGCGCGAGCTCTCGCACCTCGGCGAGCCGATGGGTGATGTAGACGACCGCGGTCCCCGAGGCGACCGCCGCGCGCACCCGCGAGAAGAGAAGGTCGACGGATGCCTGGCCGAGCGGCGCGGTGGGCTCGTCGAGGATCAGCACCCGGGGATCGATCGCGAAGGCCTTGGCGATCTCGAGCAGGTGCTTCTGGGCGACCGTGAGAAGTTCGACCCGGTCGCGCAGATGCACGTGCAGGCCGACGCCGTCGAGGATCCGCTCGGCGATCTCCTCGTCGTCGCCGTCGGCGAAGACCGAGGACGGCAGCGACACCTGGAGGTTCTCGAGCACCGTCATGTCCGGCAGCACCGCGGGATGCTGGTACACGATCGCGATGCCCAGCCGCGCGGCGACCGTCGGCGAGAGGGTGACAGGCGCTCCGTCGAATTCGATCGAGCCGCCGTCGGGCTGCACGGTGCCGGACGCGACGTTCATGAGCGTCGACTTGCCCGCGCCGTTCTCGCCCAGAATGGCGTGCACCTCGCCGGCGCGGATCTCGACCGAGACGTCCGAGAGCGCCGCGACACCGGAATAGAGCTTGGAGATGTGCGAGAGGTCGAGCACGGTCGCGTGAGCCGCTGGTGCCGTGCTGGCTGTCCTGGTCGTGGTGTCGGTCACATCGATGCTTTCGGTTCGGGAAGGTGGTGGGGCGGTGAGTCCGAGCCGGCCGGGAGGATGCCCCGGCCGGCTCGGCGCTCGGAACTACTTGTTGTTGATGGCGATCGCCTGCTGGTCCTTGGGCAACTGAGCAGACAGGTAGATGTCACCCGGCAGGCTGGAGTCGCACTGGACGGGGTTCGGCTTGCCGCTCACGGAGTCCTCGAAGACCGGGGCCTTGAAGGTGGTCGACGACGGCGGGGTGCCGCCGGTCGCCTTGGCGACCGCCCAGTCGACGGCGAGGCGGACGTTGTCGTTACCGGTCGCAACCGTGAACAACTTGAAGTCCGGGTTCGCCGCCTGGTTGTCCTTCCAGAAGCAGCCCAGGGCGTTGCCGTCCGAGGTCACCAGAGCGGGGATGGAGCGACCGCTCTTCTGGAACACCGGCAGGGCACCGACCAGCGACGGCCCGAAGTCCGAGATGATCACGTCGATCTTCGGGTTCTTGGCAATCTCCGCCGTCAGGACCGTCTGCGTGAGCGCCGGGTCCCAGTTGGTGACGTCGTACGGCGCCTCGTTGAGGTACTTGTAGCTGCTGTCGAGGACGCTGCTCAGGCCCTTCAGCTCATCGGTTCCCTGGCTGTTGCCCTTGGGCCCGCTGAGGAACAGCATGTTGGCGCCGTTCGGGAACTGCTGCTTGATCCAGTTGCCCCAGTTGACCCCGTCGTTGACGAACGAGGCACCGACGAACTGGGTGTAGTCGGTCCCGGCCTTGCCCCCGACCTCGACGCGATACGGGACGACGACGACGCCGGCCTTGTATGCGCTGCGGATCGCGGGGAGCATCGCCTGTCCCGCGTCGGCGAAGACGACCATGGCGTCGACGCCCTTGGCGGTGAACGCCTGGATGTCCGAGATCGACTTCTGCGTGTCGCCGTTGCCGTTCGCGTACTGGTAGCTGGTGACGCTCGCACACTTCTTGACCTCGTCTTCACCGGACGCGGTGGTGACGAGGCGCCAGCTGTTTCCGCCGAAGCCGTCGAGCTGGGCGAGCGTGATCTTCTTCGTGCCGCACCACGACGGGGCGCCGGCGAGGTGGGTGGTCTTGCCCGAGTCCGAACCGCCGGACGAGGTACCGCCCGAACTGCAGCCGGCAAGCGCGAGCGCCGCAAGAGCCACGGTCGCGGCAATTGCTGTGAGAGAACTGCGACGTTTCATGGGTGCTTTTCCTCCTGGATTGAATGCGACAACTGCGTCGCGGTTTTCGACATCCACGTCGAAACTCGATGGGGCCTAGGCGGGGATCGCCTGAGCCGGTTTGCGCACGAACAACCGGCGTCGTACCGACGCCCAGTTGACCGAGTAGAGGGCGACGCCGACGGCGAGCGCAATCGCCTGAATGAGCGTCTGCACCGAGGTATCGACCCCCAGCGCCAGCACGAACTGCTGCAGCTGGCGAAGGAAGAGGGCCGCGATCACGGTGGAGATCGGAAAGCCGCGGCCGCCGAGCAGCGAGGTGCCGGCGAGCACGACGACGGCGACCGAAGGCAGCAGCAGCGAGTCGCCCTGGAAGGCAGTGGGCTGGTTCGTGATCCCGGCCAGCAGGATGCCGGCCAGGCAGTACAGAAGCTGCGCCCAGACGAACGAGAGCGTCTGATGCACGCGCACACGAAGACCGACGGCGCGCGCGGCGGCGGGGTTCGCCCCGATCGCCTCGAAACGCCGACCGGCGACGGTCTTCTTGGTGAGGACCGAGACGACGATCAAGGCGCCGACCGCGAAGAAGGCCGCGTTCGGAATGCCGACGGTCGATCCGCCGGCGATCGTCGCGAGAAGGCGAGTGGTGCTGCGCGGCGTGCCGCCCGAGACCGCGAACACGGCGCCGTAGAGCAGCGCGTTCATCCCCAGCGTGGCGATGATCGAGTTGAGTCGGAGCCTGCTGACCAGGATGCCGTTGATCAACCCGGCGCCGATCGCGAACAGCACCGCCATGACCACGGCGCCGCCGAGCTTGCCACTGTCTCCGTCGGGCTCGTGGGTCGAGATCACCACGGCGAGCGAGATCCCACCGGCGACCGAGAGATCGATGCCTCCCTGCTGAACGACGAGCATCTGCCCGAGGCCGGCGATCGCCAGAACGGCCGCGAAAGGCACCATCCCGATGATCGCGGAATGCGAGACGCTCGACGGCGCGATCGCCCCGCCGAGCACGAAGAGGGCGATGGTCGCGATCGCGATGGCGAGGAATCCGCGGCCGATCCGGAACCGCGAGGTCGTCAATCGGCTCGGATCACGAGGAGCGCCCGCATCGCGCGGAGTCGTCTCACGGATCGTCGCGTCACTCACTATCGCTCCAGCCGGTCGGGTGCGCACGGCTCAACCACTGCGCCGTGTGTTGAGCGCCACTGTACAAAAGTCCACCCCCTGTTCACAAGCACCTTTCGCATAACGATTTGAGCGAACACTCCCCGCGGCCGTTCCGCGCGACCCCCGGCGTCGCCTCGCGAGGCAGGCGGGTGGGCTCGCCGGGCAGCCATGCGGTGAGGCAGACGACCCTCTCCCGGGAGCTCGCGACCGACCGCTCTCGACCTCTTCTTTCGCCCGCATCCGGCCGGGCCACCTGGCGCCGATCCAGCCTTCGTCGACCGCAACGGGGGACCGGTGCCGACGATCCGGCTGGTGGGATCCCCGATCCTCGTTCCGTCGCGCGCCCCGTCGTAGCTGTGTGACTTGACATGTTCAGTAAATGTGAACATGACGGTATGCTGGCGCCGATCAACCTGCGACGGCGCGTTCGACAGGAGAAGGAGACCGACACATGTCCCAGAAGATCGCGTTTCTCGGAACCGGAGCACAGGGCGCCGGCATCGGCGCAGACCTGGTGAACGCCGGCCTCGACGTCACCTTCATCGAGCAGTGGCCCGCCCACGTCGAAGCGATGCGGGAGCGCGGCATCGAGATCCGGATGCCGGAACAGACGATCGTCACCCCGCTGCCCGCCGTGCTGCATCTCTGCGACGTGGCGACGCTGCGCGACACGTTCGACATCGTCTTTCTGCTCGTGAAGGCGTACGACACGCGCTGGGCCTGCGAACTCATCAAGCCTGCCCTCGCCGACGACGGGCTGGTGGTCGGGCTGCAGAACGGCATGTCGATCGACGACATCGCCGCGGTGGTCGGTCCGGAGCGCACCATCGGCGCGGTCATCGAGATGGCCTCGAACATGTGGGAGCCCGGGATCGTGAACCGGCAGAACTCCCCCGCGACCGCCTGGTTCACCGTCGGTGGGATCGTCCCCGAGGCGCAGGTGCGAGCGACCGAGGTGCAGACGCTGCTGTCGCACGCGGGCACGGTCGAGGTCTCAGACGACATCCGCTCCTCGAAATGGATGAAGCTGATCGCCAATGCCGGCGAATTGGTCCCGTCGGCGATTCTCGATCTTCCGTTGGCCGAGGCCGCCGCACTGCCCGGAGTGCACGAGTTCATGGTGGAGTGCGGTCGCGAAGCCGCGCGCGCCACCCTCGCCGACGGCTGCCGGCTGGTGCCGATCTTCGGCATGACCGCAGACGAGGTGCCGGGGGCCGACGAGTATGCCGAGAAACTGCTCGGCCGGGTGCTGAGCGACTACTCGTTTCCCGACACCCTGACCACGGTGCTGCAAGACTGGCGCAAGGGGCGCCGCGCAGAGGTCTCCGAGGTCAACGGGCTTGCGGTCGATGTGCTGCATGCACGTGGGCTGTCCGCTCCTGCCAATGAGCGCACCGTCGAGCTCGCTCGGCGCATCGAGTCGGGCGACCTGACGGCCGGCCCTCAGAACGTCGAGCTGCTGCTCGCCGGGATTCCGACGGGAGCGGGCACGCGTTGATCCGTCATATCGTCGAGTTCAGGCTCGCGGCCGACGACCCGAAGCAGCGCACGGCGGATGCCCGCGGCATCCACGATCGCCTGACCGCCCTGCTCGGGGTGGTCCCGACCGTCCGCTCGATCACGGTTGCCCAGGACCTCGGGATGGTCGGCGGCCACTGGGATGTCGTTCTCGTCTCCGACCACGACAGCAACGCCGACCTGGAGGCCTACCAGGTGCATCCTGCCCACCAGGAGGCCGCCACCTGGATCTCGACCGTCGTCAGCGACCGGGCGACGGTCGACTACGAGTACTGATCAGCCGTCGCTCTGCGCCCGCAGCTTCGCGATCTCGTACAACGCGACACTCACCGCGATCCCCGCGTTGAGCGACTCGGTTGCCGCTTCGATCGGAATCGACACGACCTCGTCGCAGGTCTCGGTCACCAGCCGCGAGAGTCCCTTGCCCTCGTTGCCGACCACGAGCACGATCGGCTGCTTCGCCAGCGGCAGGCCGGGCAGTGAGACGCTGCCGCCGCCGTCGAGTCCGAGCACGAAGACGCCGCGCGATTTCAGGTCTTTCAACGTCTGAGTCAGGTTGCCGGCCATCGCGACCGGGATGCGCGCGGCGGCGCCGGCCGAGGTCTTCCAGGCCGAGGCCGTCATGCCGACGGTGCGCCGCTGCGGAACGATGATGCCCTGCGCCCCGAAGGCGCCGGCCGACCGGACGATCGCGCCGAGGTTGCGGGGATCGGTGATCCCGTCGAGGGCGACCAGCAGCGGGTTCTCGCCGCGCGCCAGGATCGTGTCGAGCAGCTCGAGCGGGTGCGCGTATTCATAGGCGGGCACCTTGAGCGCGATGCCCTGGTGCACGGCGTCGGGGCCGCTCAACCGGTCGAGCTCGGGGCGCATCACCTCGAGCACGTTCAGGCCGCGCTTGGTGGCGAGCGACAGCGCCTCTTTGACCCGGTCATCCATCTCGATGCGCGAGGCCAGGTAGAGCGTGGATGCGGGGATCTTCGCGCGCAGGGCCTCGACGACCGTGTTGCGGCCGGTCACGATCTCGCTGTCGTCCGCCTTCGGGCGCTGCGGACGGCGCGGAGCCCCACTACCGCCCGCCCCTGTGCGGCCGCCCTTGCTCACGCTGGCGCCGCCATGCCGCTCGCGCGCCGCCTCGAGGCGCTCGTTGGCCGCCTTGCGCTTGCCGGCCACGTGCCAGCTGCGGTCCTCGGCCTTGGGCGTCGGGCCCTTGCCCTCGAGGGCGCGGCGGTTGTGCCCGCCGGTGCCCACGCTCGGGCCTTTCTTCTTGGGCTTGCCCGCTGCTCCGGGACGCGCTGGTTTGGCCATTATGCGATGCTCCAATGGGTCGAGCCGCTCGCGTCTTCCAGCACGATTCCGGCTGCGGTGAGTTCGTCGCGGATGCGGTCTGCCGCCGCGAAATCCTTGCCTTCGCGCGCGCGGGCCCGGTCGTCGATGAGCCGCTGCACCAGGCTGCTCAGCGCAGCCGCAGCCGCGCCATCCTGATGCACCGCCCACTGCGGCGAGTGCGGGTTCACGCCGAGCACCTCGGTCATGGCGAGCACCTCTTCGCGCAGTCGGGCCGCGGTCTCGAGGGCTCCGTCGTCGAGTGCCGTGTTGCCGGCGCGGACGCTGTCGTGCAGCACGGCGAGCGCCTGCGGCACCCCCAGGTCGTCATCCATGGCCGCACCGAACGCCTCGGGGATGATGGGAGCCCCGACGTTCGCGAAGCGCGTCCCCTCCAGCGCACGATTCGCGCGGTCGAGAAATGATTCGATCCGCGCGAACGCCGTCCCGGCCTCGATCAGGGCGCCGTGCGAGTAGTCCATGGTGGAGCGGTAGTGGGCGCTCGCCAGGTAGTACCGCACCACCACCGGGCGCGCCAGCGCGAGCAGCTCCGAGGCGAACACCGAGTTGCCCAGCGACTTCGACATCTTCTGGCCCTCGACGTTGACCAGGCCGTTGTGCACCCAGTAGCTCGCGAAGGCATCCCCGTCGGCGCTCGACTGGGCCAGCTCGTTCTCGTGATGCGGAAAGCGCAGGTCGAGCCCGCCGCCGTGGATGTCGAAGGCCGACCCGAGGTAGCGCTTCGCCATGGCCGAGCACTCGATGTGCCAGCCGGGGCGGCCGGCGCCCCAGGGCGATGCCCAGGAGGCCGACTCGGGCTCGGCGGGCTTGGCGCCCTTCCACAGGGCGAAGTCGCGCGGATCGCGCTTGCCGCGGGTTCCGGCGTCGGGCGACTCGGCCATGTCGTCGAGCTTCTGATGGGTCAGCTCGCCGTACGCGGGCCAGGTCTTGACGTCGAAGTAGACGTCGCCCGAGCCGTCATCGGCGACGTAGGCGTGGCCGCGCTCGATCAGCCGCTCGATCAGGGTCTGCATCTGCGGGACGCTCGCGGTCGCGCGCGGCTCGTAGCTGGGCGGAAGGATGCCGATCGTCGTGTAACCCGCTGTGAACTCGAGCTCGACGCGGTAGGCGAGCGCCCACCAGGGCTCGGAACCGGTCTCGGGTGCCGCCGCGAGGATCTTGTCGTCGATGTCGGTGACGTTGCGCACGAAGGTCACGGCGTAGCCGCGCGCCGAGAGCCACCGCCTCCACAGGTCGTAGACGAGGGCGCTGCGCAGATGGCCGATGTGCGGCGACGACTGCACGGTCGGCCCGCAGACGTACATGCCGACCTTGCCGGGCTCGAGCGGCTCCAGCTCGCGCAGCAGCTGCGTTCGGGAGTCGTACAGGCGGACGGTCACTCCGCGAGTTTAGCGATCAGTCGACAGCAGGGCCGTGGCGAGGGCAGAGACCCCTTCACCCCGCCCCGTGAAGCCCAGGCCGTCGGTGGTGGTCGCCGAGACGCTCACCGGGGCGCCGACCAGGTCGCCGAGTCGCACCTCGATCTCGTCTCGGCGCACCGACAGCCGCGGGCGGTTGGCCACTACCTGCACGGCGACATTGACCACCGCGAACCCGGCGCCCGCCACGAGCGACAGCGTCTCGTGCAGGAACACCTCGCTCGCGGCATCCGCAAATCGTTCGTCGTCGGTGCCGAATCGCGCGCCCAAGTCGCCGAGTCCGGCCGCCGACAGGAGCGCATCGCAGATCGCATGGATGATGGCGTCGCCATCGCTGTGCCCGGCGAGCCCCGGTTCATCCGGCCAGTACAGACCGCCGAGCCAGAGCGGGCTCCCCTCGTCGTAGGCGTGAACGTCGAGGCCGATCCCGGTGCGCAGGGCCGCGGCGCGGTCGGTCGAGTGCGCGAGCAGATTCTCGGCGCGGTGCAGATCCCACGGGGTGGTGATCTTGAAACCGCGCGGCTCGCCCTCGACGACCGCGACACGGTGCCCGGCCGCGCTGAACAGGGCCGCGTCGTCGGTGTACTCGCGGTCCGCGGCCGCATAGGCGGCCACCAGCTCGGCCCGCGGAAAGCCCTGCGGCGTCTGCACGTGCACCAGGTCGCTGCGGTCGACGGTGTCGACGACCAGCTCGTGCGCATCGATGCGCTTCACGGTGTCGGTCACCGGCAGGGCGGGGATGACTCCGACCCCGGGCGCGACGGCCCGGACCACGCGATCGATGAGGGCCGACGAGGTGAGAGCCCTCGCGGCATCGTGCACGAGCACGACCTCGACATCGGGGTCGAGCGCCGCGAGACCGGCGGCGACCGACGCCTGCCGGGTCTCGCCCCCGGCGACGACGCCGACATGGCCGGATGCCGCGCCCCCCGCGATCTCGACGATGCGACGCGCGGCCGCCAGTCGCGCCCGCGGGGCGACGACGATCACCTGCGCGGGCTCGGACGATTCGAATACGCCGCTCAGCGCCCGTTCCAGAATCGTGGCGCCGCGCACCTCGACGAACGCTTTGGGCTCGGTGTGGCCGAGTCGAGTGCCGCTGCCCGCAGCGACGACGACGATCGCAACCCGATACCCCATGGAGGACAGGGTATCCGGGAGCCCGCCGAGACGGCGGCTAGGAGGCGAGCACCTCGTCGAGCAGTGTCGACGCCTTTTCTTCGTCGGTCTTCTCGGCGAGCGCGAGCTCGGAGGTGAGGATCTGCCGGGCCTTGGCCAGCATGCGCTTCTCGCCGGCCGACAGCCCTCGGTCTTGATCGCGGCGCCAGAGGTCGCGCACCACTTCTGAGACCTTGATCACGTCGCCGGACGCGAGCTTCTCCAGATTGGCCTTGTAGCGGCGGCTCCAGTTGGTCGGCTCTTCGGTGAAGGGCGCGCGCAGCACCTCGAACACCTGGTCGAGACCCTCTTTGCCGATCACGTCGCGCACGCCGACCAGGTCGACATTGTCGGCGGGAACCTCGATCGTCAGGTCGCCCTGGGTGACGTTGAGCTTGAGGTAGAGCTTCTCTTCGCCCTTGATCATGCGCGTCTTCACTTCGATGATGGTGGCCGCACCGTGGTGCGGATACACGACCGTTTCGCCGACCTCGAAGAGCATGGGATTCCTTCCGCCGAAGGACGATTTTATCACAGCGGATGCCCGCAATTCCGGGGCGGATCAGGGGTTGGGAGGGTCCGAGCGCTGCGTGATCTCGTCACGGAGCCGCGCCATCCGCGACCCCAGATACCGGCGCTCCGCGGGCGACGGGGCGAGGTCGTGCGCGCGCTCGTAGTGCGGCAGCGCGTCCGATGCGCGACCCAGGCGCCGCAGCAGATCCGCCCGCGTCGCGTGCAGCAGGTAGTAACCGTCGAGCTCGCCGTCGGCGCTGAGCCGATCGACCACTTCGAGGCCCGCGGCCGGTCCCCGCGCCATCGCGATGGCGACGGCACGATTGAGTTCGACGACCGGCGACGGCGCCGTGACGGCCACGAGGTCGTACAGCGACACGATGCGCTCGAAGTCGGTTCCGGCATAGGTCGAGGCCGCGGCGTGACGGGACGCGATGGCGGCGTGCAGGTAATACGGCCCCGGCTGCTCCTGCGCGGCCACGAGCAGCCGGGTGGCGCGATCCAGCGCGAGCTGCCCCTCGGCGAGCTCGCCGGCATCCCACAGCTCTCGGTCCTGATCCTCGAGCACGACCAGGTCGCCGGATTCGGTCGCGCGCGCCCGTCGGCGCGCATGCTGGAAGAGCATGAGCGCCAGCAACCCGGCGATCTCGGGATCGGGCGCGGCCGAGGCATCCGAGTTCGCAGACAGCAGCAGCTTCTGCAGCCGGATCGCCTCCCGAGCGATCGGTTCGCGCACATAGCGGTCGGACTCGGTCGACGAGTAGCCCTCGCCGAACAGCAGGTACAGCACGGCGAGCACCGCCGGCATGCGCTCCGGCCAGAGCTCGACGGGCGGAACGCGGAACGGGATGCCGGCGTTCTTGATCTTCGCGCGCGCCCGCACCAGCCGCTTGTCCATGGTGGATTCGCTGACCAGGAAGGCGCGCGCGATCTCGGCCACCGTCATCCCGACCACGGTGCGCAGCGCGAGCGCGACGCGGGTGTCGGCTGGAAGAGCGGGGTGGCAGCAGGTGAAGAGCAGCGCAAGACGATCGTGCGCCCGCGACTGCTCATCCCTCTGCTCCCCCTCTGCTGCCAGCAGTTCCCCCTCGCGTTCGACACCCGCGCCGCGCACCGCCCGCCGCTCCGCGGCGGCGCGACGCAACTGGTCGATCGCCCGGTTCTTGGCGACCGTGGTCAGCCAGGCGCCCGGGCGGGCCGGAACCCCGTCGACCGGCCAGCTCGCCAGCGCGCGGGCGAAGGCGTCTTGCAGGCAGTCCTCGGCGAGGTCCCAGTCGCCGGTGATGCGGACGACGGTCGAGACGATGCGCGCGGACTCCTCCGCCGCCGCCGCGCGCAGGGCGCGGGCGACCGCATCGTCCCGAGCGGCCGTCACCCCTTCGCCGGCTCCGCGGCGTCTTGCGCGGCCTCTCCCGCCGGGACCTCGAGCCCGAGCGGCCAGACCGGGCGGATCTCGATCTGCCCGAACCGCGCCATCGGATGCCGGGATGCGATGTCGATCGCGTCATCCAGGTCGGCGCAGGTCAGCAGGTCGAATCCCGCGATGTAGTCCTTGGTTTCGACGAAGGGCCCATCGGTCACGCTGACGGCCCCGTTGCGCACCCGAACGGTCGTGGCATCGACGGGCGGCCGCAGCCGATCGCCGGCGAGGGACATGCCCCGCCTGACCACCTCGTCCCACCATTCCTCGATGTTGTCCTCCTCCGCGCGGTGCTCCGGTGCCGTGGAGTCGGTGCAGATCAGAAGCAGGAATTCCATGTTCATCGCCTTTCGTCGGTGTGTCGATGATCGATCGACGAACGAGGCCGGGCCAGGAGGACACGGTCGCCGGCATTTCTTCCCCTGTGCATGCACGTCACCAGAAGACGTCGGATCGGGGGTGAGAACCGCGCCGCGCGCGCCCCGGTAGGCTGTGACAGTCGATTCGCGATCGGAAGGTTTTCAGGTGAAGCTACGTGCCGCGGCCGCGGCGGCCCTCGCCGCGCTGGTCATCCTGGGGGTTGCCGCGTGCGCCCCGATCGCCTCGCTGAAGCCCTACGACCCGAGCGATGGCGTAAGCACGAAGGTCGGCCAGGTGAAGGTGCTCAACGCTCTCGTCCTGAGCAAGTCCGGCACAGACGGCAACCTGATGTTCTCGGCGTACAACCCCACCAGTGAGCTCATCCAGCTGAACGTGCAGTACGGCGCCGGCGCCGACCGGACGACGGAGCACGCGACCCTCCAGCCCGATGCGACCACCAACTTCGGCTACGGCGAGCAGGGGCAGTTCCTGCTGACCGGCATCGACGTGAAGCCGGGCTCGCTCGCCCACATCTACTTCCAGTACGGCAACGAAGAGGGCAGCCAGCTCGCCGTCCCCGTGCTCGACGGGTCCCTGCCGCAGTACCAGAACCTGCTGCCGACCCCCACACCGACGCCGACGCCGACGCTCACGCCGACCGCGACGCCGACGCCGCACTAGGCCTCGAAGCGGTAGCCCAGCCCTCGCACGGTCAGCAGCAGCACCGGCTGCGAGGGATCGGCCTCGATCTTCGAGCGGATCCGCTTGATGTGCACGTCGAGCGTCTTGGTGTCGCCGAAGTAGTCGGCGCCCCAGATCCGGTCGATCAGCTGGCCGCGGGTCAGCACCCGTCCGGCGTTGCGCAGCAGCAGCTCGAGCAGCTCGAACTCCTTCAGGGGCATCGCCACCTCTTTGCCGTCGACCGAAACGGCGTGGCGGTCGACATCCATCCGCACCCCGCCGACCTCGAGCACGGCGTCGTCCAGGTCGTCCACCTCGATGCGGCGCCGAAGCACCGCGCGGATCCGCGCGAGCAGCTCGCGGGTCGAGTACGGCTTGGTCACGTAGTCGTCGGCGCCCAGCTCGAGCCCGACGACGATGTCGACCTCGCTGTCTTTCGCGGTCAGCATGATGATCGGAACGGACGTGCGAGTGCGCAGCTCGCGACACACCTCGGTGCCCGGCAGGCCGGGCAGCATCAGGTCGAGCAGCACCAGATCGGCGCCGTCGCGATCGAACGCCGCGAGCGCCTCTCGGCCGTCCGACGCGATCTCGGTGTCGTATCCCTCCCGGCGCAGCAGGAACGACAGCGGCTCGCTCAGCGAGGGCTCGTCTTCGACGATCAGGATGCGGGTCACGTCGTGGCTCCGAGGGTGGTGGGCGGGGCCGCCGAGGGGGTGGCGGCTGAGGTGGCCGAGGAAGGGGTGGGTGCCTTGGGAGCCTCGGGGAGCCGGATGGTGAAGGTGGACCCGCTGCCCTGCTGGGACCAGACGCGCACGTCGCCGCCGTGGTTCTGCACGGCGTGCTTGACGATGCTGAGCCCGAGGCCGGTGCCGCCGGTGTGGCGGCTGCGCGCGTTGTCGACGCGGAAGAAGCGCTCGAACACGCGGTCGCGCTCGTTCTCGGGAATGCCGACGCCCTGATCGGTGACGGCGATCTCGACGACCCCGTCGGAGTTGGTGACGCCGATCCCGACCCGGAAGCCGTCCGGCGAGTACTGGATCGCATTGGCGATCAGGTTGTGAACGGCCGTGACCAGCAGCTGCTCGTTGCCGTAGACCTCGGCCCCGGCATCCCCGCCGCTGACCAACGAGATGCGATGCGACTCGGCCGCCACGCGGTTGCGATCGAGCGCCTGGGCGACGACCGAATCGATGTCCACCTTGTCGGCCGACGCCAGGGGCGCCGCAGCCTGCAGCCGGCTGAGCTCGATGATCTCGTGAGTGAGGTGGGCGAGCCGATCCGCTTCGATCGTGAGCCGCTTCGCGAAGCGCTTCACCTCGGCCGGCTCGTCCGACGCGGCCTCGATCGCTTCGGCGAGCAATCCGATCGCGCCGATCGGGGTCTTGAGTTCGTGACTGATGTTGGCCACGAAGTCGCGCCGCACCTCGTCGAGTCGGTACGACTCGGTGCGGTCCTCGGCGATGAGCAGCACGAACCGCGTGCCGAGTCGGACGACGCGCACCTGAAGATGCAGCTGGTTCTCGCCGAACGGGGTGTGGGCGAGGTTCAGCTCCTGGCTCACCGGGACGCCGTCGCGGCGCACCTGATCGACCAGCTTGACCAGCTCGGGATGCACGAGGGCCTGATTCCAGACCAGCCCGTATGCCAGCGCCGCGGTCGAGGCCGAGAGCACGTTGTTGGAGGAGTCGATGATGACACCCGCCGACTCGAGGGAGTCGATGACTTCCTCGACGCCATCCGGGACCGACGTGAAGACCGCAACCGCGCTGCGACCGCGCCGATGCGCCGTCATGACCGTGACAGAAACGCCCACGCCGACCAGCAAGCCGAAGGCGAGGGCAGCAGGCACAAGCCAGTGCGCCAGGTCCATGCGACTAGATTAGGGCGCAGCGAGTCACCCGACCGGCCGGCGAGAGGCCGATCGCCGACGACTTGGGATGAAGTTCAGCCTTCGGCCACCATCCGTTCACCTGATCGGGGCAACGTGGCCAGAGACCGGGGCGATTCATCGTGCCCGACAGCGAGAGGATCGGCAGTGCGCGAGGTATTCCAGCAGGAGCTGCGAGAGGTTCAAGACCGCCTGGTCGAGATCTCGACCCTCGTCGCCGACTCGATCGAGCGCGCGACCAAGTCGTTCAACGAATCCAACGTGGCGCTGGCCGAGACCGTGATCGCCGACGACGCGAAGATCGACGCCCTGGCCGCCGAGCTCGATGAGCTCGCCATCCAGATCCTCGCCCGCCAGAATCCCGTGGCGCGCGACCTGCGCATCGTGGTGAGCGCGCTGCGCATCAGCGCCTCCCTCGAGCGCATGGGCGACATGGCCGAGCACATCGCGCAGCTGTCGCGCTACCGCTTTCCCGAGAAGGTCGTGCCGAAGGGATTGCGCAGCACCTTCCGCGACATGGGCTCGCTCGACGTCGAGATCGCCAAGAAGCTGACCGAGCTGCTGCGCACGGAAGACGTGCAGATCGCCGAAGACATCCGCAACGAGGACGACAAGGTCGACGCCTTGCACCTCAGCGTCTTCGACAAGGTGCTGGGCGAGACCTGGAAGGGCGCCGCCGTCGACACGGTGGACGCGACTTTGGCCTCGCGCTACCACGAGCGCTTCGCCGACCACGCGGTCTCGATCGCCAAGAAGGTGCAATACCTGGCGACCGGCGACTGGGTGCCGCAGGGCGCGTAGCGCCCTACTCCAGCAGTCGCATTCCGGGCAGCTCGGCCGCGCGACGGTCGAACGTGACCGTCACGTCACAATCCGCGTCGATGCCGAGCTGCGCGATGATCGCGTCGGCGAGGTCGACACCCGTGCCTTCGGTGTCACGGATCGCGCGACGCACAACGTCCGGTGCTTGGATCACCACCTCGTCAGCCCCGAGGAGCGCCAGCATGGCCCGCGCGATGGCGTCTGCCCCGAAGCGGTATTGACGGCGCAACACCCACACGGTCTCGACGACAACCACAAGCGCGACGAACGCCGGGTCGCCAACAGTCCGTTCGCTGAAGAACCGTTCGGCACGCTGGTATTGCCCCTCGTCGTCGTGCACGAGAAAGCGGACGAGGACGTTCGTGTCGACAGCGATCATCTGCGATGCTTCTCGGTCAAGTACTCGGCGATCGAGTCATCCATCTGCTCGATGGTCGCTGGTTCCCCGTCGTAGTTGAGCATCCCCGCGAGTTCTCGCACCGATCGGGTGGCGGGCACGAACTCGATGCTGTCGGCGTTCACGAAGAAGTGCACCCGGGTGCCGGCATGAATGCCGAACTGCTCGCGGATCGACGCTGGAATGGTGATCTGACCCTTGCTGGTCACTGTCGCGGTCGGCATCTTAATATCTTACTCGGAAAGGTGTTCCTTACCTGTGGGTAAGGCTCCCTTGACGAGGCGCCAAGCCCGGAGCTTCTCGCCCGCTCTCGCTACTTCTTGCCCTGGCTGGCGACCGCCGCAGCACCCGCGGCCGCCGCCTCGGGGTCGAGGTACCTGCCCGGGCCGACCGGCATGAACGCGTCATCCAGCTGGTAGACCAGCGGGATGCCGGTCGGGATGTTCAGTTCGGCGATCGCATCGTCCGAGATGTTGTCGAGGTGCTTCACGAGCGCGCGGAGCGAGTTGCCGTGGGCGGTGACCAGCACGGTCTTGCCGGCGCCGAGATCCTTCGTGATGTCGGAATGCCAGTAGGGCAGCATCCGGTCGATGACCAGCTTGAGCGACTCGGTGCGCGGAAGCTCGGCGCCGAGGCCCGCGTACCGGCGGTCGTGCGCCTGACTGAACTCGCTGTCGTCGGGCAGCGGCGGCGGCGGCACGTCGAAGCTGCGGCGCCAGATCATGAACTGCTCCTCGCCGAACTCGGCGAGGGTCTGCGCCTTGTCCTTGCCCTGGAGCGCGCCGTAGTGGCGCTCGTTGAGGCGCCAGCTGCGCTTCACGTCGATCCAGTCGAGATCGGCCTCGGCGAGCGCGATATCGGCCGTGTGGATGGCCCGCTTGAGCACCGAGGTGTACTGGATGTCGGGCAGGATCCCCGACTCCGCGATCAACTGCCCCGCGCGCGTGGCCTCGGCCCGTCCCTGGTCGCTGAGGTCGACATCGACCCAGCCGGTGAACAGGTTCTTGGTGTTCCAGTCCGAGTTGCCGTGGCGCAACAGGATCAGCGTGTGGGTCATGCCGCCAGCCTATCGAGCGCGAGAATCGGGGAATGGCCCGCGCATCCGTCCCCCGCGCATCGCCTCAGGGCCGCATCACCCGCGGCACGACCGGAGTCAACCGGCTGCGGCGCGTCGACCGCTGGATCGCGAGTCAGCCGGTGCTGCGCTCGAGCGCGGATCCCCTGGTGGTCGACCTCGGATACGGCGCATCGGCCACCACCACGCTCGAGTTGCGGGACCGCCTCGCGGCGGTGAGGCCCGACGTGCAGGTGATCGGCGTCGAGATCGATCCCGAGCGGGTCAGGATCGCGTCGGCAGCCGCGCGCGACGGCGTCAGCTTCCGACTCGGCGGCTTCGAGACGCCGACGCCCGCGTCGCGTCGTCCTGCGGTGATCCGCGCGCTCAACGTGCTGCGGCAGTACGACGAGAGCGAGGTCGCCGGAGCCTGGGCGACGATGACCGCGCGACTGCAGCCCGGCGGCCTTCTCGTCGAGGGCACCTGCAACGAGGTCGGCCGCGTCGCGAGCTGGGTCGCCCTCGGGCCGTCCGGGCCGCTGACCTTCACCGTCTCGTTGCGGCTCGCCTCGCTCGAGCGGCCGTCGATCGTCGCGGAGCGCCTGCCCAAGGCTCTCATCCACCGCAACGTGCTGGGTGAGCGCGTGCACGAGTTGCTGACAGAACTCGATCGGCTCTGGGCGGTGCACGCGGCCCTGGCGGTCTACGGCCCGACGCAGCGCTGGATCGCGACGGTCGAGGGACTGCGCGAGGCCGGCTGGCCGGTGCGCGGAGGTCGCACCCGGTGGCGCCTCGGCGAGCTCACGCTGGACTGGGCGGCCGTCGCGCCTCGCTGACCTGCACCGCCTCGGCGACGAAGGTGCACGAACGGCTAGCGCCGCACTGCGCCGATCCGCGGCAAGCGCGGCACGTTCGCCTCGGCCCCGGCATCCGGCGGCACGATCACCTGCTGCGTCGCGGCCAGCACCTCGCCCGTCGCCGTGGCGACCGTCAGGGCCGCAGCCGGATCGGCAGAGCGCTTCAGCACGGCCAGCGCGATCGGCCCGAGCTCGTGGTGCCGAGCTGCCGCGGTCACCCGGCCGACCACCGCGCCATCCAGCAGCACCTCGTCGTCGGCCTCCGGAAGCACCCCCTCCGAGCCGTCGAGGTGCAGCAGCACCAGCCGGCGCGGCGGATGCCCCAGGTTGTGCACCTTGGCCACGGTCTCCTGGCCCCGGTAGCAGCCCTTGCTGAGGTGCACGGCCGAGCGCAGCCAGTCCAGCTCGTGCGGGATCGTCGTTCCGTCGATCTCGGTCGCGGCCCGGGGGCGCCAGGCCTCGATCCGCAGCGCCTCGAGCGCAAGGGCGCCGGCCGCGGGGAGGCCGCCGAGGGCATCGAGCTCCGAGCGGGCGACCAGCGACTCGGCGTAGTCCCAGCTCTCGGCAGGATGCACCGGGATCGCCGCGTACTGGAATCCGCCCGCCACGATCGACCGCCACGGGTCGTGCCAGATCAGCGGAATCCCGTTGCCCTGCGCGGTCACCGCCGACAGGGCAGACGGCACCCCGCCCAGCGTGCCGATGGTGGCGAACTCCGGCGAGCGGTCGAGCACCTCGACTCGGAGCATGAAGCGCATCCTGGTCAGGAAGGCGAGGAAGCCCGCGCCGGTGCCCGCGTCCATCAACAGCCAGGTGGTCTCGCCGTCGTCGAGCACGCGGGCCGCGTATTCGACCCGGCCGCTCGGGTCGAGCAGCAGCGTCTCGGCCGCGACTCCGGGCGCCAGGCCGATCAGCCGCTGCGAGGTGAGCGAATCGAGCCAACTGAGCCGGTCGGGGCCGGTGACCGAGAGCACGTCGCGATCCGACAGGTCGACGATGGCGCGCCCGGCCGCCAGCTCGCGCTGCTCCCCCAGCGGGTTGCCGTAGTGCCGCGGCGGCTCACCGACCGCGCCGTCGCGCCGGGTGAACGGATCGACGAACGGGCCGGCGGGCTCACTCGACACGGGCGAGCCTCCCCGACGCGTGCGTTCGCAGGTCCTGACCGAGTGCCGCGATGTCCCACGCCCACAGCAGATGATCGTCGACCAGTCCGTAGAGCCGGGTCGCGGCGGCGTACTCCTTGGCCGACGACGTGCGCACCACGGCGTCCGTCGCCAGGTCGATGCGCGGCCCCTTCACCTGCCCCAGATAGAGCTCGTTGACGCCGCCAGGGTGCACGATCGTCACCTCGAGTTCGAAGGCGCCGTCGGCCGTGCGCAGCGACTCGACCTCGTCGGCGGTGGTGAAGACCGGATCGCCGATGCCGGGGAGCATGCCCGGTCCGGGATCGGCGTCGACGAGCGGCCGCGCCAGTCGCCAGTAGCCGATCTCGGAGAACAGGGGGGACGGAACCGGAGCCGGGGCGTCATCCGCGGCATCATCGTCGACCGCGCCGAACAACCAGGTCGACGAGCTGTACTGGATGTGCGGGGTGCCGTCCTGGGTGAACGCCACCCGCTGGCCGAACTCGTGCTCTCGGGTTTCATCGCCGACCCGGTAGGCCACGATGCCGCTGCCCTCCCAGATGCCGAGCAGCCACGACAGCGGCACGATCTCGGCGGGCAGGGTGGTATCGAGTTCGAACATCTCTGTGACGACGAGGGAACTCAGGACTGGCCGCGGAACAGGTTGTAGAGCACTGTGACCGAGACGAACGCGATGGCCAGCCCTGCCAGGACGAGCAGGCCCACGAAGAACAGTTCCAGCGCGAGGATCATGGTCCGAGTCTAGACGCGGCTCAGACCAGGAGCAGGATGCCGCTGGCGACCGCGCAGATCACGAGCGCTCCGCCGAGGCTGGCCATCATTCTGGTCACCAGGCCCTCTTTGCGCTGCAACGCCAGTTGGATCGTCATCGTGGCCAGCACCGACCCGGCCAGCACGATCGGCAGCCAGATGAGGGGGCCGCCGGTGTCGGAGCGGTGCGGCGCGAGCACTCCCACCAGGATCGCGCCGACGAGGGCGATCACCCAGACAGGGATCACGCTGCGCAGAGACCAGGCCATGAGGCGATCGTACCGCCGCCGGCATCCGGCGAAGGAGGCCGTGGAATCGGTCGATACACTGTGCGGTAGGCGTTTTGGAGGACCCTGTGGCCCAGCTGTTGATCCTGACCCCAACGGTCGACGGCGACGTTCTGCCCGCGCTCGGGCTGCTGAGTCATCGGGTTCGATCCATCCCGGCCGAGCCGGCCTCGCTGATCAACGCCCCGGCCGCCGACCTGATTCTGGTCGATGCGCGACAGGATCTGGCGAGCGCCAAGTCGCTGTGCAAGATCCTGAACACCACGGGCGTGAATGTGCCGCTCGTGCTCGTGCTCACCGAGGGCGGCCTCACGGCGGTCTCGGACGAGTGGGGCATCGACGAGGTGCTGCTCGAGACCGCAGGCCCGGCCGAGGTGGATGCCCGCATCCGGCTGGTGATCGCGCGCCTGGCCCACGACACGTCGTCGTCCAAGATCCAGGCGTCCGGTGTCGTCATCGATGAGGCCAGCTACTCGGCCAAGGTGCACGGTCGACCGCTCGATCTGACCTTCAAGGAGTTCGAACTGCTGCGGTTCCTGGCGACGCATCCGAGCCGGGTGTTCACCCGCGAGCAGCTGCTCAGCGAGGTCTGGGGCTACGACTACTTCGGCGGCACGCGCACGGTCGACGTGCACGTGCGGCGGCTGCGCGCCAAGCTCGGCGATCTGGAGTCGCTGATCGGCACGGTGCGCAACGTCGGCTACCGATTCAACGTCTACGAGGATGAAGACCGCCTGACCCCGGTGTGATCCGCAGGCCCCGCCAGGCGACCGGTGACGCACCCGCCCGACATCTTCCGTTAACGCACGCAGTGGCAGGATGGGGCGATGGAGAGCAACAGCCCCCTCGGCGATGCCACGATCGCGGCCGACCTGCTCGATGACGACGAGGCGGAACCGGTCCTGGTGGATGACGGCACGCTGCCCTCCAACCGCTTCCTCGACCGCGAACTGAGCTGGTTGGCGTTCAATCAGCGCGTGCTCGAACTCGCCGAGGATCCCCGGCAGCCGCTCCTCGAGCGCGCCAACTTCCTCGCGATCTTCGCCAGCAACCTCGACGAGTTCTTCATGGTTCGGGTCGCGGGCCTCAAGCGCCGCATCGCCACCGGGCTCGCGGTGCCGACGAACGTCGGCCGCGCGCCCCTCGACGTGCTCGCCGACATCAGCGAGAAGGCGCACGAGCTGCAAGACCGGCACGCCCGCGCGTTCCAGCTCCTGGTGAAGCCGGCTCTCGACGAGGCCGGCATCCACATCGAGAGCTGGAGCGATCTCGACGAGAAGGATCGGGTGCGCATCGACGAGATCTTCTCGGCGCAGATCTTTCCGGTGCTGATGCCGCTCGCGGTCGATCCCGCGCATCCCTTCCCCTATATCTCGGGGCTCTCGCTCAACCTGTCGATCCGGGTGCGCAACCCGAAGACCGGCAAAGAAGAGTTCGCCCGCCTGAAGGTGCCGCAGAATCTCCCGCGCTTCGTGCAGCTGCCCGACGATTCGCGGGGGCTGCTGCGCTACATCCAGCTCGAAGACCTCGTCGCCAACCACCTCGAAGAGCTCTTCCCCGGCATGGAGATCGTCGCCCACCACGAGTTCCGCGTCACGCGCAACGAAGACGTCGAGGTCGAGGAAGACGAGACCGAGAGCCTGATCCAGGCCCTCGAGAAAGAGTTGCTGCGCCGCCGTTTCGGGCCGCCCATCCGTCTCGAGATCAGCGACGACATGGATGACGTCACGCTCGATCTGCTGATGAGCGAGTTGCAGATCACCGAGCAGGAGGTCTACCGCCTGCCGGCTCCGCTCGACCTGGGCGGTCTGTTCGAGGTCACGAAGCTGGATCGCCCCGCCCTCAAGTACCCGCGCAACGTGCCGACCACGAGCACCAGCCTGCTGCCGACCGAGCCCACCGAGAAGCCAGACGTCTTCGCCTCGATCGACCGGGGCGACATCCTGCTGCACCATCCGTACGAGTCGTTCGCGACCAGCGTTCAGACCTTTCTCGAGCAGGCGGCCGCCGATCCGAACGTGCTGGCCATCAAGCAGACCCTGTACCGCACCAGCGGCGACAGCCCCATCGTCGAAGCCCTGATCGACGCGGCCGAGGCCGGCAAGGCGGTGCTCGCGCTGGTCGAGATCAAGGCGCGGTTCGATGAGCAGGCCAACATCGGCTGGGCGCGCAAGCTCGAGAAGGCCGGCGTGCACGTGGTCTACGGGCTGGTCGGGCTCAAGACGCACAGCAAGCTGGCCCTGGTGGTGCGGCAGGACCGCAATGGCACCCTGACGCACTACAGCCACATCGGCACCGGCAACTACAACCCCAAAACCAGTCGCATCTACGAAGACCTCGGGCTGCTCACGGCCGACGACACGGTGGGCAAAGACCTCACCCGGCTCTTCAACGAGCTCTCGGGCTATGCGATCGAGAAGAAATTCAAGCGCCTGCTCGTGGCTCCGCTGCACCTGCGCAAAGGGCTGTTGAAGCGCATCGACGTGGAGGCCGAGAACGCGGCGGCGGGCCGGCCGAGCGGCATCCGCTTGAAAGTCAACTCGATCGTCGACGAGGCGATCATCGACGGGCTCTACCGGGCGAGCAACGCCGGGGTGCCCGTCGACATCGTGGTGCGCGGGATCTGCTCGCTGCGGCCCGGCGTCGAGGGCCTCAGCGAGAACATCCGCGTGCGCAGCGTCCTGGGGCGCTACCTCGAGCACTCGCGCATCTTCTGGTTCGCCAACGACGGCGACCCGCAGGTCTACATCGGCAGTGCCGACATGATGCACCGCAATCTCGATCGCCGGGTCGAGGCCCTGGTGCGGCTGGTGCGTCCCGAGCACCTCGACGAGCTCGCCGGGCTTCTCGATCAGGCGATGAGCGACGAGACCTCGTCGTGGTGGCTCGGCTCCGACGGCGTCTGGGTTCGGCACGACCTCTCACCGACCGGCGAACCGCTCACCGACATGCAGTCGGCGCTCACCCGCCAGATCGCCGGACGTCGGCGCGGCGGGGCCCTGCGGTGAGTCCCTCCGACGTGTCGAGCTCAGCGGTGCTCGCCGCAGGCGCGGTGTGCTGGCGCGAGACGAAGCGGGGCGTCGAGATCCTCCTGGTGTACCGCACCCAGCACCGCGACACCTCCCTGCCCAAGGGCAAGGTGGATCCCGGCGAGACCCTGCCCGAGACGGCGGTGCGCGAGATCGCCGAAGAGACCGGACTGGTGGTCGCGCTCGGCCCCCCGCTGGGCGTCGTCGAGTACCCGTTGCCGAGCGGCCGCGACAAGGTGGTCTACTACTGGGCGGCCGAGGTCGTCGAGTCGGCCATCGCCAACTCGACGTTCGCCGCCAACGACGAGATCGAGAGCCTGCACTGGATGTCGCCGGCCGACGCCCGCGCCGCCCTCAGCTATCCGCACGACGTCGACATCGTCGACCGCTTCGCCGAGCTGCATGCCCAGGGACGGGCGCGCACCTTCGCCATCATCGCCCTCCGCCACGGCAAGGCGACGCCCGCGGAGCACTGGGACGGCCCGGACGCCACCCGCCCGCTGCTGCAGCGCGGCATCGACCAGTCGCTCAGCGTGGCGCCGGGGATTGCGGCCTACCGCCCGGTCAAGCTGATCTCGTCGACGGCGGAACGCTGCCTGCAGACGATCGCCCCGACCGCTCGGGTCACCGGACTCGACGTCACCGAGAAGGCCCAGATCAGTCAAGACGCCTACCAGAGCGACGGAGCGGCTGTCTCGAAGCTGGTGGCGAAGCGGTTGCGCAAGGCCGTGACCACGGTGCTCTGCAGCCACGGACCCGTGCTGCCGCAACTGATCGACGCGGTGGTGCGGTCGACGGGGACCCCCGACTCCGGCAAGCTGCAGCGCGCCGCCATGCTCTCGACCGGCGAGTACGCGGTGCTGCACGTGCCCGTCGACCACCCGGAGAGCGGTGTAGTCGCGGTCGAGGTGCACCGTCCGACCGCCTGACCGGAGGCCTCCCGCGCGGCGAGTTCCGCATCAGTTCACCTTCCGTTCACCATCCACCCTGAGGCTGGTCACGCGTCATTCGTATCGTCGCTACCGGCCCGCTTCTGGGTCGACCAAGACAACCCACATTCCCGAAGGGAACACACGTGAAGATCTCACGCGCGGGCAGCATTGCTGCTTTTGCACTCATCGGAACGCTGGCACTCGCCGGCTGCTCCGCCACCAGTGGCACGGACACCCCGTCCGCCGCTCCGACCTCCAAGGTCGGCCTCGACGCGATCGACGCGTCGCTGACCGGCACGATCACCGCGGCCGGCTCCTCGGCGCAGGTTGCCGCTCAGACGGGCTACAGCGCGGCCTTCGCGTCGGTGGCCACCGGCGTGACGCTCAACTACAACCCCGAGGGCTCGGGCGGCGGCCGCAAGGACTTCATCGCGGGCTCGCTCGACTTCGCCGGCTCCGACGCGCCGCTCAGCGCCGACGAGTTGGCGCAGGCCACCGCGACGTTCCCCGGTGGTGCGCTCGACATTCCGGTCTACCTCGACGGCGTGGCGATCCAGTACAACGACAAGGACGCGTCGACGCTGAACCTGTCGGCCTCGACTCTTGCCAAGATCTTCGCGGGCAAGATCACCGACTGGTCCGACCCGGCGATCGCCACCGACAACAACGGCAAGGCTCTCCCGGCGAAGAAGATCACCGTCGTGACCCGTTCCGACTCGTCCGGCACGATGCAGAACCTCACCAACTACCTCGCGGGCGAGGCCGGGTCCGACTGGCCGGCCGGCCCGAACCTGGGCACCCTGCCGCAGATCACCGGCATGGACCTGCAGAAGGGCGGCGCTGCGGTCGCGACCGAGATCGCGGCGGTCGATGGCGCGATCGGCGGTGTGGACCACTCGGCTCTCACCTCGGGCGCGACGGTGGCTTCGGTCGACGGCGTCAAGCTGTCCAACGACGCAATCGGCGAGGCGATGGCGACCGGCTTCTCCATCAAGCCGAACACCACCCCCGGTGACCTGTCGGGCGGGTTCGACTACGCGAAGATCAAGGCCGACACCAAGGCCTACCCGATCCCGCTCGTGTCGTACGCCATCATCCCGGCGCAGTTCAAGGACGCGGCCAAGAAGAAGCTCGTTGTAGCCTACTTGGAGTTCATCGCCTCGGCCGATGGTCAGAAGGCCGGGGCAACCAAGGCCAACTCGGCGGAGCTTCCGGACGCGATCCTGAAGCAGGTCGTCGCGACCCTCGCCACTGTCAAGTAAACGGATCGCCGACACACACAGAGAAACGGTAATACTGAACCGTGACCGCCACTCCGGCAGCCGCGGCGAACGGTGGGGGCCCCCGGAACACGGGGGCCCCCACCGGGCTCGCGGCCATGAAGGTATCCAAGGTGGGCGACCGCGTCTTCCTCGGCCTGAGCTCGGGCGCGGCATGGCTCATCATGGTGGTGCTCGCGGGCGTCGCGATCTTCCTCGTCATCCAGGCCGCCCCGGCCATCGCGGCCAACTGGACGCAGAACACGGCTCTTCAAGACCGGACCTCCGGCTTCACCCTGGGCTACGACAACTTCTGGCAGTACGTCAGCCCGCTGCTCTTCGGCACGATCTGGGCCTCGTTCCTGGCCCTCCTGCTCGGAGCGCCCGTCGCGGTCGGCATCGCCCTCTTCATCTCGCACTACGCGCCGCGCCGCGTGTCCGGCGTCCTCGGCTACCTGGTCGACCTTCTCGCGGCGGTCCCCTCCGTCGTCTTCGGCCTCTGGGGGATCGTCGTGATCCGCCCGTTCCTGGGCCCGCTCAACGAATTCCTGAACAGCTCCTTCGGCTGGATCCCCCTCTTCAGCGGCGACGTCGCGAAAGGCGGTTCGACCCTTCTCGCCGGTGCTGTCGTGCTCGCGGTCATGATCCTGCCGATCATCACCTCCATCAGCCGTGAGATCTTCCTGCAGACGCCGTCGCTGCACGAAGAGGCGGCCCTCGCCCTCGGCGCGACACGGTGGGAGATGATCCGGCTCGCCGTCTTCCCCTACGCCCGCAGCGGCATCATCAGCTCGATCCTGCTCGGTCTCGGCCGCGCACTCGGCGAGACCATGGCGATCGCTATGATCGTCTCCCCGAAACTCATCATCTCGTTCCAAGTCCTCACCAACGACAACCCGGCGACGATCGCCTCGAACATCGCGAACAAGTTCGGCGGCGCGAACCAGACGCAGGCCGACGCTCTCATCGCGACGGGGCTGCTGCTCTTCGTGGTGTCGTTCGCCGTGAACTTCGTCGCCCGGTGGATCGTCGGCCGCACCTCTGCGACGCCTCGTCGCCGGCGCATCCCGATCCGGAAGGCCGCCTGATGAGCACCGAAACCCCGGCGAACCAGGCGCCCATGGCCCAGCGCACCCTCACCACCGGCCGGCTCCCTCGGCTCATCGACCTCTGGGTCGCCCTCGGCGCCATCGCCGCGGGCGCACTCGTCTTCGCCGGCTTCGGCCACCTCGACTACGTCGCCGGCTGGCTCGCCCTCGGTGCGGTCTTCTATTTGGCGGCCATCGGGATCCTGGCCTCGATCGTCGAGGGACGCCGCTGGGCCACCGATCGTTTCGTGCGCAGCCTCGTCATCGTGGCCTTCCTGCTCGCGATCATCCCGTTGGTGTCCACGCTCTGGACCGTCGTGGAGCACGGCATCACGACCTTGACCCCGCAGTTCATCTTCAACCCCGAGAAGGCGCAATTCGACCGGGCGACCTCCCAGACCACGCTCGTCGCGGGTGTCGGGCCGGCGATCGTGGGGACACTGATCATCACCGGCATCGCCGCGGTGATCTCGATCCCGATCGGTCTGCTCGCCGCCGTGTGGCTCACCGAGTACGCGCTGCCGAATCACCCGGTGCGCAGGGTGGTCACCTTCCTGGTCGACGTCATGACCGGCATCCCGTCCATCGTCGCCGGCCTGTTCGCCTTCGCCCTGTTCACCCTGCTCGTGGGCCCGGGGACGTTCAACGGGCTGTCCGCGGCGGTCGCCCTGTGCGTCCTGATGATCCCGACGATGGTCCGCGCGAGCGAGGAGATGATCAAGCTCGTCCCGCTCGAGCTCCGCGAGGCCGCATACGCCCTCGGCGTCTCGAAGTGGCGCACGATCGTCAAGGTGGTGCTGCGCACCTCGGTCGCCGGTCTGGTCACCGGGGCGATGCTGGCCATCGCCCGTGTCATCGGCGAGACCGCGCCGATCTACATCGCCGCGGGATACACCCGGGCCGCCTTCAACGCGAATCCGCTTCATGGCGCGATGTCGACGCTTGCCGTGGTCTCGTACAGGAACTACGTCGATCCCGACCCGACCCAGCCCGGGGTGACCGAAGCCGAGGCGTGGGGCTCCGCGCTGCTGCTGATCATCATCGTCGTCATCCTCAACCTGATCGCACGGCTCGTCGCGGCGAAGTTCGCGCCCAAAGCCCGTCGCTGACCGACCAGAACATCGAACGGAAGCCACATGTCGAAACGCATTCAAGCCATCGACCTCAGCGTCTACTACGGCGACTTCCTGGCCGTCGAGGACGTGACGATGACGATGGAACCGCGCTCCGTCACCGCCTTGATCGGACCATCCGGCTGCGGCAAGTCGACCTTCCTGCGAACGCTCAACCGGATGCACGAGGTAATCCCGGGCGCCCACGTCGAGGGTGAGGTGATCATCGACGGCAACAACCTCTATGCACCCGGCGTCGACCCCGTTCTCGTGCGCCGTCAGGTCGGGATGGTCTTCCAGCGCCCCAACCCGTTCCCCACGATGTCGATCAGAGACAACGTGCTCGCCGGCGTCCGCCTGAACAACCGCAAGATGTCGAAGAGCGACGGCGAAGCGCTCGTGGAGAAGTCGCTGAAGAACGCCAATCTCTGGAAAGAGGTCAAGGACCGCCTCGACAAGCCGGGCGCGAGCCTGTCCGGCGGGCAGCAGCAGCGGCTCTGCATCGCGCGGGCGATCGCCGTGTCACCGGATGTCGTACTCATGGACGAGCCGTGCTCGGCCCTCGACCCGATCTCGACCCTCGCGATCGAGGACCTGATCGAGGAGCTCAAGCAGGACTACACGATCGTGATCGTCACCCACAACATGCAGCAGGCGTCACGGGTGAGCGACAAGACCGCGTTCTTCAACATCGCCGGCGCCGGCGAACCGGGCAAGCTCATCGAATACGACGACACCACGACGATGTTCTCGCGACCGAGCGTTCAGGCCACCGAGGACTACGTCTCGGGCAAATTCGGGTGATCCGGCGCTAGGCCGTCTTCACGACCGCGACCGGCTTGGTGGTGGGCGTCTTCGATCCGCCTGCCGGTTCGACCGTCACGCCCACGAGATCGCCGGACGTCATGTCGCCGGCGAGCATGACGCTCTGCATCGAGCCATCGGCGTCGAAGGTGCCGGCCGGGGTCGCGCCCTTCTCGTCGATGTACCAGAGTTCGTAGGTCTTGCTGCTGGGCAGACGGTCGAGTCCTTGCACGATGATGGCGGCGCGCTTCATCGACTCCGACCAGATCAGCGTGGCCGTTCCTCCTGTCGATACCGACACCGTCGAGCGCCGGTAATCGGCGGCGGCCTGAATCCTGGTGATCTGCGAGGCGGTCGCGCTGGCCTGCTGACCCTGGATCACGGCGTTCACGGCCACGGAGCCCCCGAACACGAGAGCGGTCGCGGCGGCAGCGGCGGCCAGCGTCGTGATCGGGCGGGTGTACCACCGGCGTCGCGCGCGTTCCTCGGCGGTGCCCGCTCGACGGGCGGGCTCGTGATCGTCGTCCTCGACAGGGGCGAGCGGTGTCGCGAGCGGTGCGAGCTGCGGCGTCACCGCCACCCGGTCGAGGATGCTGGCGCGCAGAGCGGCAGGAGGGTCGACCGGCGCCACCGAGAGTCCGAGTTCAACGGCGGTGTCGGCCAGCTCGGTCACCTCGGCGCGGGTTTCTTCGGACTCGGCGAGCAGCGACTCGAACTGCGCGTTCTCGGTGTCGCTCAGGGCGTGCAGCACGTAGGCGCCGCTGTTGATGCCCAGATCCTTCGAAGGCTTCGGGTTCACGAGGCCACCCCCAGTTCGTCGCGCAGCCGGATCATTCCGTCGCGCAGTCGGGTCTTCACGGTGCCGATCGGCACGCTGAGCATCTCGGAAACCTCGCTGTGGCTGTAGCCGCCGAAGTAGGCGAGCTGGACGGCCTGGCGCTGCAATTCGGTCAATCGCATCATGGCCTCCTTCACTCTCTCGCTCTCGATGCGCACTTCCACGTTCTCGGCCACCGAATCGAAATCGGTCGGGTAATCCCGGATGCCGATCCGCGTGTCGCGATCCCGGCTGGCCTGCGATGCCCTGACCCGGTCGACGGCCCGGCGGTGGGTCATTGTCAGCATCCAGGCGATCGCGCCGCCCTTGCTCGTGTCGTACCGGGACGCCGACTGCCAGATCTCCAGGTAGATCTCCTGGGTCACCTCTTCCGACTGCGCATGGTCCCGCAGCAGGCGCTTCACGAGTCCGAAGACGCGCGGAGCCGTCCGGTCGTACAGCTGAGCGAATGCCTCCCGATCACCGGTCGCAACGCGCTGCAGAAGGTCCTCGTTGGACACAGTGGCGGCGGAGCCGTCCACGTCTTCCAGTTCACGGGGCACATCAGTCAGCATGTCACGACCTTTTCTGTGTCGATGAGTCATGAGGTCATTCGGAACGGATTGCTCGCCGGTTTGGCAGAACAGCGAGACCGGATCCGACCCGTCCACGACGACGATCCCGGCCGATCTCGAGACGCCGACCTGTCGAGCCCCGAGAGGAAGATCGAGATCGAGGCGACCGCGCTGAAGGGGTCGGCGAAGGCCTAGCCCTCGTCAAGGGTGAAGTGCCGGACCGCGGAACGCCTCTCGGCAGAAGGCCGCTCGAAGCGGCGGAAATTGGAGCCCGGGGTTACCGCGGCCCGGCTCGACCAGTTTACCCGGCGACCCGCCGCCCGCTTGCTCTTCGGGATGCCGGGCGCCTAGTCAAGGGTGCCCGCGCGCGACATCCGCGCGCACCAGGCCAGCTCGTCACCGGTGGTGGTCAACCGGAGCGCGCGGGTGGTGAGTTCCGTCGCGCGCTCGGGGCTGGAAGCATCCTGATCGTCGGCGATGCTGGATGCGCCCGCCGCTTCGACGCGGCAGAACGCCGCGGCGCGCTCGAGGGCGATCGCGAAGTCGCCCTCGAACAGCCCGCGCAGGATGAGATCGGCCAGCTCGGTCACCTCGTGCGGCCCGGCGGGCGACGGCGCTCCCGCGATCACGGGGTCGATCGTGCGCAGCACCTCCGTGCCGCGCTGGAACAGCAGGGCGACCCCCTCGGGATCCTGCCGGATCATCACGCGCACCAGGTAGATGCGCCAGAGCGCGCCCGGCAGGCTGTGCGCCGCCGACCGCGCCCAGAGCTCGGCGAGGGCGTCGATGCCGTGCTCGTCGGTGTAGCCGACCAGGCGGTCGACCACCGCCGGATCGTCGCTGTTCTTGGCCCGCATGAGCAGCGCGTGCGCGCTCTCGTGAGCGGCCCGGATCACCCTGGCCGGGTCGTCGCCGCCGGCGAACGCCTCGAACTCCGCGCCGCCGAAGAACGCGGGGCGGTGGAAGTCGTCGGCCATGACCCCAGGGTAAGCACACCGCGCACCCGATCGACCACCGGTACCATTGAGAGGTTGGGCCTGTAGCTCAGTTGGCAGAGCATCGGACTTTTAATCCGCGGGTCGTGGGTTCGAGCCCCACCGGGCCCACCGTCAAGGTCGACGCTCGGGCGTGGCACCTGATGACCGATCGGTTCGCAGGGAGCGCGTCGAACGCTCAGAAGACGTCCAGGTCTCGCCGCGCGATCGCGGTATCGCGTCTGAGAGTGCGTTCAGTGACGCGCCGCGACTGCGGTTCATCAAGCACTCTGGTCATGGACGACTCCGCCTGCGAACCTGGAGGGAGACAGAGTGACCGACCGCGCTCGCCCGCAACGCGTGCCCGACCCGACCGTCGCCTTCTGGATCCTCAAGATCCTGACCACCGGCGTGGGCGAAGTCTTCTCCGATTTCTTGGTGAAGACCTTCGACCCGGTGATCGTGGTGCTGATCGCCGCCGTGGCGTTCGCCGGGGTCGCGGCCGTCCAACTGACAGCCCGCCGGTACGTGCCCTGGCGGTACTGGCTGTTCGTCTTCTCGGTCGCCGTGTTCGGCACGATGATCGCCGACGTGGCCCACCTGGTGATCGGCATCCCCTACGTGGTGACCACCACGATGTTCGCGCTCGTTCTGCTGGCCATCTTCGTGGTCTGGCGGCAACGGGAGGGCACCCTCTCGGTTCACTCCATCGACACATCGCGGCGCGAGGTCTTCTACTGGCTGACCGTTTCGGCGACGTTCGCGCTCGGGACCGCGGTGGGCGACTTCTCGGCGACGACGGCCGGACTGGGCTTTCTCGACTCCGGCCTGGTGTTCTTGGCCCTCTTCGCGGTGCCCGGGATTCTGCGACTGCTCGGGCTTCCCGCCACCGCGGCGTTCTGGTGGGCCTACATCCTGACCCGCCCGCTGGGGGCATCATTCGCCGACTGGCTGGCCCTTCCTCCGGCCCGTGGTGGACTCGATCTGGGCTACCTGCAGATCTCAGGAGTGGGCACCGCGCTCCTGGCGATCGGCATCATCGTGCTTCAGGTGCGATCCCGACGTCGAGCTCCTGCCGAGCTCGACGCGGCGCATTCTGAGGGCGCGCACTCTGAGGGCGGGACTCGGGGCCTGAGGGACGAACCGGGAGAACTGTGGACCGTCTAACTCATCGCACAGCCGTGGCCGCCGCTGCCACGGGTGCCGCCGCGGGTGCCATCTCGATGATCGGATCGGCGACTCCCTCTCTCTGGGGCGACGAAGCGGCGAGCGTCCTGTCGGCGGAGCGCTCGATTCCCTCGCTGCTCGCGATGGTGCAGCGGGTCGACGCCGTGCACGGGCTGTACTACCTCGGTCTGCATGTCTGGATCCAGCTGGCCGGATCCTCGCCCTTCGCGGTGCGCGCCCCGAGTGCGGTCGCGATCGGACTGTGCGTGGCCGGCATCGTCGTCCTCGGGTCGATGCTGCGCGGCCTTCGGTTCGGGGTGCTGGCGGGATTGCTGTGCGCGGTGCTCCCCCGGCTGACCGACATCGGATCGGAGGCGCGTTCGTACGCCTTCACGGCCGCGCTGGCCACCTGGCTGACGGTCGTGCTCGTGCGGGCTCTGCGCACGAACGGACCGCGGACCCGGGTGTGGGTCGCCTACGGCGTCCTGCTGGCGCTGGGCACCTGGCTCTTCCTCTACCTGCCGATGATCGCGCTCGGCCATCTGGCGGTTCTGCTCCTGCAACCCACGCGCGCGCGACTCGTGCGCAATTGGGCGATCGCCGTCGGCGCAGCGATCGCCGCCGGGAGCCCTCTGGTGGCGCTGGCGATCGCGGAGCGCGGCCAGATCGCCTACCTGGCGTCGCGCGACTACCACGATCCCACCTCGCTGTTCGTGAGTCCGTTCTTCGAGAATCCCGCGGTCGCCTGCCTCGGGTGGGC
This sequence comes from Pseudolysinimonas sp., assembly GCA_035721225.1. Taxonomy (GTDB): domain Bacteria; phylum Actinomycetota; class Actinomycetes; order Actinomycetales; family Microbacteriaceae; genus Lysinimonas. Next base: position 57,881 of record DASTNC010000102.1, read on the forward strand.
CCTCATGGTCGCCGGAGCCGTGCTCTCGATCCTGCGGTGGCGAACGGGGTGGCACCGCTGGCAGGTGCCGGCGCCCCAGGCGCATGCGGCGCTGGTGCCGGTCGCCTGGCTCCTGGTGCCCAGCATCGTGCTGATCGGCAGCAGCACCTTGATCGCCGACTACACGCCGAGGTACCTGGCGATGTGCGCTCCGGCTGCCGGCCTGCTGATGGCGATCCCTCTCGACGCCGTGGCCAGGATGCCCCGGCTGAGATGGTTGAGCGCAGTCGGGGTTGTCGCCGTGCTCGCCGTGACCGCCCCGACCTGGGCGCTGCAACGCGGCCCCTATGCCAAGAATCAGAGCGATTGGGCGAACATCAGCAGCCAACTGGCGACCCATGCCCGGCCGGGGGATGCCGTGGCCTTCGACAACTCCGTGCGGCCGTCGCGGAAGCCCAGGCTTGCGCTCGGCACCTACCCGTCGGGCTTTCGCGGCTTGCTGGATCCCACGCTGAAGACCCCGTTCACCTCGTCTCCGACCTGGTACGACCAGGTGTATTCGCTGTCCGAGGCCGATGCGCTCGGACGGCTCGACGGCATCTCGACGATCTGGTTGGTGGAGTACGCGACTCCGGGTCACACCGACGGCTACGGCGTCTCGGCCCTCGCGTCTGCCGGCTTCCACCAGGTCGCGACTCTGAGAACCCACCGGAGCGCCATCCTCGAATTCACGCGGCGGTAGCGCGGGGACTTAGAGTCTGTGAGACATGGTTGGGAACACTCGGCGCGCCCTGACTCCTCGGCGCGCGCTCTCGGCGCTGCCGCGAAAGCTGCGCACCCTCGCTCGGAGGTCGGCCAGGGCCATCGCCGCCGAACGTCGCGCGATCGCATATGCCCGGCCGATCATTGCGGGCACCGTGCTCTACGAGTCCTTCGCGGGCAATGGGGCCCTCGACAACCCCGAAGCGATCTTCCGCGAGCTGCTTCGCGCGAGCGACCTTCCCGGGCTGCGCCACATCTGGGTGCTCGACCATCACGCCGGCAAGCCGTTCAGAGCCGAGTTCCGCCACGATCGGCGGGTGCGGTTCGTGACCTACCGTTCTGCACGGTATTTCGCCGCGCTGGCTCGAAGTCAGTATCTGATCAACAACGCCACGTTCCCCGCCGAGTTCCAGAAGCGCGACGGCCAGGTCTACCTCAACACCTGGCACGGCACGCCGTTGAAGACGATGGGCTACGACATGCCTGACGGCGCGTTCTTCGCCGCCAACACCTTGCGCAACTTCGTGTCGGCCGATCTGCTGCTCGCCCAGAATCCCACCATGACCCGGATGTACCGCGAGTCGTACAAGCTCGACGGGATCTTCTCGGGTCGCATCCTCGAGACGGGTTATCCGCGCACCGACCGGCAGTTCCTGACCGAGAGCGAGCGGGAGGCCGCACGCGCCGTGCTCCACGAGGCGGGGATCCCCGTCGACGGGCGCATCCTGGTCACCTACGCCCCCACCTGGAAGGGCACCAGTTTCACCTCCCCTCGCGACGATGCCGAGGCCCTGGTGGCGACGGTCGACGCGCTGCAGGAGCGCCTGGGCGATCGATTCGCCGTCGCGCTGAAGGCGCACCAGGCCGTGCATCGAATGGTCGCCGAGCAGGCACCGGGACGACTCGTTCCGAACGACCTGCCGACCAATGTGGTTCTCGGCCTGACCGACGTGCTCGTCACCGACTACTCGTCGATCTTCTTCGACTTTCTCACCACCGACCGCCGAATCGTCTTCTTCACCCCCGACGAAGACGACTACGCGCGCGAACGCGGGACATCGTCGTTGGGCGAACTGCCCGGCGCCACCGCTCGCACGGTCGACGAGCTCGCGGAGGCGATCCTCGCCGAACGCGATCCGCAGGTCGCGCAACGCGCCCTCAAGTGGCGCGAGGTGTTCACGCCTCAGGACGATGGGGCCGCGGCCAGCCGAGTCGTCGACGCGGTCTTCCGCAACGAGATCACGGCGCCGGAGCCGGAGTCGCACCCCGAGCGTCGATCCCTGCTGCTCTACCTCGGGGGGATGCGATCGAACGGGATCACCAGCTCCGCGCTGAATCTTCTCGCCCATCTCGATCACACCGAGTTCGACGTGTCGATCCTGATCGCTCGGCCGAAGGGCCGCGAGCAGCGCATGAACGCGTCCCGCATCGACGGGCGGATCCGGCAGTTCCACCTCGCCGGAGCGCCGAACAGCCGCAAGCTGATCACGATCGCGAGTCGGGTGCGAGGCCGTCTCGGTGCGCGCTGGCGGCGTGAACCCCGCTGGGATGACCGGCTCTGGTCGTCGGAGTGGCGCCGAGTGCTCGGCGGCGCGCGATTCGACTCGGTGGTGGACTTCAGCGGATACAGCAGGCCCTGGGCCCAACTGATCCTGCACTCCCCGCCGGCACGTCGTGCGATCTGGCTGCACAACGACATGGCCGCTGAGGTGCATCGGTCGGTCGGCGGCCGTCGCCGCATGCGCCATTCACTGCCTGCCGTCTTCTCGCTCTACTCCCGATACGACGAACTGGTGTCGGTGTCTCGAGATCTCGCGGTCGTCAACGCCGATGCGCTGAGCGAGCGCTTCTCGGTGCCCCGCGAACGCTTCACCTCGGCCCGCAACGTCATCGACGACATCGGGGTGCTCGCCAAGCTGAGCCAGCCCCTGTTTGATGCCGCGGAGTTCGTCGATCCGCAAACAGGGGAGGTGACCGTGCCCGACTGGGCGCGCAGCCTGTCGTCGCACAGCCCCGAGACGCGCTGGTTCATCACGGTGGGGCGACTCAGTCCCGAGAAGAACCAGGCCCGACTGATCGAGGCGTTCGCGATCGTGCACCGCTCGCGGCCGCAGACGCGCCTGCTGATCGTGGGCGACGGGCCCCTGCGCGCCGAGCTGCAGGAGCAGATCGCGTCGCTCGAACTGTCTGAATCGGCCTTTCTGAGCGGGTCTCTTGCGAACCCGTTCCCGGCCATGGCTGCGGCCGATTGCTTCGTTCTCTCGAGCAACTACGAGGGCCAGCCCATGGTGCTGCTCGAGGCGGCCATCGCCGGTCTTCCCATCGTGACGGTGCGGTTCAGTTCGGTGTCGGATGCCCTCCCCGATGGCGAACTGCACATCGTCGACCAGTCCGTCTCCGGGCTGGTCGGCGGTCTCAACGACTATCTCGACGGAGCCGTCGGTGCGGCCGCGCTTGATGCCCTCGCCTACAACGCCCTGGCCTTGCGCGAGTTCGCGGCCGCGGTCGTCTCAGACGGGGTCGAGCCCGGAGCGACCGCGCCAGGTGAGCACCCGCGCGAGCACGACGCCGATCGCCAGCTGCCCGTTCGTCGGCGTCCTCGGTGAACCCCTAGGCATCCGTCAGGTGATCGCCGCGATCACCAACTCGGCCACGGCGCGCATGCCGGAGCGCGTCGGATGGTACGGCGCACCCTTCCGCCGGCTGAATTGCAGCCGGCGCGTCCACGGCTCGGCCGACCATGCGTGGTGCGCGGCGGATGCCGCCGCCACGCGCACCACGGGGCATCCGAGTTCGGTGCCCACGGACTCGGTGAGGGCGGCGAGCCGCGCCGCGGTGCCGCGCGCCCAGTCGGCGAGCTCTGCTGGGAACCGGCCGACCGCGGCTGCGGGATCCGGCGGCAGCAGGCTCAGGTAGTCGACCAGCAGGATCTGGGCCCGCGGCGACCGCCGTCGGATCTCGGTAACCAGCGCGCGCAGATCGCGTTCGAGCTGGGCGAATCGGGAGTCGGTCTGCTCGGGGCTGTTGAACTCGCGGCGGCCACGCCGCACCGGGGGAAGCCACGAGAGCGGCGCGGGCAGGCTGCCGAGCATGACGCGGCCGATGTAGCCCACATCGTTGCCGCCGCCGGTGATCGTGACCAGTCGCGTGTCTGGGGTCAGCGCATCGACCTGCGGCGGCATGGCGCGGCCCGACAGCGACGTCTCGCCGTGGAGCAGGCCGGCGATGGTCGCCCCCGAGAGGCTCACGTCGGTGAGGTCGAGATCGAGATCGGCGGCGACCAGGTGGGCGTAGTTCAGCAGCGAGCGGCCGGAGCCTCTGGGCGCCCCCGGCACCGGGGCTCCCAGCCCCGGGCCCGCTGCGAACGAACTCCCCATCGCCACGTACCCGTCCCCGGCCTGCAGTGTCATACGCCCAGTCTGCCCCGGCGATGGTCGCGCCAGTGTGACGTCATGAGGATCGCGCCCACGAGCACCCCCGCTTCCTCGTGATAGCGGCAGCTGCGAGCTACGCTCGCAGGCATGCGCGCCATCCATCTCACCGAGTTCGGCGGACCCGAGAAGCTCGTCGTCAGCGAACTGCCCGAACCGATCCCTGCGGACGGCGAGGAGGTGCTCGAGGTGCTCGCCGCGGGCATCAACTACGCCGACACGCATCAGACCGAGGACTCGTACCTCGCCAAGCAGACCCTGCCGCTGATCCCCGGCAGCGAGGTGGTGGTGCGCGGCTCCGACGGCAGGCGGCTGCTCGGATTCGTCTCGGGGGGCGGATACGCCGAGCGGGTCGCCGTGAATCCGTCGCGCCTGTTCGCGATCCCGGACGGCGTCAGCAGCGCCGACGCGCTGACCACCCTGGTGCAGGGCGCCACGGCCTGGCATCTGCTGCGCACCAGCGCGCATCTGGCCGAGGGCGAGAGCGTGGTGGTGCATGCCGGGGCGGGTGGAGTCGGCACGATCGCGATCCAGCTGGCGAAGAAGTGGGGGGCGGGGCGGGTCATCGCGACCGCCTCCAGCGCCGAGAAACGGGCTCTCGCGCTCGACCTCGGGGCGGATGCCGCGATCGATTCGACCACCGACGAGCTGGCCGCGGCACTGACCGAGGCCAACGATGGGCGCGGCATCGACGTCGTGCTGGAGATGACCGGCGGCCGGGTCTTCGACCAGAGCCTGCGCGCTCTTGCGCCGCTGGGCCGACTTGCCGTGTTCGGCATGGCGGGCCGGGTGCCGCCGCACGACGTCTCGCCCGGCATGCTGATGAGCCGCAGCACCGCGGTGATCGGCTTCTGGCTCGTGCACATCGTGCAGCGGCCCGCCCTGCTCGCCGCCGCCGTGACCGACCTGCTCGGGATGCTCGACCGCCACGAGCTGCGCGCCGTGATCGGCGAGAGCTACTCGCTCGACGACGTCGGCGACGCCCACCGCTCACTGCTGGACCGCTCCTCAACGGGCAAGCTGATCCTGGTCCCGTGATGCGGCGCGCGAGGGCGGTCGCCTCCCTCGTCGCGGTCGTGCTCGCCCTCACCGCATGCGTGGAGCATCCGGTGCCTGTGGCTCCTCTGAAAGTCCAGCTGGCCGACATCCAGTCCCACACCATTCGACTGCGGCTGCATCAAGTGCTGGAGATCGACCTCGGCGGCAGCTCCGAGCGCTTCACCCCGGAGATCGCCGACCCGCGCATCGTCTCGATCGTCGAGCGCCGGGACCTGACGAGCGGGCGATTCGAGCCCGAGGTCGTCCCGCTCCGGTTCGGGTCGACGCAGGTCGCCTTGATCGGCGCGGACCCCGGCGACACCGTCGGATTCCGGGTGACCGTCACGCCCTAGCCGGTAGGGTGCCGCCATGACTCGCACCGCTCGCATCGTCGCCGTAACCGCCGCCGCCGCGCTCGGGCTGACTCTGCTGAGCGGATGCGCGACGCCGACCAGCCCTTCGACGCCGGCCGTCGAGCCGGTGGTCGTCAAGATCGGGGAGATCGGCGGGACCACCGTGAAGGTCGCGCTGAACCAGGTCGTCGACCTCGACACCGGATCCCTGCCGGTCACCAGCTACTCCGGCGTGGTCACCGAGACCTCGATCGCGACGTTCACGCCGGGCCGCACGGACAACGGCGCGGAGCTCAACCCGGGGCTGACGCCCCACAGGGTCGGGACCACTCAGGTCACCCTGTCGAACTCGGACGGCGGCATTCAGGACGTGGAGTTCACGCTCACCGTCACAAAATAGCGCGCGTCAGAGACCGGCAGCCCCGAAGAGCGAGCCGAGCAGGTAGGTGACGCCCGCAGCGCCGAATCCGATGAGCAGTTGACGCAGTGCGCGCTTGCCCGGCGAGGCACCGGACAGAATGCCCACCACAGCCCCTGTTCCGAGCAGGGCCAGACCGACCGCCCCGGCCGCGATGGCGATCGCCGCGAGGTGGCGCGCTCCCAAGAGATAGGGCAGCACGGGGATCAGCGCCCCCGAGGCGAAGAACAGGAAGCTCGAGATGGCGGCGTTCCACGGCGAGCCGATCTCCTCGTGAGCGTCGACCCCTGCGGCAGCCGGGTCGTCGGCGTCGAGATGCAGGGTCGCGAGCACGGCGTCGGCTTGGGCCTCGGCATCCTTCTTGCTCATGCCCCGCGCCTGATAGACCAGGGCGAGCTCGTTGGCATCGACGTCGAGATGGGCCAGCGCCGCCTGCGAGGCCGGATCGGGCTGCGATGCCTGCAGCAACTCGCGCTGCGACCGCACCGAGACGTACTCGCCTGCTCCCATCGAGAGCGCCCCGGCCAGCAGGCCGGCGATCCCGGTGAACAGCACGGTCGCCGCCGGTACGCCCGTCGCGCCGATGCCGAGCACCAGCGCGAGATTGCTGACCAGGCCGTCGTTCGCCCCGAAGACGGCGGCCCGGAACGAGCCGGCCAACCGGGTGCGGCCCCGGGCGGCCAGCCCGCGCAGCACCTCCCCGTGGATCAGCTCGTCGGCGGCCATGGTCTGCGAGGCATCCGCCTCTCCGTCGTACGGCGACCTGGCCTCGGCCCCCTGCGCGAGGGCGAGCACGAACAGCGAACCGAAATGGCCGGCGAGGAAGACCAGGAAGCGGGTGCGCAGATCCCCCCGCACCGGCTCGCCGACCTGATCGCCGAGCAGCTCGAGCCAGTGGTTCTCGTGGCGGCCCTCGGCCTCGGCCAGGCCCAGCAGGATCTCGCGCTCCTGCCCCTTCTTGCGATCGGCGAGCTGCCGGTAGACCGCGGCCTCTGCGCGTTCGTCGGCGAGGTAGCGGCGCCAGCGCTTCACGCGGGCGGCGTCGGCGCGCGACGCCCGCATCACGCGCTCCCGGCGTAGCGGAGGCCCCAGGAGTCGTGCCAGGTCTCCCCCGGCTCCAGCCAGATCAGCCCCCGACCCGAGTTCAACGCATCCGGTGGCGCCGTCATCGGCTCGATCGCGATCGCGTCGATCGGCCCGTCGGAGCCGGGCATCTCGTGGGTGGTGAACACCTGCACATAGCCCCAGTCGGTGCTCTGCCACAGGGTGGTGCGCGATCCATCGGGAGCGGTCAGCCAGGCGACATCGCCTCGCCCGTTCACGACATCGGCGTGCTGCACCCCGCCGAACGCGGTGTCGAAGGCGAGGTCGCCGACCCGGTGCGGCGTCCTGACGTCGTAGGGGGTGCCCGTGACATCCACCTCCCCCGTCGGGTTCAGCTGCTCGTCGACGGCGAAGTAGGTCGACGCCGGCACGGTGAGCTCGAGCTCGGCGATCGGCGCACCGCCGACCCGCAGGTAGGGATGCGAACCGGTGGCGTACGGGGCACGTGCTGTCGAGAGGTTGCGGGCGCCGTGGGTGACGGTCAGGCCGTCCGACTCGAGCTCGTAACGCACCCAGGTCTCGACCAGGAACGGCCAGCCGTGCTGCGGGTAGATCGTCGCGGTGAGGGTGACGGCATCCGGTCGCTGCTCGGTCGCCTCGTGGTCGGCGAACTGCAGCAGCCCGTGCAGGGCGCCGCCGCGAGCGGGCTCGGTGATGTCGAGCTGCTGGGGCTCGCCGTCGAGCATCCACCTGCCGGCGCGCACGCGGTTCGGCCACGGGCTCAGGATGATGCCGTTGCACATCGCCGGCGCCCGGTCGGCGGGGATCGGCAGGGTGAGGTCGGCGCCCTCGACGGTCAGCGAGCGCAGGACGGCGGCGACCGACCCGATCTCGGCGCGCGCGCCCTCGCGCTCGAGCACGAATGCCCGGCCGGTCGGAAGGATCTCGGTGTCGGTCATGTCGTCTCCTGCGTGTCGTCTGCGTGCCCGGCCGGCTCGTAGCGCACTCCCCATGACCCGCTCCAGCTCGCACCGGGCTCGAGCCAGATCAACCCGGTTCCGCTGTTCAGGGCGTCGGGCGGGCCGGTCATCGGTTCCAGGGCGACCGCCGGGCCCGGTCCGCTCGGTCGCGGGAACTCGGCCAGTGTGTAGGCCTGGATCCAGCCGAATGCGGGGTCGGCCCAGAGCGTCGTCGCGCTGCCGTCCGGAGCGGTCAGCCAGGCGACGTCCGCCCGCCCGTCGCGGTTGGCCAGCCGGCCGTACGGGGAGTCGAGAGTGAGGCCCTCGAGGCGGCGCCCGGCACGCAGGTCGCCCGGGCCGCCGGCAGCAGGGGCGTCGACCGGATGCTGAGCCCCCGGGTTCGAGCGGTCGTCGAGCTCGATCCGCACCTCGGCCGTGAGGGTCACGGTGAGCTGCTCGACGGGAACGTCTCCCACCCGGAAGTAGGGATGCGCCCCGACCGCCCACGGCGCACGGCGCGGCGACAGGTTCCGCACCGAGTGCGTGACGGTCAATCCGTCCGGCTCGACCTGGTAGCGCACCGAGGTGTCGAGCAGGAACGGCCAGCCGTGCTGCGGTGCGATCAGCGCGCCGAGCGTCACGCTCGACGCGTCGTGCGCCAGCAGCCGGTATGCCGTGTTGCGCAGCAGGCCGTGGATCGCGTTCCACCGGGGCGGTTCGGTGATATCGAGCTGCTGGGGCTGCCCGTCGAGCTGCCAGAGCGCATCGCGCACCCGGTTGGGCCACGGCGCGAGCACGATGCCGCATCCCATCGGGGCCACGACATCGGCGCCGATCGGCTCGGTGAGGTGGATGCCGTCGACCGTCAGCGAGCGCAGCACGGCGGCCAGCGAGCCGACCTCGGCACGGGCAGGCCCGTTCTCGAGCACGAACTGACGGCCGCTGACGGAGACCGAGGAGACGCCGGCGGAGGAGACCCCGGAGGGCACGGCGGAATCGGTGGGGGTGGCGGCCACGCACCCAGCCTAGGGCGGCGGCGGCAGCCGCTCTTCGGCGATCACGACGCGCGTGCCCGCGGTCGCGGCAGCGGCCCGCAGTCCGTCGGCTCCGGGGCCTCCCGTCACCAGCGTGCCGAACTCGCCCAACCCGGCGATCAGACCGAGATGGCGCTGGCCGGCCTTCGAGCCGTCGGCGACCAGCATCCGCGCTTCGGCCGCGGCGAGCATCGCCCGCTTCACCTCGGCCTCCGGCAGGTTCAGATTGGTGACGCGCCCGTCGTCGTCGATGCCGTTGCAGCCGAGGATGGCCAGGTCGACATGCAGCCCCGCCAGGGTCTGCGCCGCGAGCGGGTTGACCAGCGAGTGCTGCAGCGGTCGCAGGGTGCCGCCGGTCACCACCACCGTGAAGCGCGGGATCGCCGGCTCGAGAGCGAGCGCGATCGACAACCCGTTGGTGATGACCGTCAGCCCGCTCAACTCGGCGCGCTCGACGAGGGCTCGGGCGACGGCCAGAGTCGTCGAGCCGACATCGAGCAGGATGCTGCTCCCGCTGCTCACCAGGGCGGCCGCCCGACGCCCGATCGCGCGCTTCACCTCGGCGTCGCGCTCGGCCGTCGCCTCGACCGGGGACTCGCGGCCCTCCCCCCGCGCGGCCATCGCCCCGCCGTGCACCCGGCGCAGGGCTCCCGCAGCTTCGAGCGCGCTCAGGTCGGATCGCAGCGTGACCTCGCTCACGCCGAACACCTCGCTGGCGTCGCCGACGCGCACGAATCCCTCTTCGCCGATCAGGGCGAGCAGCCGCTCGCGGCGTGCCTCGACCGGCAGCGGCGGGGTGCTCGGTTCGGGCATCCGCTCCCTTTCGATCGTTGTCGATCACGCAAGTAGCGCTTTCGATATCGTAATCACCGTGAAGGAACTCCCGGTCACCGCACTCAGCGCGGGCGTCGTGCGCCGCGACGCCGTGCTCGCCGACGGACGCGAGCTGTTCTACTACGACGACGCCGGCACGGCTCTGGGGCCGGAGCGCGCATCCGACGCGCGCGTGCTCGACCCGCGGCCCGAGACCGCGACGATGCGGCAGGACGTGCTCACCGGCGAATGGATCTCGATCGCCGCCGCCCGCCAGAACCGCGTCTTCCTGCCACCGGCCGACCAGGATCCCCTCGCGCCGCAGAGCCCGTCCAACCCCAGCGAGGTACCGGCGCTCTACGACGTCGCAGTGTTCGAGAACCGCTCGCCGTCGTTCGGGCCGGATCTGCGCGACACCGCGGCCGATCCACCCCGGGGGCGCGACGACCTCGACGAGCTCGGGATCGGCCGCACCCGCAGTTCGGTCGGCCGCTGCGAGGTGGTCTGCTTCAGCCCCGACACCACGGGATCGTTCGGCACGCAGAGCGTGACCCGCGCGCGCACCGTGATCGAGGCCTGGGCCGATCGCACCGCTGCGCTGTCGGCGCTGCCCGGCGTGGAGCAGGTCTTCCCGTTCGAGAACCGCGGCGAGCAGATCGGCGTGACCCTGCATCATCCGCACGGCCAGCTCTACGCCTACCCCTATGTGACCCCGCGCACGACGCGGCTGCTCGCGGCGATCGATCACACGTCGCCCGAGTTGTTCCAGCGCATCCTCGACTTCGAGAGCGACGGCCCGCGGGTCGTGCTGAGCGGCGAGCACTGGACGGCGTTCGTGCCGTTCGCCGCCCGCTGGCCGATCGAGGTGCACCTGCTGCCGCACCGCCAGGTGCCTGACTTCGCGGCGACCAGCGGAGACGAGCGCGACGAGCTGGCCGAGCTGTACCGACGACTGCTGCGCGGGATCGACGCCCTCTACGGCACTCCGACCCCGTACATCGCGGCGTGGCACCAGGCGCCCGTTCACGTCGGTCGCGACACGGTGCGACTGCACCTCGAGCTCACCTCGCCGCGCCGCGCCGCCGAGCGGCTCAAGTACCTGGCGAGCTCCGAGGCGGCCATGGGAGCCTGGATCGGCGACGTGCGCCCCGAAGACGCCGCCGACCGCATCCGAGAGGCGATCGCGAGCGTATGACCGACATGCGAGACGACCTGCGAGCCCTCTTCGCCGATTTCGCGGGGCACCAGCCCGACGGCGTCTGGTCGGCGCCGGGGCGCGTCAACCTGATCGGCGAGCACACCGACTACAACGACGGCTTCGTGCTGCCCTTCGCCATCGACCGTCGAACGCTGGTCGCCCTGGGCGCGCGCGACGACGGGATGCTGCGGGTCGCCAGCACCTTCAGCGACGAGGTGGTCGAGCTTCCCCTGGCAGAACTCGTGGTGGCGCAGGCTTCGGGCGCCCTTCGCGGATGGGCGGCATACCCGCTGGGCGTCGCCTGGGCCCTCGAGCGATCCGGCGCGGATCTCACGGTGGTTCCCGGCCTCGATCTGCTGATCGATTCCAACGTGCCGGTGGGGGCGGGGCTCTCGTCATCGGCCGCGATCGAGAGCGCGGTCGCCGTAGCCCTCGACGAGGTCTGGCGGCTGGGGCTGTCGCGCGAGGCCCTCGCCCTCGTCGGGCAGCGTGCCGAGAACGAGGTGGTGGGGGCGCCGACCGGGATCATGGACCAGTCCGCGTCACTGCTCGGTCGCCAGGACGCCGCCGTCTTCCTCGACTGCCGCAGCCTCGAGTCGCGGGTCGTCCCACTCGGCTTCGCGGCGGCCGGCCTCACCATCGCGGTCATCGACACCGGAGTGGCCCACTCGCACGCGACCGGCGGATACCGCGAGCGGCGCGCGTCGTGCGAAGCGGGCGCCCGCGCCCTGGGGGTTGCGGCCCTGCGCGATGTGAGCGTCGGCGAGTTGGACGCGGCACGCGGCATCCTCGACGACCTCACCTTCCGCCGCGTGCGGCATGTCGTGACCGAGAACCAGCGCGTGCTCGACACGGTGCGGCTGCTGGGCACCGACGGACCGGCCGCGATCGGCGAACTGCTCGACGCCTCGCACCGGTCGCTGCGCGACGACTTCGAGGTCTCGGTGCCCGAGCTCGACCTGGCCGTCGAGACGGCGCTCGACAACGGCGCGCTCGGCGCCAGGATGACCGGCGGCGGCTTCGGCGGATCGGCCATCGCCCTCGTTCCGATCGACGGGGTCTCGCGCCTCCAGGTCGCGGTGGACGGGGCCTTCGCCGAGCACGGCTTCAGCGCTCCCGAGACATTCACGGTTCGGCCCTCCGATGGCGCCCTCCGCGAGCCATGAACTCGGTCGAAGGCGGCACGAGCCCCCTGGTCGCAGTCAGTACGGCCTGCTACGGTCGTGCTCACTGCGGCTGCTGAGAGCCGCCACGGCTCAGGGGGCATGGTGAAGCGTTCCGTCATCGTCGCGGCCGCCGCTGCCGCCGTTCTGTGTCTCACGGCCTGCGCGCCGCACCCCGCGCCGACGCCGACGGCTCACTCCCGCTCGACGCCCCGCGCGACTCCGAGCGCATCGGCAACGCCGACCCTCCCGCCTCTGGCCGCCGACGTGCTCTTTCAGATCTCGGTCACCGCGACCGCCCCCAACGGCGCGGTCGCCAAGCTCACCGAGACCGTTCACGCGCCGGTCGCCGCCACCGACCAGCAGTCAGACGACGAGGCCCAGCTCGACAACGAGTGCGACAGCTGGCGCACGGCCTTCTCGTCGACCGAGTTCGTCGTGGGGCAGGTGTCGGCCGTCCTCGTCTCGGGCAATTGGGATTCGAACCAGGCCATCGAGGCCGAGATGGCCGGCTATCCGGTCTGGCAGGGCGACCAGCGACCGTTCCTGGGCTTCTGCGCCAGTGCCCTCCCGAGCATCCCGGGCGCAGCACGCGCCGTGTCGCCGGTGGGCGGCGGCGATGCCGATCGCAACGGCGGGTGGGCCATCTACCGATACGGCTTCGGTGTCCCGAACGACCCGAGCGCAGGCGACAACAGCCCCTCGGCCACCGATGCCGTGCTCAGCCAGTGCCGCATCCAGCTCGGCTCGGCCGCGCACGACAGCGCATTCGCCAGCAGCTGGCCCTCGTCGGCCCAGACCGACAACGGGCTGTCCTGCTACTTCGGCGGCAGCTAACCGACCGACAGGCGGGGCGAGGGGCGCTCAGCCGGCCGCGCGCTCGGCGGCGCGCACCACATTCGACAGCAGCATCGCCACCGTCATCGGCCCGACGCCTCCGGGGTTCGGCGACAGCCACCCCGCGACGTCCGCGACATCGGGATGCACGTCGCCGGCGAGCTTGGCGCGCCCCGACTCGGTGGTGCCCACGCGGGTCACGCCGACATCGAGCACCGCCGCTCCCGGCTTGATCCAGTCGGCCTGGATCAGGTGCGGCACGCCGACCGCCGCGACGACAACGTCGGCCCGGCGCACCTCGGCGGCCAGATCGCGCGTGCGCGAATGCGTCAGCGTCACGGTAGCGTCCACGCCCTTGCGGGTCAGCAGCAATCCGATGGGCCGGCCGACGGTCAGGCCGCGACCGACCACGACGACGTGCTGCCCCGCGAGCGGCACCTCGTAGCGGCGCAGCAGCTCGATGATGCCGGCCGGCGTGCAGGGCAGCGGGGTTCCCAGCTCGCCCTCGACGCCGAGCACGAGCTCGCCCAGGTTCTGCGGGTGCAGCCCGTCGACATCCTTCGCCGGATCGACGGCGACCAGGGCCGCGTGCTCGTCCATGCCCGTCGGCAGGGGCAGTTGCACCAAGTATCCGGTCACCTGCGGGTCGGCGTTGAGGCGCGCGATCGCGGCGTGCACCTCGGCCTCGCTGGCATCAGCGGGCAGGTCGACACGGATCGACTCCACCCCGATCTCGAGCGAGTAGCGGTGCTTCAGCGACACGTAGCTCTGCGAACCCGCGTCGTCGCCGACCAGCAGCGTTCCCAGGCCCGGGATGATGCCGCGCTCGCGCAGCGCCGAGACGCGCTCGGTGAGCTCGCTCTTGATGGCGGCCGCGGTGGCGACGCCGTCGAGGCGGATCGCCGTCACTTCCACGTCCCGGGAGACGTCAGCCCTTCGTAGAGCGGGAAGCGGCCGGCCAGCTCGCTGACGCGCGCGCGGAGGGCGGGCAGGTCGGCATCCGGCATCAGAGCGAGCGCGATGATGTCGGCCACGTCGGTGAACTCGGCGTCGCCGAAGCCACGGGTGGCGAGCGCCGGCGTGCCGATGCGCACGCCGGAGGTGACCATCGGCGGGCGCGGGTCGTTCGGCACCGCATTCTTGTTGACGGTGATGCCGACCTCGTGCAGGCGATCCTCCGCATCCTTGCCGGTGAACGGCGAGGTGCGCAGGTCGACGAGCACGAGGTGCACGTCGGTGCCCCCGGTCAGCACGTCGATGCCCGCGGCTCGGGCATCCGGGGCGGTCAGCCGCTCGGCCAGGATCTTGGCCCCGCTCTTGGTGCGCTTCTGCCGGTCGACGAACTCGGGCTCGGCTGCCAGCTTGAACGCGGTCGCCTTGGCCGCGATCACGTGCATGAGCGGGCCGCCCTGCTGGCCGGGGAACACGTTCGAGTTGATCTTCTTGGCCAGCTCGGGGTCGTTGGTCAGAATGAAGCCCGAGCGCGGGCCGCCGATGGTCTTGTGCACCGTGGAGGAGGTGACGTGCGCGTGAGGCACCGGGCTCGGGTGCAGCCCGGCCGCGACCAGTCCGGCGAAGTGCGCCATGTCGACCCAGAGCAGCGCGCCGACCTCGTCGGCGATGGCGCGGAACGCGGCGAAATCCAGCTCGCGCGGGTAGGCCGACCAGCCGGCGATGATGACGTGGGGCTTCACCTCGAGCGCGCGGGCGCGCACGACATCCATGTCCACCAGGCCGGTCGTCTCGTCGACCCCGTAGGCGTGCGCCTCATAGAGCTTGCCCGAGAAGTTGAGCTTCATGCCGTGGGTGAGGTGGCCGCCGTGCGCCAGCTCGAGGCCCAGGATGCGGTCGCCCGGCTGCGCGATCGCGGACAGCACCGCGGCGTTGGCCGAGGCGCCGGAGTGCGGCTGCACGTTGGCGAACGCCGCCCCGAACAGCGACTTGGCGCGCTCGATCGCGAGCGTCTCGACGATGTCGACGAACTCGCAGCCGCCGTAATAGCGGCGGCCCGGGTACCCCTCGGCGTACTTGTTGGTGAGCACCGAGCCCTGCGCCTCGAGCACGGCGCGCGGCACGAAGTTCTCGCTCGCGATCATCTCGAGCGTGGTGCGCTGGCGGTTCAGCTCCTGCTCGAGAGCCGCGGCGACTTCGGGGTCGACCTCTGAGAGCGGGGCGAGAAAGGTGTCGGTCATGGAAGGCCTCCTGGTTTCTGAACAGATGGATGTCTGTCACAGCCCAGGCGTACGGCCGTTTCCGAGTAGTCGCTCCCCGATGGTGGCCCATCCGAACGCCAGTCGCGACACCACAACTCTAGAGGCTCGAGAGGACCTCGTCCACGCCGGTCAGCTCGATCAGCGGCGCGTAGAGAGCCATGGCATCGAGGGCGCGCTGATGGTCAGCGGCGCTGGCGCCCGCGCAGGCATCCACCGCCAGCCGCACGTGCACCCCGGCGTCGGCGGCGGCGAGCGCGGTCGAGATCACACAGCAATCCGTCGAGACTCCGGCGAGCACGATCTCGGATGCGCCACCCAGCGCCGCCGCCAGTTGGGCATCCCACTTGCCGAAGGTCGGGCGGGTCTCGACGTGCGGAGCGGCTTCCGCGAAGGGCGGCGTCAGCGCGTAGAGCGGGTCGTCATCCGGAACCAGGGCGAACGGCCACTGCTCGTAGTAGGCCGCCCACGTGCCCCGCGGCTCGGCCGGCGCCACGAATCGCGTGAACACCGCGCGCTCGCCGAAGGCGGGCAGCAATCGCTGGATCCCGGCCGACGCGCGCGCGTACTCCGGTGCGCACCACGGGCTCGACCGATCGCCGAACACGGCCTGCATGTCGATCGCCAGCAACCACGGCGAGGACGCGTCGCTCACGACTCGATGTGCTCCTGCCGGGTCACCGAGGCGCGGCCCGCGATCAGGTAGCCGACGAAACCGATGACCAGCGCGACCAGCACCCCGAGGTTGGAGCCGCTCCAGCCGTCACGGAACGCGGTGTGCTCCGGGCCGAACAGGTAGCCCTGCCAGCCCAACCACGGGGCGTACGTGTTGGTGACGAGCCCCCACCCGACGACCGTGCCGACGATCAGCAGGCCGATCGAGAGCCAGCGCACGCTGCCGTAGCGTCCGCGGCGCTGGTAGAGCTCGGCATCGGCCAGATCGCGCTTGCGCAGGATCACGTCGGCGATGAAGATGCCGCACCAGACCGCGATCGGCACGCCGAGCGTGATGAGGAAGCCCTGGAACTGGCCCAGGAAGTCTCCTCCGAAGAAGATCACGTACACCGAGAGCACGGTCATGATCACGCCGTCGACTCCCGCGGCCGCGGGGCGCGGGATGCGGAGGCCGGCCGACAGCAGCGCGAGCCCTGACGAGTAGATGTCCATGACAGCGCCGGCGATCAACCCGAGCACGACCACGATCGCGAAGGGCACGATGAACCACGCCGGGCTGAGCCCGACGAGCGGGCCGAGCGAGTAGGAGCCGATCGCAGAACTGAGCGACTTCGACGAGCCGGCAAGGAGCAGCCCGAACAGGAACAGCACCACGACCGGCAGCGAGGCGCCGATCGTGGTCCACGCGACGACCGCGCGGCCGCTCGCGTGCCGCGGCAGATAGCGGGAGTAGTCGGCGCCGGCGTTGACCCAGCCGAGACCGAACCCGGTCATCATGAAGACCAGGGCGCCGATGACGGCGCCGATCGAGCCCGCAGGAAGCTTCGCGACCGCACCGAGGTCGATGTGCGGCACGACGGTGATGAGGAAGATCACCGTCACGACCGCGGTGACGATGGTGATCACCAACTGCGCGCGCATGATCCAGGTGAAGCCGAAGACGCCGAGCGTCACGATGATCGCCGCGATCACGAGCAGGGTGATGAGCTCGACGACCGGATTGCCCGTCGCCCCCTTGCCGAACAGCGCACCGGCCGTCGCGTCGACCGCGTAGACCGCGCTGACGCACAGCACCGTCTCCCATCCGACGGTGAGGATCCACGACAGCACCGACACCACCCGCGCCCCGTCGACGCCGAACATCGTGCGACTGAGCACCATGGTGGGAGCCGAGCCGCGCTTGCCCGCCAAGGACACGATGCCCACCAGGAGGAACGAGACGACGATCCCGATCACGCCGACGACGAGCGCCTGCCAGAACGAGATGCCGAACCCGAGCGTGTAGGCGCCGAACGCGATGCCGAACACCGACACGTTCGACGCGAACCACGGCCAGAACAAGCCGGACGGCCGGCCCTTCCGCTCGCTCTCGGCGATGGTCTCGAGGCCGGTGAGCTCGATGCCGTTCTTGGTGGGCGTGGACTTGGCGGGGGTCTCCGTCGTCATTCGATCACCGTATCGTGACTGCCGCCCCGCGCGTCAGCCCCGATTCAGCTCGGGATGCAGACCGATGCGCCGCCGATCCGTGGCGAGGATGAAGACGACGGACGCCAGCACGAGCGCGGCCTCGGCGAAGGGCAGCACCTGGATTCCGAGATGATCCAGCAGCACGCCGCCGAGCAGCGCGCCGCCTCCGATGGCGAGGTTGAACGAGATCGTCACCCAGGCGGATGCGGTGTCGCGCAGACGGTTCGAGACCGAATGCATCATCCGGCTCTGCAGCAGCGAGGGGATGCCGCCGAACGCGGCACTCCAGATCGCCAGTCCGACGATGACGCGCACCGGCGCACCGGGCGCGAGCACGGCGAGACCCAGCATGGCGACCACGATGCCCACCAGCAGCAGAAGCAGCGCGGCACGCGGGTAGCGGTCACCGAACACCCCCGCGATGACGAGCCCCCCGGCCCCCGCGAGCCCGTACACGAACAGGATGCCGCCGATGTCGGCGGCTGGCACCCCTCCCACGTGCGTGGTCCAGGGGACGATGTAGGTGTAGAACGTGTTCTGCCCCAGGTTGATCAGCAGGGTGGTCGCAGCCACGATGAGCAGCGCAGGCAGGGTCCGGTCGCGCCGGGCGGGAATGGCGATCTCTCCGGTCGCCAGGGGCACGAGATGCGAGACGGGCGGCAGCGCGAGCGCCACCAGGATCATCATCAGCAGGATGACCCCCGCCGTCACCGCGAACGACAGGCGCCAGCCCAGAGCGTGCCCGAGCGCGGTTCCGAGAGGGACACCGAGCACGAATGCCGCGCTCCCTCCCGACTGCGTGACGGCGACCGCGCGCGAGATGTGGCGGCTGCTCACCAGGCGCGTCGAGTACGGCCCGGTGACCGACCAGAAGACGCCGTGGGCGAGTCCGCCGAGCACTCGGGCGACGGCGAGGAACGCGTAGCTCGGGGCGATGGCGCAGAGCAGGTTGGCGCACACCAGCACGCCCAGAGCAGCGACCATCAACCACTTGCGCGGAAAGCGCAGCGTGAGTGCGGTCAGCGGCGCGGTGCTGACCACCACCGTGATCGCGAAGATCGTCACGAGCAGCCCGACCTGCGAGACCGACACCTTCAGTTCGGCTGCGATGTCGGGAAGCAATCCCGTCGGCAGGAACTCGCTCGATACCGACGCGAAGATCGCCCCCGAGATGACCAGGAGCGCCGGCAGCGGGAACCGCTGCTGCCCTGCTCCCGATGCCATGATTCCCGAGCCTAGCGACCCCGCGGAGGCAGCCCCGCGCCGGCCCTGGATGGCCGCGCCCGCTCCCCCGGTACGCTGAGTCCGTGCTCGCGACCCCGACCCACTGGATCGTCACCCTGGTCTGCGAAGACCGCCCAGGCATCGTGCACGCGGTCAGCGGCGCCATCGTGCAGGCGAAGGGGAACATCACCGAGTCGCAGCAGTTCTCGAGCGACGACACCGGCACCTTCTTCATGCGCCTGCAGGTCGAGTCTGCGGCATCCCGCACCGAGTTCGAGGCCGCGCTCCTGCCGGTGACCGAGCGGTACCGGATGCGCTGGCAGCTCGACATCGTGGGTCGCCCGATGCGCACCCTGGTGCTGGTCTCGACCGCCGCCCACGCTCTGAACGACCTGCTGTTCCGGCAGCGCGCCGGGCAGCTCGCGGTGGACATCCCCCTCGTGCTCGGCAACCACCCCGACCTCGGCGAGCTCGCCGGTTTCTACGGGGTGCCGTTCGAGTCGCATCCGGTCACCGGCCCCGACCAGAAGGCGGCGTTCGAGCGGCGCGTGCTCGAGGTGGTCGACCAGGAGAAGATCGAGGTGGTCGTGCTCGCGCGGTACATGCAGATCCTGTCGCCCCAGCTGTGCCACGAACTGAGCGGCCGGATCATCAACATCCACCACTCCTTCCTGCCGGGCTTCAAGGGTGCGAACCCCTACAAGCAGGCGCATGCCCGAGGGGTGAAGCTGATCGGAGCCACGGCTCACTTCGTCACGAGCGACCTCGACGAGGGGCCGATCATCGAGCAGAACGTCGTGCGCGTCGACCATTCGCGCAGGGCCGCCGAACTCGTCGCGATCGGTCAGGACGAGGAGTCGCGAACCCTCACCCAGGCCGTCAAGTGGTTCTCGGAGCACCGGGTGCTGCTCGACGGCGCACGGACGATCATCTTCAAATGAGCACCCTGCTGCTGCATTCCGCCCGCATTCGCCCGTGACAGATCGAGCGGCGAACCTTTCGGCCGTCTGTGACGTTGTTCAGGTGTATCCCAGGTTTTCCACGGTGCCGCTGCCATTCTGGACAGAGCACCCGATCTCAGGAGCACTCATGATGTCTCGCCCCACTCGCCCTCTCGTCGCCGGGCTCGTTGGCCTCGGATTGATCGGCGCGCTCGCCGGCTGCGCCGCGGGCACCGCCGACGCGGCAGGCGCCGGCGGCGGTACGAGCGCCGGCTCGAGCGCCGGCACGGGCGACGGCTCGAGCCTGACCGGCCCGTACGCCGACGGCACATACACCGAGGACGGCAGCTATCTCTCGCCCGCCGGCGAGCAGACCGTGACGGTCAAGCTGACCATGGCCGGCGACACGATCACCGCGATCACCGTGACCCCTCACGCCACCGATCCCACGGCCAAGCAGTACCAGGCGATGTTCGTGCAGGGGGTTGCGGCGATGGTGGTCGGCAAGGACATCGACAAGCTCTCCGTCTCTCGTGTCGCCGGATCGTCGCTCACCAGCGGCGGATTCAACAAGGCGATCGCCGCCATCAAGGCCGACGCGAAGGCGTGACCGGCCTCCGCAGCGGGGACACGGCCGTGACGAGCCGGTGACGAGCACTCGACCCCGCCGATGATCATCGACCCGCTTGCCGAGGCCTGGACCTTCGATGCGATCGGCACCGGCTGGCGCATCGACACCCCCGATCCGGTTCCGGATGCGGTGCGCGCCGCG
>DASTNC010000103.1:0-17785 GCA_035721225.1 Pseudolysinimonas sp.
CGGCCATGCGCACGTGGAGCTGACGCAGCTGAGGGGCCATGGCGCGAGCCTATCGAGCCGCCGCGAGTTGCTCGGCGATCGCCCGCACGCCGAGGTCGAGCTCGCTGAACGAGGTGCTCAGCGGCGACAGGCCGAGCCGGATGCCGGTGGGCCGCCGGAAGTCGGGGATCACGCCGCGCTCCCACAAGCGGGGCATGAGCGCCTCGAAAACCGGGTGGTCGAGCGTCACGTGGGATCCACGGCGAGCCGGGTCGCGGGGCGTCGCGAGCTCGGCATCCGGCAGCAGCTCGTCGGCGAGCGCGATCGCGAACTCCGTGAGGGCCACGGACTTGGCGCGGATGGCGGGCAACCCGACCTCGGCGATCAGGGCGAGCGAGTCGTGCAGGCCGACCATGCCGAGAACCGGCGGCGTGCCGCTGAGCACCCGCCGCATCCCCGGTCCCGGCCGGTAGCCCTGGCCCATCTCGAAGGGTCGGGCCGACCCGAGCCAGCCCGTGATCGGCTGGCGGAGGTCGTCGAGCAGGGCGGCGTTGACGTAGGCGAAGGCGGGCGCGCCCGGGCCGCCGTTGAGGTACTTGTACGTGCACCCGACGGCGAGGTCGACGCCCCAGGCGTCGAGTTCGTGCTCGACGACGCCCACCGAGTGGCTGAGATCCCACAGGATGAGCGCGCCGGCGTCGTGCACGAGTTCGGTGATCGCCGGCAGCTCGGCGAGGAATCCGGAGCGGTAGGCGATCGCGCTCAGCACCACGACGGCGGTGCGGTCGCCCACGACGGCCGCGACCCGCTCGGGCGTGACATCGCCCTCGTCGATCCACCGGACGGTCAGCCCGCGCTCGGCCGCGATCGACTCGACGAGGTAGCGGTCGGTGGGGAAGTCGTCGCGATCGATGACGATCTCGTCGCGCCTGTCAGAAGCGGTCCCGGGTCGCAGGTCGAGAGCCGCGCGGATCAGCTTGTAGAGCAGCACGGTGGTCGAGTCGCCGATCACGGTCTGACCGGATGCCGCACCGAGCGTCACGCGGCCGAGCTCGTCGCCGAGCCGCACCGGCAGGTCCAACCAGCCGTCGTCCCAGCCGCGGATCAGACGCCCAGCCCATTGCGTGCGCGCGACGTCTTCCACGCGGGCGATGGATGCCGCGAGCGGCCTTCCGAGCGAGTTGCCATCGAGGTACGCGGTCACGTCGGGCGCGGGCAGGAAGCGCTCGCGGAACCGCGCCAGCGGATCGGCGGCGTCGAGGTCGGCGGCGGAGGCACTCATGAGCGCCGCGCCGCCCACTCCTCGTTGAGGATCGCGTACACGCCGGTATCGGCCCACGCGCCCTTGAACATGAGGTCTTTCACGAACCGCGCCTCTTCGCGCATGCCGAGCCGCCGGCACAGCGCAATCGACGCGTCGTTGCGGGGGTCGAGTTCGGCGCGCACCCGGTGCATGCCGAGTCGATCGAAGGCCAGCTCGAGAATCGCGGCCGCGGCTTCGCTCGCGTAGCCGTGGCCGAAGAAGTCGGGATGCAGCGTCCACCCGATCTCGGCGCCCCGGTTCTCGACGCTCGCGAGTTTCAGGTACATGTGGCCGATGACGCGGCCCTCGAGCTCGATCGCCGGCGCGATCCAGTCGCCGTCAGCGGCGAGCGACGTCGCCGCCGCGTACGTCGCCACCCACTCGGTGACCTCCTCCCGCGATCGCGGGCCATGCAGCAGGTAGCGGCACACATCTTCGCGGCTCTGATAGGCGTGCACGTCGTCGACGTCGGCCGCGGTCATCACCCGCAGCGTCAGCCGCTCGGTGCGGATCGGTTCGGCGAACGGGAACGGCAGGCTCACGCGGCGAGCGTATCCGAGCCGCTTCGGCTCACCTACTTCGCGCCGAGCTCGGCCAGGACGGCGACCAGCTGCTCGACCGCCCAGTCGAGCTCCGACTCGTCGGCCACGATCGGCGGCGCGAGACGGATGGTCGACCCGTGCGTGTCCTTCGCCAGCACCCCGCGCTCGGCGAGCGCCTCGCAGACCTGGCGGCCGGTGGCCAGCGCGGGATCGATGTCGATCCCCGCCCAGAGCCCCGCCCCGCGCACGGCGACGACGCCGTGGCCGAGCAGCTCACGCAGGCGGCCGAGCAGATGTTCGCCGAGTGCGGCGGCCCGGCGCTGGTAGTCGCCGGTCTCGAGCAGACCGACGACCGCCAGCCCGACGGCGGCCGCGAGCGGGTTGCCGCCGAACGTCGAACCGTGCTCGCCGGGGCGCAGCACGCCGAGCACCTCGTGATCGCCCACCACCGCGCTGACCGGCACGATGCCGCCGCCGAGCGCCTTGCCGAGCAGGTAGAGGTCGGGGATGACGCCCGCGTTGTCGCACTGGAACGTCGCGCCCGTGCGGCCCAGCCCCGACTGGATCTCGTCGGCGATGAACAGGATGTTGCGCTCCCGCGTCATGCGCCGCACCGCCGGCAGGTAGTCAGCCGGCGGCACGATGATGCCGGCCTCCCCCTGGATCGGCTCGAGCAGCACGGCCACCACATCGTCGTCGAGCGCCGCCTCGAGTGCTGCCGCGTCGCCGTAGGGCACCGACACGAAGCCGGGGGTGTACGGGCCGAAGTCGGCTCGGGCATCCGGATCGTTGCTGAAGCTGATGATCGTGGTCGTGCGTCCGTGGAAGTTGCCGTCGGCCACGACGATCTTGGCGCGGTCGTGCTCGACGCCCTTCACGCGGTAACCCCAGGCGCGGGCGACCTTGATCGCCGACTCGACCGCCTCGGCGCCGGTGTTCATCGGCAGCACCATGTCTTTGCCGCACAGCTTGGCGAGCGCCTCGAGGAACGGGCCGAGCACGTCGTTGTGGAATGCCCGACTGGTCAGGGTGATGCGGTCGAGCTGAGCCTTCGCGGCATCCACCAGTACCGGATGCCCGTGGCCGAAGTTGATCGCCGAGTAGGCGGCGAGGCAGTCGAGGTAGCGCTTGCCGTCGACGTCGGTGACCCAGGCGCCGAAGCCCTCGGAGACGACGACCGGCAGCGGGTGGTAGTTGTGCGCGCCGAACTCCTCGACCTGCTCGAGGTAGCGGGCGGTCTTCGACGACACGGCGGTCTCGCTCATCGGCGCAGCTCCAAGGTGCAGCACTTCACGCCGCCGCCGCCGAGCAGCAGCTCACTGAGGTCGACGCCGTGCGGGGTGAAGCCGCGCTCCCGCAGTTGGCGCTCGAAGTCGGTGGCGCGCGAGGCGATGATCACGTTCTTGCCGTCGCTGAACGAGTTGAGGCCGAGCACGGCGGCGTCCTCGTCGTTCACGTGGATGGCCTCGGGAAAGCGCTCCTCGAGAATGGCGAGCGACGCCGCGTCGAAGGCCTTGGGCAGGTAGGCGACGCTGCCGGGGCCACCCTCCGAGTCGAGCACGGCGAAGGCGGTGTCGAGGTGGTAGACGCTCGGGTCGACGAGCGTCAGGGTCACGACCTCGCGGCCGACTGCGCCCTTCCTTCCGGCTCCGCCGTACAACTTGCGGAGCTCGTCGTGGCTCGCGGCGTCGCTGCGGAATCCGGTGCCGGCATAGATGGTCTCGCCGACGAGCAGGAAGTCGCCCTCGCCCTCGTTGGTCGAGACCGGCTGGGCCACGGTGAAGCCGTTCGCCGCGAACCACTCCATGTAGGCCGGACCCTCGGGCTGACGCTCCGGGTACTGGAACTTGGCCCCGTAGGCGATGCCGTCGAGCACGAACCCGCCGTTCGCGGCATAGACCATGTCGGGCAGCGCCGGCAGCCCGTCGATCAGGTGCACCTCATAGCCGAGCTCGAGGTACTTCGCATAGAGCGTCTCCCACTGGGTCACCGCGAGGCTCGTGTCGGTCGGGTCTTCGGGATGCATCCACGGGTTGATCCGGTAGCTGACCGTGAAGAAGTCCGGCCGGCACATCAGCACGGTGCGGCGCGTGGCGACGCGCTCAGGGGCAGAGGCGGAGGGCTGGGTCAGGGTCATGCATCCAGTCTGCACGCACGCATCCGGGCGTTCAGAGCGTCCCGCGCATCGAATCGCCGTGATTCGGTTCCCGAATGCAAAGAATCCCCGTATCGTGTCGCCGTGGACAATCTCGACTACGGCATCCTCGACCTCCTCCGCCAGAACGCCCGCGCCGGCTACGGCGACATCGGCGACCGGATCGGGCTGTCGGCCTCCGCGGTGAAGCGGCGGGTCGACCGGCTGGTGGCCGACGGCGTCATCCGCTCGTTCACGATCCAGGTCGACCCCGCCATCGACGGGCTCGGCACCGAGGCCTACGTCGAGCTGTTCTGCCGGGGCACCGTCGCCCCCGACGACCTCAAGCGCATCCTCTCGGGCGTGCCCGAGGTGGTGGATGCCTCGACCGTCACCGGTTCGGCCGACGCCATGGTGCACATCCGCTCGCGCGACATCCCGTCACTCGAGGACGCGCTGGAGCGGGTGCGGATCGCGCCTTCGGTCGATCACACGCGCAGCGCCATCGTGCTGTCGCACCTGATCCACCGGAGTTACGACTAGGGCGTCGCGCCACCCCAGTTCTTCACCCAGGTCAGGGCCTTCGAACTCCAGATCATCTTCGTGACCAAAGTTTGCTCAAACCAAATCGTCATCAAGTGATACATGGTGAGGACCGCTTCTTGAGCATCTTGGTTGTCCTCAAGGTCTTCCACAACCAACCCTTGATCCCTCGCCTCATCTCGCCCAATGCGGCGGCCGTGGGACTTGTGCTGGGCATTGTCAGCGAAGTAATGGGCAATGCGGGCCGCCTCACTCTCGGCGTCTGCGCTACCCGAAAGCATGTAGCTCTTGAGCCAGTTGGCGACCATACGTTCCGAGTACTCGAGGTTGTTCGTAGCTTCCTTGACGAGTCCCGGACCAAGGGTTGCCAAAATCGGCGCCCACGCGCGCGCGGCGCTCGGGTCGGCCGCGATCTCAGCCTTGGCTTGCTCGAACTCACTTATCGCGCGAGCTGAGTAGCTTCTACCGCCGGGCATCGGCATTTGCGGATCAATCGGGCCAAGCTGCGAGTGTCTCGCCATCACGATTCGATCTGCGGCCATAGAGATCATGGTGCCGGCCGACATTGCATACGTCGGGACTATCACCTCGATGTTGGAGAACTTGGCGTGCAGATAATCCACCAACGACTCGGTCGCGTTTGTGACGCCACCGGGCGTGTGAAGCACGAGTGTTAGTCCAGCGCCCCAATCCATCCCTTTGATCACGCTCATCAGCCCGTTGAGGTCTTCGTGGGTGATGCTTACATGCCCCTGGGGGACATTCTGCTTCTGCAGGAACGCGGAGCCGTACAGAACGACGTTCTTTCCGCCACGAAACGAGGAGACCGACTGGATTGCGTCAGTGAGGCTCGTACCGAGCCACGGGCCACGGTCTTCTGGAGCTTGCTGCTCGAATTCGGCGAGCAATTCGTTCCAGGTGGGCATTAGTTTGCGAAAGTCACCGAGTTGGGAACGGGCGTCGGCACGAAGTACTCCGGAAGCGCGTCGAAAGACTGTTCTGTCACAAACCACGCTTCACGGCTCAGCTCGCGAAGTTCTGTGAGCTCCTCGACCTCACCGACGAATTCATCAAAGTCACGATCAACGTCAGACATAAAAACTCCCCGGATCGGTCGTCGTTGCCGGAATGCTACAGGTCTCACCCGTCAGAAACACGTTGGCGTCAACAGTGTCACGGACTGACGACCTACCGAGCGCGCACCGAACGACCACCCCGCCTGATCCTCAGGGTGGCCGTTCGGAGGTGCACCTGGAACAGGATCAGGCCGCCACCAGGGTCTGGATCGGACCCGTCGCCACCGACGCGGTCTCATCGACCAGGTATCGCGCATACGCCGGGATCGTCAGGAACGTCGGGTAGTCGTCGCCCAGGGTCACCAGGCGGAACACCTCGGCGGCCTCGTCGAACTTGTCGCCGGGGCTCCGCGTCGCGCCCGCGAGCGTCTCGTCGAGCAGGCGTTCGATCAGCTCGCGGGTGATCGGCGTGCTCTCTTGCGTCACGATGCCCTGGTGCATCCACTGCCACAGTTGCGAGCGGCTGATCTCGGCAGTGGCGGCATCCTCCATGAGGTCGTCGATCGCAGCCGCGCCGACCCCGCGCAACCAGCTCTCGAGGTAGCGCACGGCGATCGAGACGTTGGCGCGCACGCCCTCATCCGTCACCTGGCCGTCGATGCGCAGGTCGAGCAGGTCGCCCGCCGTCACGTGCACGTCGGGGCGCTGGCGGTCTACCTGGTTGGGGCGGTCGCCGAGCACGGCGTCGAACTCGGCGCGCGCCGTCTCGATCAGATCCGGATGCGCCACCCACGTCCCGTCGAACCCGTCGCCCGCCTCGCGGCGCTTGTCGGCCGCGACCTGCTCCAGGGCGCGCTCCGTCACGGCGGGGTTGCGCCGGTTCGGGATGAACGCACTCATGCCGCCGATGGCATGCGCCCCTCTCTTGTGACAGGTCTGCACGAGCAGCTCGGTGTACGCCCGCATGAACGGCACGGTCATCGTGATCTTCGAGCGGTCGGGCAGCACGAAGCTCGCCCCGCGGCCGCGGAAGTTCTTGATGATCGAGAAGATGTAGTCCCAGCGGCCGGCGTTGAGCCCGGCCGCGTGGTCGCGCAGCTCGTAGAGGATCTCGTCCATCTCGAACGCGGCCGGGATCGTCTCGATCAGCACCGTCGCGCGGATCGTGCCGTGCGGGATGCCGAGCGCGTTCTCCGAGAAGGTGAACACGTCATCCCACAGCCGGGCCTCGAGGTGATTCTCGGTCTTGGCCAGGTAGAAGTACGGACCGCTGCCGCGAGCGATCAGCTCCTTCGCGTTGTGGAAGAAGTACAGCCCGAAGTCGACGAGAGAGCCCGACGCCGGCGACGCGATGCCCGCCGGATCGATGTAGCGCAGGTGCTTCTCGACCAGGTGCCAGCCGCGCGGGCGCATCACGATGGTGGGGGTGTGCTCGGCAGTGACCGCGTACTCCTTGCCGTCGGCGCTGGTGAAGTCGAGCTGCCCGCGGATCGCGTCGAACAGGGTCACCTGCCCGCCGATCACATTCGCCCAGGTCGGGCTGGTGGCATCCTCCTGATCGGCCAGCCAGACCTTCGCGCCCGAGTTCAGCGCGTTGATCGCCATCTTGCGATCGGTCGGGCCGGTGATCTCGACCCGGCGGTCCTCGAGTCCGGGGCCGGGGCCGGCCACGCGCCAGTTCGCGTCCTCGCGGATGCCGCGGGTCTCGTCGAGGAAGCGCAGGTCGCGGCCGTTGTCGATCGCGGCGCGCCGCTGCATCCGGGCGTCGAGACGCTCGTGGCGACGGCCGGCGAACTGGTCGTGCAGCCGGGTGAGGAAGGCGAGCGCCTCGGGGGTGAGGACCTCGTCGAAGCGCGGGCTCGGCTCAGCAAGCACTCGCATGCGATCGTTCGTGTTCATCGGTTGCCTTTCATGGGTTTGGGTGCGAAATCAAGGAAGAGCCGGATGTCCGGCGCGGATTTCCGGGGAAACCGAGCGCTTCTGCGCGTCGCATCCTTGATTTCGCATCGAGGTCAGTGGAACTGCGCGGACTCGGTCGAGCCCACGAGCGCGAGGGTCGCGCTGTCGGGGTTGAGGGCGGTGGCGACGCGGTCGAAGTAGCCGGTGCCCACCTCCCGCTGGTGCTTGGTCGCGGTGTAGCCGCGGCTCTCCGCCGCGAACTCGGCCTCTTGCAGCTCCACGTACGCGCTCATCTGGCGGTCGCGGTAGCCCGAGGCGAGTTCGAACATCCCGTGGTTGAGGGAGTGGAATCCGGCGAGCGTAATGAACTGGAACGCGTAGCCCATGGCGCTCAGTTCGCGCTGGAAGCTCGCGATCTGCGCGTCATCCAAGTGGCGCTTCCAGTTGAAACTGGGCGAGCAGTTGTACGCCAGCTTCTGGTCGGGGAACTCGGCGTGGACGCTCTCGGCGAAGGTGCGCGCGAGCTCGAGGTCGGGCTCGGCCGACTCCACCCAGAGCAGGTCGGCGTAGGGCGCGTAGGCATGCCCGCGCGCCAGGACCGGCCCGATCCCGTTCTGCACCTCGTAGAAGCCCTCGGCCGTGCGTGTTCCGGTCAGGAACTCGCGATCGCGCTCGTCGTGGTCGCTGGTCAGCAAGGTCGCCGCCAGTGAGTCGGTGCGCGCGACGATGATGCTCGGCACGCCGGCGACGTCGGCGGCGAGCCGAGCGGCATTGAGGGTGCGGATGTGCTGGCCGGTCGGCACCAGCACCTTGCCGCCCATGTGCCCGCACTTCTTCTCACTGGCGAGCTGGTCCTCCCAGTGCACGCCCGCGGCGCCGGCGTCGATCATTGAGAGCATGAGCTCGTAGGCGTTCAGGGGGCCGCCGAAGCCGGCCTCGGCGTCGGCGACGATGGGCGCCATCCAGTCCCGGGTCGTCGCACCGGTCTCGGCGAACTCGATCTGCCCCGCGCGCAGCAGCGCGTTGTTGATGCGCCGCACGATGGCCGGCACCGAGTTGGCCGGATACAGGCTCTGGTCGGGGTAGGTCTGCCCGCTGAGGTTGCCGTCGGCAGCCACCTGCCAGCCGCTCAGGTAGATCGCCTGCAGGCCGGCGCGCACCTGCTGCACGGCCTGGTTGCCAGTGATCGCGCCGAGGGCGGCGACCCACTGGTCCGGGTTCTCTTCGTTGTTCTGGATGAGCTGCCACAGCTTCTCGGCGCCGCGCCGAGCCAGGGTCGGCTCCTCGCGGACCGGGCCGCGCAGGGCGATGACGTCGTCGGCCGTGTAGTCGCGGCGCACGCCGCTCCACCGCGGGTCGGCGGCCCATTCGGCCTCGAGTTCGGCGGCGGTCTGGGTCTGGTCTCCGGGGTGCATCGGGATGCTGGTCATGGGGTGCTCCTTCGGTTGGTCTGCCACCACCCTGCGGCCCGGGCAACCGGTCTTCGCGAGATTGGTGCCCAGAAATAGTGCAACCTTTCTGTTTTTCTGAAGAAGGGGCGTGGCATCCTGGGATGCATGGCACAGAAGCAGAGCGCACCCGTCGACGATGAAGAGGTGCTCGACTCCCTCACGATCGGCCGTCGCATCCGGCAGCTCAGGCTGGACCGCGGCCTCACCCTCGACGCCCTCGCGACCGCGATCGGCCGCGCGCCCTCGCAGGTGTCAGTGATCGAGAACGGCAAGCGCGAGCTCAAGCTGGGCGAACTGCAGAAGCTGTCGCGCGCACTGGGCACGACCCTCGACGAGCTGTTGAACGCCGAGCCCCCGTCGAAGCGCGCCGCGCTCGAGATCGCGCTGGAGCGCGCCCAACGCGGACCGCTCTACGCCAGCCTGCCGCTGCCGGCGCTGCCGGTGCGCAAGACGCTGAGCGACGAGGCGATCGAGACGATCCTCGCGCTGCACAACGAGCTCGAGCGCTTGCACCGCGAGCGCGCGGCAACGCCCGAGGAGGCGCGCAGGGCCAACACCGAGCTGCGCGCCGAGCAGCGCAAGCGGGGCAACTACTTTCCCGAGCTGGAGAAGACCGCGCGCGAGCTGCTGAAGGCCGTCGGTCATCGCGGCGGTCCGCTGTCGCAACGGGTCGCGTCAGACCTGGCCACTCACCTCGGCTTCACGCTGCACTACGTGGCCGACCTGCCGACCACCACGCGCAGCGTGACCGATCAGGCCAACGGCCGCATCTACCTCCCGGTGCGGCAGGGCGCAGGCGACCCGCGATCGGAGTTGCTGCAAGCGCTCGCGGCGCACGTGCTCGGCAGCCCCGAGCCGCGGGACTTCGCCGAGTTCCTGCGCCAGCGAGTCGAGACCAACTACCTGGCAGGAGCTCTGATGCTGCCCGAGCAGAGCGCGGTCGAGTTCCTCACCGCTGCCAAGGAGGCCCGCGAGCTCTCGGTGGAGGACCTGCGCGATGCCTTCGCGGTGTCGTACGAGACGGCGGCGCACCGCTTCACCAACCTGGCGACCCAGCACCTGGGGCTGCCGGTGCACTTTCTCAAGGTGCACGAGAGCGGCGCGCTGTCGAAGGCGTACGAGAACGACGGGGTGGCCTTCCCGACCGACGCGCTCGGGGCCGTCGAGGGGCAGTTCATCTGCCGCAAGTGGAGCGCCCGGCAGGTCTTCGATGTGGAGGACCGCTTCAGCCCGTACCACCAGTACACCGACAAGCCGGCGGGCACGTCGTGGTGCACCTCGAGTATCCAGACCACCGCCAGCGGGGTGTTCTCGGTGAGCGTGGGCACGCCGTTCGCGCACGCGAAGTGGTTCCGCGGGCGGGACACGACGCGGCGGATGGTGTCGCACTGCCCCGACCCGTCGTGCTGCCGGAAGCCCCCGGTCGGGCTGGCGGAGCGGTGGGCCGACAAGGCCTGGCCGAGCGCGCGGCTCGAGTCATCGCTGTTGGCGGCGATGCCGACCGGCACCTTCACCGGCGTGGATCTGACCGAGGTCTACGAGTTCCTCGAGGCACACGCGCCCAGCGCGACGTGACGCACTAGGCATAAGATCCGACCGCCCCCCTAACGACACCGTCAGGTCAGGCACGCCGGCCCACGTCAAAATGGTGTCTTCATCGCATTCCGCGGCAACAGGCAGCGGGCGAAGCTCCTGGTAGGAGTCTCCGAAAGCGTCATTGCGGTCCAGAGCTGCACAATCACTTCCGTGAGGATCGCGAGAGGGTAGAGCGCGTAGAGCTGTCCTTCGATGTGGAAGAAGTAGTACGAGACCCACATCCAGCCGAAGGTGAAGGCCCACAGGCCGACTGAAAACAGGCCGACTACGGCAGATGACAAGGGGTCGAGCCCGGGCGCTGCATTTCGTCGCGACGTTTACAGCGTCAACCCGATCATCCCCCGGTCCGGGTTGCCGAAGCGGTGGGCGGTGATCGACACCGCCTGCTCGTGCAGGAACGACAGCAGCTCGATGCGGCCGGCGCTGGTCACCGGGCCCGCCCAGATCGCGACATCCGGGATGCCGCCGAGGGCCTCGGCGAGGTCGGCTGCGGCCGTCGACTCCGGTCCGGTCACCAGGCGGATGCGCGCGGGCAGGTCGGTGCGCGCCCGAGCCGCGAACGCGGCATCCGACTCGATGGTCACCGACTGGATGCCGAGCAGCAGCTCGCCGCCCAGGTCGGCCGCGCCGATCAGCGGCAGCAATCCCGAGGGCACCGGAACCGCGGAACTCAACGTCAGCGACGCCTGCGCCAGCACTCCCGCCGCCAGCACGCGCACGAACTCGGCGAGCGAGCCGCCCTCGGCCAGCCGGATCGTCGCGGCGGTCGGGCGGTAGCGGAACACGTTGCGCTCGACGCCGAGATTCGAGACGTCGCGGGCGACCGAGAACTCGTGCTCCCACGCCTCGGCGTCCGAGAGCACGCCGCGCCGCACCGCCTCGAACTCGAGGTAGTCGAGCGCCGGCTGCGACGCCTCGATCACGGCTTGGACGCGGGCGTTCACGCCGTCCAGGTGCAGCTCTCCGCTCTCGGGCACCGGCACCGGCTGCCAGGAGCCGAGCACGAACAGCGTGTTCGGGCCGCCCGCCTTGGCGCCCGGTCCGACCGCCGAGCGCTTCCAGCCGCCGAACGGCTGCCGACGCACGATCGCGCCGGTGATCGGTCGGTTCACATAGAGGTTGCCGGCCTGCACCCGCGACACCCAGCCCGTCACCTCGTCGGGGTCGAGCGAGTGGATGCCCGCGGTCAGTCCGTACTCGACCGCGTTTTGCAGGTCGAAGGCCTCGCCGAGCGTGTCGGCCTGCATGATCCCCAGCACCGGACCGAAGTACTCGGTCAGGTGGAACTCGCTGCCCGGCGCGACTCCGTCGCGCACACCGGGCGACCACAGCCGGCCGGTCTCGTCGAGCTGCCGGGGCTCCACCAACCAACTCTCGCCCTCGGCGAGCGTGCCCAAGCCCCGGGCGAGCTTGCCCTGCACCTTCTCGACCACCGGGCCCATCTGCGTGGCCGGATCGCTCGGATACCCGACGGCCAGGGTCTTGGTGGCGTCGGCCAATTGCCGGCGGAAGCGCTCGGACTTGGCCACCGAACCGACCAGGATCACCAGCGAGGCGGCCGAGCACTTCTGCCCGGCATTGCCGAACGCGCTCTTCACGACGTCGCTGACCGCCAGGTCGAGGTCGGCGCTGGGCGTCACGATGATCGAGTTCTTGCCGCTGGTTTCGGCGAGCAGCGGCAGCTGGGGGTTCCACGAGCGGAACAGCGCCGCCGTCTCGTAGCTGCCGGTCAGCACCACGCGGCCGACCTCGGGTGCCGTGACCAGCGCCTGCCCGAGCTCGTTCTCGGCGACATCCACCAGACCGAACACCTCGTGCGGGATGCCGCCCTCCCAGATCGCCTCGGCGAGCACCGCGCCGCTGCGCCGGGCCTGCGGTGCGGGCTTGAGCAGCACGGCGCTCCCGGATGCGAGAGCCGACAGCACCCCGCCCGCCGGTATCGAGACCGGGAAGTTCCACGGCGGCACCACCAGTGTGAGCGCCTCGGGCACGAAGCGCGCCCCGTCGATGGTGTCGAGCTCACGGGCGCGAGCCGCGTAGTAGTGGGCGAAGTCGACGGCCTCGCTGACCTCGACATCCGCCTCGGCGATCGTCTTGCCGGTTTCGGCGGCCATCACCTCGATCAGTCGGCCGCGGAAGACCGAGAGCACCTCGCCGACCCGATCGAGCAGTTCTGCGCGAGCAACGCCGGTCGTGCGGCCCCAGTCCTGGCCGGCCGCGGCGGTGTCGCTGACCCGTCGCCGCAGCACGTCCCGGTCCGTGACGGTCGCGGCCGAGAGCGTCGCGAGTCCCAGCTCGGTCTGCTCACTGCGCTCGAGGATCGCGCGCCCCCACTCGCGGTTGACTGCGATGGCCGGATCGGTGTCCGGCTCGTTCTCGAAGGCGAGGCGCGTGGTCGGCAGCTCGGGGTGGAGCCTGTTCTGCACGCGCCGGGGTTCGGGCACCCGGTCGTCGAGCGCGGCCAGGGATGCGGCGAAGCGGTCGGCCTCCCGCGCGAAGATCGCCGGGTCATCCAGCTCGAACACGCCCGACATGAAGTTCTCGCTCGAGGCGTTCTCCTCCAGGCGTCGCACCAGGTAGCTGATCGCCGAGTCGAACTCACCCGGCTGCACCACCGGCGTGTAGAGCAGCAGGCCGCCGGTCTCGGTGCGCACGGCGTCGGCCTGCGCGGTCGCCATGCCCAGCAGCATCTCCACCTCGACGCGGTGCTGCACCCCGCGCCTCTGGGCGAGCAGCCAGGCGAACGCCAGATCGAACAGGTTGTGGCCGGCGACTCCGATTCGCACGGCATCCGTGTTCTGCGGCGTGAACGCACGGGTCAGCAGGCGCTTGTAGTTGGTGTCGGTCTCCTGCTTGCTCGACCAGGTCGCCAGCGGCCAGCCGTGCACCGTCGCATCCACGTTCTCCATCGCGAGGTTGGCGCCCTTGACGATGCGCACCTTGATGCCCGCCCCGCCGTCGGCGACCCGGTGCCGGGCCCACGCCATCAACCGGTCGAGGGCCGCCACCGAGTCGGGCAGGTAGGCCTGCAGCACGATCCCGGCTTCGAGGCGTTCGAGCCCGGGCTGCTCGAGCAGGGCCGTGAAGACGGCGATCGTCAGGTCGAGGTCGCGGTACTCCTCCATGTCGAGGTTGATGAACTTGGTGCTGGGGGATGCCGCGGCCTGCTCGTACAGCGGCGTCAGCCGTTCGACGACGCGGGCCACTGTCTCGTCGAAGCCCCACATCGACAGCTGGCTCACCACCGACGAGACCTTGACCGACACGTAGTCGACGTCATCCCTGGCCAGCAGCTGCTGCGTGCCGCCGAGCCGGCTGCGCGCCTCGCGGTCGCCGAGCACCGCCTCGCCGAGCAGGTTCACATTCAGGCGGATGCCGCGGGTCCGCAGCTTCTGCAGCATCTTGCCCAGCTTCTTGGGGTCTGCGTCGACCACGAGGTGCGCGACCATGCGCCGCAGCACCCAGCGCGAGATCGGGATGATCGGCCACGGCACGATGCGGGCGAAGCCGCCTCCGACGGCGATCGCCGCCCGCAGGTACCAGGGCAGGAAGCGCGGGATGCGGTGCGCGAGCATCTCGAGGTTCTTGCCGGCGACCCGCAGGTCTTCCGGGCGGACGACCTTGTCGACGAAGCCGAGGGTGAACTCCAGGCCGCGGGGGTCTTTCAGCACGCCCGCCAGGCGCTGGGCGCTCGGGTCGGGCTTGACGTCGGCGCTCGCCGCGAGCCAGTGCCGCACCAGGGCGACGGTCTCTTCGGCGGTGGGCAGACCGTCGGTCGACGGGTGGCTCGGCTGCGCATTCGGCTCGGAGATCACCCTTCAGTCTCTCCGAACGCCCACGTCGCAGTCGACAATTCAGGATGGATCGCACTTTTCGTGCGATTTGGGGACGTTTTCTGCGGTTCTTCCTGATCCCGCGACGATTCTGCGCCGAGGCGGTGGCCGCGCCCGGGCGGCGCTCTCGGCATCCGGCTCGCCGATCCTCTGACGAGTACCATGGCCAGCTATGACGGCCGGCGACGAACTGAGCGATCAGGACTGGGCGGTCTGGCGTGACTTCATGACCATGAGCGGCCAGCTCTCGCGCGAGCTCGATCGCCGCCTGCAGGCCGACGCGGGCATCTCGCAGGCCGACTACTCGGTGCTGCTGGTGCTGGAGCAGGCCTCCGATCACCAGCTGCGCACCGGAGAGCTCGCCGAGCTCCTGGCCTGGGAGAAGAGCCGCGTCTCGCACCAGGTCGCCCGCATGGAGGTCCGTGCTCTGGTGGCCCGCAGCGAGTGCGACACCGATGGCCGCGGCACCTGGATCGAACCGACCCCCGAGGGCCGCCGAGTTCTGCTCGGCGCGATGCGCAACCACAACCGCACCATCCGCGAGCTGTTCTTCGACGTGCTCGGCGACGACCAGCGCCTCGCGATCGGCGACGCCGCGCTGACTGTGCTCGATCGCCTGAGCCCCGAAGCCTGCGTCATCGCCGACGAGAAGGGGATGTCTACCTCCCGCCGAGCGAAGGCCTCGGCCTGAGCGCCGTGCGCGCCTCGACGACGGGCGCGTCCGCGGGCGACGGGACCGCGCGCTACCAGGCCTCGCGCTACGACGTCGCGATCGTCGGCGGCGGCCACAACGGGCTGACCGCCGCGGCCTATCTCGCCCAGGCCGGCAAGCGGGTGATCGTGCTCGAGAGGCTCGACCAGTTCGGCGGCGCAGCGGTGTCGGCGCAGGCATTCCCCGGGGTCGACGCGCAACTGTCGCGGTACTCGTATCTGGTGAGCCTGCTTCCGCAGCGGATCGTCGACGAGCTGAAGCTCGACATCCGCCTCGCCCGCCGCCGCTACTCCTCGTACACGCCGCTGCCGGGCACCGACACTGGCCTGCTCGTCGATACCGGTGATGCCGCGGCGACGGAAGCGTCGTTCGAGTCCATCGGCGCGGCACAGGATGCCGCGGCCTGGTCATCGTTCTCCGACGGCACCGCCCGTCTGGCCCGCTCCCTCTTCCCGACCGTCACCGAGCCGCTGATGACGCGCAGCGAGACCCGGCGGATGCTGGGTGACGACGCCCTCTGGAACGAGCTGATCGAGCAGCCGATCGGAGCCACGATCGAGAGCCGCTTCTCTCACGACCTGGTGCGCGGCGTCGTGCTCACGGATGGGCTGATCGGCACCTTCGCGCCGGCCGTCGACCCCAGCCTGGCCGCGAACCGCTGCTTCGTCTACCACGTGATCGGCGGCGGAACCGGCGACTGGGACGTGCCGATCGGCGGAATGGGCGCGGTGAGTTCCGCTCTTCGCGCCGCAGCCCGAGAATCCGGGGCAGAACTGCTCTCGGGGGCGGACGTGACCACGCTCACTCCCGATGGCGACGTCACCTACGTGCACGACGACGTCGAGCACCACCTGGTCGCCGACACGGTGCTCGCCAACGTCGCGCCATTCGAGCTCGCGCGGCTCCTGGGCGAGAGCGCGCCGCGTCCCGAGGGAGCGCAGGGCAAGGTCAACCTGCTGCTCACCCGTCTTCCGCGGGTGCGCGACGCGCATCTGGATCCGACCGCGGCCTTCGGCGGCACCTTCCACGCGAACGAGGGCTTCGCGCGGCTGGGTGAGGCGTACGACGACGCGGTCGCCGGCCGCATCCCGGAGCCGTTGCCGGTGGAGATCTACTGCCACTCGCTGACCGATCCGAGCATCCTGTCGCCCGAACTGCGCGCCGCAGGAGCGCAGACGCTGACGGTGTTCGCGCTCCAGACCCCCGACCGCCTGGTCACCGAGGCGAACAACGACGCGCGGCGCCGCGAGCTCGAAGCCGCCGTGCTCCGCTCACTCGACGCAGTGCTCGCCGAGCCGATCGAGTCGCTGCTGATGACCGACCCCGACGGGCGGCCCTGCCTCGAAACCAAGACCACGCTCGACCTTGAGCACGGGCTGCGCATGCCGGGCGGCAACATCTTTCACGGGCCGCTCTCGTGGCCGTTCGCCGAAGATGACGCGCCGCGCGAGACACCCGCCGAGCGCTGGGGGGTCGCCACGGTGCACCCGCGAATCCTGCTCTGCGGAGCCGGAGCGCAGCGCGGCGGCGCGGTCAGCGGGCTGGGCGGTCACAACGCGGCCATGGCCGTGCTCGAGGCCGATTAGGCGGCAGACCACTCGCTCGGCGCCTCGGCGCGGGTCGACGGCAGAGCGGCATCGTCGGCCCAGCGCCGCACCCAGTCCTCCACGGGGATGAGCGCCAGGTCGATTCCGGCGAGCGCGCTGAGCTCGTCGACGGTGACGGTGCCGCCCGCCCGCTTCAGGAACCGGGACTTGACGAACGCCCGGGCGAAGATCTCGCCATCGACCACGAACCGCTGCTCCACGAACAGCGCGCGGTCGTGGAATCCCGCCAGCCGCGTCTCGAGCACGAACTTCTGCCGCCACGTCAGCGACTTGCGGTACGTGATGGTCTGCGCGGCCACGACCGGGTAGTACCCGACATCCATCAGCTTCTTCCAGACACCCACGCGCATCAGCAGATCGATACGGCCGAGGTCCATCATCGACAGGAAGACGCCGTTGTTCACGTGGCGGAGCAGGTCGAGGTCGGTCCATCGCGCGCGCATCGGCAGCCGGTCGACATCGTCGACGTTCAGCGGCGGCTTGCGACCGGCGGTGAGGCGCAGCCAGAGCAGACGCAAGACGAGGTTCACCGTTACATTCTGGCGCACCGGAGCCGTCTCGTCGTCGGCTCAGCGGCGGCGGTTGTCGACGATCGCCATGCGAGGTCCGTGCCGTTCGTAGCCGATTCCGGATGCCTCGATCAGGCGCACGACGCGCTGCCGGTGACCGCGCCAGGGTTCGAGCAGCTCCATCATCCTGTCGTCGTCGACGCGCTCGCCGATCAGGGCCCAGCCGACCGCCTTGCTGAGGTGGAAATCGCCGACGCTCACCGCATCCGGGTCGCCGTGGGAGCGCTGGACGGTCTCGGCGGCGGTCCAGGTGCCGACACCCGGAATGCCGCGGAGCTTGCTGAGGGCGCGCGGGATCGGGTCGGCGGCTGCCCGCTCGAGCGCCTCGCCGACCCGGGCGATGCGCATGACGGTATCCGATCGCTGGGGGCCGACCCCCGCACGGTGCCACTCCCACGACGGCACCCGTCGCCACACCGCGGGCGAGGGGGCCACGCGCATGCCGAGCGGAGCCGGACCGGGTGCCGGTTCACCGTGCCGGCGCACCAGCTCGCGCCAGGCGCGTTTCGCTTCGATCGCCGTGACCTTCTGAGCGAGCACGGTGGGAATGAGGAAGGGCAGGATGCGCGCCGCCCGAGGCAGCCGCAGCCCGGGCGTGCGA
>DASTNC010000104.1:0-7991 GCA_035721225.1 Pseudolysinimonas sp.
GGGCTCCAGAGAAACCGCGACCGGGATTCGGCGACCGTGCGCGCAACGCCGGCCGCCGACTGGTGCGCGGCCGCCCCGACTCGGCGAGGTGGGAACGCCCGGCCTTCCTTGGCCTGCTCGCGCTCGCCGCCGTGCTGTACCACTGGGACCTCTCCGCCAGCGGCTGGGCGAACCCCTTCTACTCGGCGGCGGCGCAAGCCGGCTCGGTGAACGGGGAGGCGTTCTTCTACGGCTCGTCCGACGCGGGCAACTCGATCACGGTCGACAAGCCGCCGGCGAGCCTCTGGCTGATGGCCCTCTCGGTGCGGATCTTCGGGCTGAGCTCGTTCAGCATCCTGCTGCCCGAGGCGCTGATGGGCGTCGCGACGGTCGGCGTGCTCTCCGCCACGCTGCGCCGCCGCTTCTCGGCGGGAACCGCGCTGCTCGGCGGTGCCGTGCTCGCGCTCACGCCGGTGGCCGCGTTGATGTTCCGCTTCAACAACCCCGACGCGCTGCTCGTGCTGCTGATCACCCTCGCCGCCTCCTTCACCCTGCGCGCCATCGACGACGGCAAACTGCGCTGGATGCTGTGGGCCGGCGTCATGGTCGGCCTCGGCTTCCTGACGAAGCAGCTGCAGGTGCTGCTGATCGTGCCGCCGATCGCGCTGGCGTTCCTCTGGGCATCCCCCCTGAAGATCGGCAAGCGGCTGCTGCACGCGCTCGCCGGGCTCGGGGCCATGGTCGTCGCGGCCGGATGGTGGGTCGCGATCGTCGAGCTGGTTCCGGCATCCATGCGGCCCTACATCGGCGGATCGCAGACCAACTCCTTTCTCGAGCTCACCTTCGGCTACAACGGCTTCGGCCGCCTGACCGGCAACGAGGTCGGCAGCGTCACCGGAGGCGGCGGCCACCCGAACGGCACGTCGATGTGGGGCGCGACCGGCCTCTTCCGCCTGTTCGAGAACGAGATCGGCGGCCAGATCACCTGGCTGCTGCCGGCCGCGCTGGTGCTCGTGCTGGTCGGTTACCTGCTGATCGGCCGCGCGCCGCGCACCTCGCCGCAGCGGGCCGCCCTCACGCTGTTCGCCGGATGGATGCTGGTGACCGCCGTCGCGTTCAGCTTCATGGCCGGCATCTTCCACGCCTACTACACGGTGGCGCTCGCTCCCGCGATCGCGGCCGTCGCGGCCATCGGCGCCTCGCTCCTGTGGAGCCGGCGAGCCGCCGCCCCCGCCCGCATCGTGATGGCCGCCCTCGTGCTGGTGACCGCGGCGTGGGCGTGGGCGCTGCTGTCCGAGGCGTCGACCTGGCTGCCGGCGCTCAAGGTGATCGTGGTGATCCTGGCGGTGATCGGGGCGGTGCTGCTGCTGCTCCCGCCGCGCACGCGGGTGCTGTCGGCGGTGACGGCATCCATCGCCCTGGCGGCGGTGCTGCTCGCCCCGACCGCGTACACGATCGAGACGGTGAACACCGCGCACAGCGGGGGGATCGTCACGGCCGGGCCGACGGTCGCGGGCAGCGGCTTCGGCGGCGGTGGCGGCCCGGGCGGCGGGTTCCGCGGCGGCGCCGGCGGGCCCGGCGGCGGCCAGAACGGTGTGGGCGGAGCGCCGGGCGCACCCGGCCGACAGGCTGGACCCCCTCCGACCGGAGGCGGGCGCCCTGGCGGAGCCGGCGGCCTGCTCGGCGCCCCCTCGGTGAGCAGGGCGCTGGTCGCAGCGATCAGCTCGGGCTCCTCGTCGTACACCTGGGTGGCCGCAGCGATCGGGTCGAACAGCGCCGCCGGCTACCAGCTGGCGACCGGCCTGCCCGTGATGCCGGTCGGCGGCTTCAACGGCAGCGACCCCTCGCCGACGCTCGCCGCCTTCGAGAAGCTGGTCGCGAACCACGAGATCCACTGGTTCATCGGCGGCTCGGTCGGCGCCGCGAACGGCGGCTCGGCCGCGGCCTCGTCGATCGCGAGCTGGGTCGCCGCGAACTTCACGGCGACCACGGTCGACGGCGTCACGCTCTACGACCTGAGTGCGGGTGCGTCCGGCAGCTGACATCGCGCTGGCGCTCATCGTGGCGCGAACGCCGCGAACGGTGGCGGGAACGAGGCGCCGGCCTCGCTCCCGCCCCTGTCAGGATGAGAGCCGTGATCGGCACGGCTCCGTGCCCGCGCCGAGAAGGGTTCCCATGTCTGAGACCGAGCGCCGCGTCATCGACCTGAGTCACGTCATCCGGGAGGGCCTGGTGACCTACCCGGGCTTGCGCGCGCCCGTCATCACTCCGCACCTGACCCGCGAGCAGTCGACAGCCCGTTATGCGCCCGGCACGCAGTTCGCCATGGACATCATCACGATGATCGGCAACACCGGCACCTATCTCGACAGCCCGTATCACCGGTACGAGGGAGGGGCCGATCTGGCCGGTCTCGACCTGGCGACGCTGGTCGACCTGCGTGCCGAGGTCTTCCACCTGGAGGAGGTCGCTCCCGGCGGCGGGGGGCCGCGCGAGATCCCGGCCGAGGTGTTCCGCGATCGCAACCTCGGCGGGTCGGCGGTGCTGCTCGACACCGGCTGGAGCAGGCACTTCGGCACGCCCGAGTACGGGCGGCGAGCGCCCTTTCTCGGGGCTGCCGCGGTTGCCGAGCTGGTCCGCCAGCGCGTCGCCCTGGTCGGCATCGACTCGGTGAACATCGACGACACCGAGTCGGGCGGCGAACGGCCGGCGCACACCGGACTGCTCGCGGCGGGCATCCACGTGGTCGAGCACCTGACCGGGCTGAGCGCACTGCCGCCGAGCGGGGCGCGGTTCACCGCGGCGCCTCCGGCGGTCGAGGGCTTCGGCACCTTTCCCGTGCGGGCGTTCGCCATCGTTTCGTAGCGCCATGTGACAATGTGGCGCGGTGTCACATTCCGTGCATAATGGTCTCCAGCCACTCGGGAGCTCCTCAACGCCGAGCCTTTCGAGCGGTGCGCTGATACCCCAGGTCGGGAGGCCCGTGACGAGCGAGCCCACCGTGACGCGCGCACCGAACATCCGCGATGTCGCGCGTGAGGCGGGCGTGTCGTACCAGACGGTGTCGCGGGTGCTCAACGACTCCCCGCGGCTGCGGCCCGAGACCCGCGCCCGGGTGCTCGAGGTCATCGAGCAGCTCGGCTACCGCCCGAATCAGGCGGCCCGCGCCCTTGTCACCAGCAACTCGCGAGTCATCGGGGTGCTGGTCGCGACCCGCACCGCCCACTACGGCGCGCAGACGATCCTCTACGAGATCGAGGATGCCGCGCGCGCGGCCGGATACACGCTGGCCATCGTCACCACCGCCAGCGACGACCACTCGGTGCGCAGCGCCCTCGACCAACTCGACGGACAGGCGGTGCAGGCGGTCGCCGTGGTGGCGCCGCAGTCGCGGGTCTTCGACCTGCTCAGCTCCACCCCGTTGCGCGTGCCCTACGTGCTGCTCGACCCCGAGCGCCGCGACGTGCCCCACAGCATCTCGGTCGACCAGTTCGAGGGGGCGCGCCTGGCCACCCGGCATCTGATCGAGCTCGGGCACCGGCGCATCATCCACCTGGCGGGGCCGCAGGACTGGATCGAGGCCGAGGCGCGCATGCAGGGGTACCTGCGCGAGGTCTCCGACGCCGAGCTCATGGTGCGGCCCCCGGTGCTGGGCGACTGGACCGCCGAGTTCGGCTACCGGGCCGGGCACGAGCTGCTGGCGGGCGAGGATTTCACGGCCGTGTTCTGCTCGAACGACCAGATGGCACTCGGCCTGCTGCACGCCTTCCGCGAGCACGGGGTGCGCGTGCCCGACGACGTGAGCATCGTCGGATTCGACGACATCCCCGAGGCCGCGCACTTCTGGCCGCCGCTGACCACGATCCGGCAGGATTTCGCCGAGATCGGACGGCGCTCGATCGACCTGCTGCTCGCCGAGCTGGGCGTCGGAGGGCAGCGGCACGGCGAGCCGATCCGGCCGGTGCTGGTGCTGCGCCAGTCGACGGCCGCTCCGGGAGGCCGGGCATGAGCCCGGGCACGACCGCGGGCACCGACGCCGAGGCGGCGGGCGTCGCGCCGATCCTCGAGATGCGCAAGATCTCGAAGGAGTTCCCGGGCGTCAAGGCGCTCTCAGAGGTCTCGATCTCGGTCGGGCCGGGGCAGATCCACGCGGTTGCCGGCGAGAACGGCGCGGGCAAGTCGACCCTGATGAAGGTGCTCTCGGGGGTGTACCCCTACGGCACCTACCGGGGCGACATCGTCTATCGCGGGCAGCTGCAGCGCTTTCGCAACGTGGGGTCGAGCGAGGCCGTGGGCATCGTCACCATCCACCAGGAGTTCGCGCTCATCCCGGAGCTGTCGATCACCGAGAACATCTTCCTGGGCAGCGAGGTCACGCGCGCCGGCGTCATCGACTGGGGCGAGCAGACCCGTCGCGCCACCGAGCTGCTGGCCCTGGTCGGGCTGCGCGAAGACCCCGGCACGCAGATCAAGCACCTCGGTGTCGGCAAGCAGCAGCTGGTCGAGATCGCCAGAGCCCTGCACAAGGATGTGCAACTGCTCATCCTCGACGAGCCCACCTCGACCCTGAACGGCACCGATTCGCAGCATCTGCTCGAGCTCATTCTCGGGTTGAAAGAGCGCGGCGTGAGCTCGATCATCATCAGCCACAAGCTCAACGAGATCGAGCAGATCGCCGACTCGATCACCATCCTGCGCGACGGTCACGCCATCGAGACGCTCAACGTGAGGGCTCACGGGGTGGATGAGGATCGCATCATCCGGGGCATGGTCGGCCGCAGCCTGCAGAGCCGCTTCCCCGATCGCACCCCGCGGATCGGCGAGGTGTTCTTCGAGGTGCGCGATTGGACCGTCCGCCACCCGCAGGCGCCGGAGCGGCTGGTCTGCAAGAACGAGAGCTTCGAGGTGCGGCGCGGCGAGATCGTCGGGCTCGCCGGACTGATGGGCGCGGGCCGCACCGAGCTCGCGATGAGCGTCTTCGGGCGCTCCTATGGCAGCTATGTGTCGGGGCAGATCTTTCTCGACGGGCGCGAGGTCGTGCTCACCAGCGTCTCGGACGCGATCGCCCACGGCATCGCCTACGTCAGCGAAGACCGCACGACCCTGGGCCTGAATCTGCTCGACGACATCAAGGACTCCGTCGTGTCGGCCAAGTTGCGCAAGGTCGCGCGGCGCGGCGTCGTCGACGAGGCGCGGGAGCGGAACGCGGCCGAGGAGTTCCGTGCACGCCTGCGCATCAAGGCCCCGAGCGTCGATGAGAGGGTGCGCCAGCTCTCCGGCGGCAACCAGCAGAAGGTGGTGCTGGCCAAGTGGATGTTCACCGACCCCGAGCTGCTGATCCTCGACGAGCCGACCCGCGGCATCGATGTCGGCGCCAAGTTCGAGATCTACGGGATCATCCAGCGGCTGGCCGCCCAGGGCAGCGGCGTGCTGCTCATCTCGTCGGAGCTGCCCGAGCTGCTCGGCATCTGCGACCGGATCTACACGATCTTCGAGGGCAGGATCACCAATGACATCCCCGTGGATCGGGCCGACCCCGAGACCCTGATGCGCAGCATCACGACCACCCAGAAGAAGGCAGCCCCCCGATGAGCGCACCCGCCCAGCCGACCGAGCGGCGACCCACCCCCGAGAAACCGCCGTTCCGCGTTGCCGACGTGCGGCGGATCTTCGGGGCATCCGGGCGGCAGTTCGGCATCCTCGGCGCCCTGGTCGCGATCGTGATCTTCTTTCAGGTGCTCACCGGCGGCAAGACGCTCGACCCGATCAACCTGCTCAACCTCGTCAACGGCAATGCGTACGTGCTGATCCTGGCCATCGGCATGGTCCTGGTGATCATCGCGGGGCACATCGATCTCTCGGTCGGCTCGGTCGCGGCGTTCGCCGGCATCATCGTCGCGATCTCCGTCAACCAATGGAACTGGCCATGGCCGTTCGCCCTCCTCCTCGGGCTCGGCGTCGGCGCCCTC
This sequence comes from Pseudolysinimonas sp., assembly GCA_035721225.1. Classification (GTDB taxonomy): domain Bacteria; phylum Actinomycetota; class Actinomycetes; order Actinomycetales; family Microbacteriaceae; genus Lysinimonas. Next base: position 5,949 of record DASTNC010000104.1, read on the forward strand.
GTCGGCGCGTGGCAGGGCTTCTGGGTCGCCTACGTCGGCGTTCCCGCCTTCATCGTCACGCTGGCCGGCATGCTGATCTTCCGCGGCGCGAACCAGTTCGTGGGCAATTCGACCAGTGTCAGCCTGCCGGCATCCGACAGCTTCGCCTTCATCGGCAGCGGCTATCTGCCCGATCCGGCGTGGGGCGTGCCGCTCAACCTGTCGACGGTCATCCTCGGGGTTCTGGCGATCGGCGGAGTGCTGCTGCGCGAGGGTCTGCTGCGCCGGCGGGCTCGGACCATGGGGACGGATGCCGGCCCGCTCTGGGTCGCGGTGGTGCGGGCGATCGTGCTGATCGCCGTGATCTCGGGCGCTACCTACCTGTTCGCCAAGGGCCCGCTCGGCACCAGCTTCCCCATCTCGGGCGTGATCCTGGTCGCGCTCGTTCTCGCATACTCCTTCCTCGCCAACCGGACCATCATCGGGCGTCACATCTACGCGGTCGGCGGCAACTGGCGGGCGGCCGAGCTGTCGGGCGTGAAGATCCGCCGGGTCAACTTCTTCGTGATGATGAACATGTCGGTCATCGCCGCCTTCGCCGGGGAGATGTGGGTGGCGCGCGCCGCGGCATCCGGCCCGGGCGATGGGATCGGCTGGGAACTCGACGCCATCGCCGCGGTGTTCATCGGCGGTGCGGCCGTCTCGGGCGGCATCGGCACGATCGTCGGATCGGTGGTCGGCGGCCTGGTGATCGCGGTGCTGAACAACGGACTGGCGCTGCTCGGCGTCAACTCCGACCGGGTGCAGATCATCAAAGGCCTCGTGCTGCTGGTCGCGGTCGGTGTCGACGTCTACAGCAAGAGCCGCGGCAGGCCCTCGATCATCGCGCGGTTGCAGCGCCGCGCACTCTCGCCGGCCGAGGGCGACGGGAGTGACTCATGAGCACACGCCCCGCGGCATCCGTCTTGGTCGCTTTCCTGGTCACCGCCCTCGCCCTCACCGGCTGTGCGTCCCGCACGCAAGAAGCGGCGGCCGGAGGCGCGATCGGCTTCCCGGCCCACGCCACCATCGGGGTCGCGCTGCCCGACAAGACGAGCGAGAACTTCGCGATCGCGGGTCAGCTCTTCACCGACGGTCTGACGAAAGCCGGCTACTCGCCCGACGTGCAGTACGCGCCTGCGACCAACACGGTGGCCGAGCAGCAGAACCAGATCGAGGCCATGATCACCAACGGGGCGAAGGTGATCATCATCGGCGCCAAAGACGGCAGCCAGCTCTCCACCCAGGTCGCGGATGCCAAGAAGGCGGGCGCGGTCGTCATCGCCTACGACCGTCTCATCCTGAACACCCCGAACGTCGACTACTACGTGGCCTACGACAACGAGCGGGTCGGTGAGCTGCAGGGCCAGGCGCTTCTCGACGGCATGAGGGCGAAGTACCCCGGCAAGAAGACGTTCAACATCGAGCTGTTCGCCGGCTCGCCCGACGACAACAACTCGAGCGTGTTCTTCCGCGGAGCGATGAAGGTGCTGCAGCCCAAGATCGACGACGGCACGCTGCGGGTGGTCTCGGGGCAGACCGAGTTCAAGCAGGTGACGACCCAGGGATGGCTGGCCCAGAATGCGCAGAGCCGCATGGACACCCTGTTGGCCGGCTTCTACACGAGCACCGAGCTGGATGGCGTGCTCTCGCCGAACGACACGCTGGCCCGCGCGATCCTGCAGTCGATCAACACGGCGGGCAAGCCGTATCCGATCGTCACCGGCCAGGACTCCGAGGTGGAGTCGGTGAAATCGATCATGGCGGGCATCCAGTACTCGACCATCAACAAAGACACCCGCAAGCTCGTGGCCGAGGCGATCAAGATGGTCGGCGAGCTGCAGAAGGGCGAGCCGGTGGATGTCAACGACCCGACCTCGTACAACAACGGGGCGAAGGTCGTGCCGACCTTCTTGCTGACGCCGCAGCTGGTCACGCGCGAGAACGCGGCGGAGTCGTACAAGTCGGACCCGACGTTGGAGCCGCTCACGCGGGGGTGACGTCGGGGCGGCCGAGCCGGCGGAG
>DASTNC010000105.1:0-8486 GCA_035721225.1 Pseudolysinimonas sp.
CCACCGCGGGCACGCAGAATCGAGACGACGGACACGCTCGCCATCGTTGCCCGATGCGGACAACGGCGAGACGCTGCTGGCGCTGTCCGCGCACAAACCCCACCTGTGAGGGAGCAGAGGCGGATAATCCGCTCCTACCGCTCCCACTGTGGGATCAACGCACCCGCCCGCCCCGCGCCCCCCGATACCCTGAAGCCGTGCGCGTCGACATCGTCACGATCTTCCCGGAGTTCTTCTCCGTGCTCGACGTATCGCTGCTCGGCACGGCCCGCAAGAACCGGCTGATCGACGTGGTGGTGCATGATCTGCGCGACTTCACCCACGATCGCCACCGCACAGTCGACGACACCCCGTCAGGCGGGGGCGCCGGCATGGTGATGCGGCCCGAGCCCTGGGGCGAGGCTCTGGATGTCGTCCTCACCGAGCAGAGCACCGTCATCTTCCCGACGCCGGCGGGCAGCCTGTTCGTGCAATCCCAGGCCCGTGAACTCGCCGGACGCGAGCACCTGATCTTCTGCTGCGGCCGCTACGAGGGGATCGACCAGCGCGTGATCGAGTACGCCAGAACGCGGGCGGCCGAGGTGCTCGAACTGAGCATCGGCGACTACGTGCTCAACGGCGGCGAGGTCGCGGCGATGGCCGTGATCGAGGCGGTAGGCCGGCTCATCCCGGGTGTCGTCGGCAACCCCGAGAGCCTGGTCGAAGAGAGCCACGAAGACGGGCTGCTCGAGTACCCGAGCTACACCAAGCCGGCCGAGTGGCGCGGGCTCGAGACTCCGGCTGTGCTGCTGAGCGGCAACCACGCCGGCATCGCGGCCTGGCGCCGCGAGCAGCAGCTGGAGCGCACGCGGCGGGTGCGGCCCGAGCTGCTCGAGGGCTAGGAGGCGCGAGCCGACAGGATGATCGGCCCGTCGTCGGTGACCGCGATGGTGTGCTCGCTGTGCGCCCCGCGCGAGCCGTCGCGCGACCGCAGTGTCCAGCCGTCGGCATCCGTGTAGATCTTGTCGGTGCCCAGCATGAACCACGGCTCGACCGCGAAGACCAGGCCGGCGCGCAGCGGAAGGCCGCGGTGGGGGCGTCCGTCGTTCGGGATGTGCGGGTCGCCGTGCATCACCCGGCCGACGCCGTGGCCGCCGAAGTCGGTGTTGACCTTGAGGCGGGCCGCGTGCGCGACATCCCCGATGGCGGCCGAGATGTCGCCGATCTTGTTGCCGACCGTCGCGGCCGCGATCCCGGCGGCCAGAGCCGTCTCGGTGACGTCGATGAGCTTCAGATCCTCGTCGCGCGGCGTGCCGACCACGATCGACAGCGCCGAGTCGCTGACCCAGCCGTTGACGGATGCCGCGAAGTCCAACGAGACCAGGTCGCCATCCTGCAGCACGTAGTCGTGCGGCAGACCGTGGAGCACGGCGTCGTTCACCGAGATGCAGATCACCTTGCCAAATGGGGACGCGCCGAACGACGGGTGGTAGTCGATGTAGCAGCTCTCGGCGCCCTCTGCGCGGATCATGTCGTGCGCCAGGGCATCCAGCTCGAGGATGTTGACGCCCACCGCCGCGGCATCGCGCGTGGCTTCGAGCACCCGGCCGACGAACGCGCCGGCGACGCGGAGCGCCTCGATCTCGGAGGGGGTGCGGAGTTCGATCACCCTCCGATCTTAAGCGGCGGATCGCGTGGGTGTCGGCGGGGCGCATTCCTGTGGCAGAATGGCTGTTTGTGCCCGGCTCGGCTCTGCCACAGGGGAGTCGCACAGCGGTCGCAGTGCTTCATGGCACGGGCCTTCCGGCACGCACACTCCTTTTCTGAACATCCCATATTCGCGTTCGACCTGTGGCGGTCGCAGAGAGCGAAACACCATGCACATCCTCGACTCTGTCGATGCTGCGTCACTCCGTTCCGACATCCCCGACTTCCGTGCCGGCGACAACGTCAAGGTGCACGTGAACATCATCGAAGGCACGCGCTCGCGCATCCAGGTCTTCCAGGGGGTCGTCATCGGCCGCTCGGGCGAGGGCATCCGCGAGACCTTCACGGTCCGCAAGATCAGTTTCCAGGTCGGCGTCGAGCGCACCTTCCCGGTGCACTCGCCGGTCATCGACCACATCGAGCTCGTCACCCGCGGCGACGTGCGCCGCGCCAAGCTCTACTACCTGCGCAACCTGCGCGGCAAGAAGGCGAAGATCAAGGAGAAGCGCGACGCCTGATCGTCTGCTTTTCTGAAACGTCACGAACCCGGTCGCCCGTTGCGGGCAGACCGGGTTCGTTCGTTTCTCGCCGCGAGTCGCGAGCCCGGAACCCCGGGATGCCTCGCATATGCTTGCCAGGACCGCAGGGGTGAGATGACACAGAACGATGCGCCGTCGGCGCGTGGACCGCTGAGCACGCCGCCATGGGAGGCGCAGGCGCTCGATTCCTCGAGCGCGACCGCGACCACGCGAGGGCAGCCGAGCCGCGGCAGATCGGCCTGGCGGTTCATCCGCGACATCCTGTTGATCCTGCTCGCGGCGATCGTGATCTCGTTCCTGATCAAGACCTTCCTGATCCGCTCGTTCTACATCCCCTCCGAGTCGATGCAAGACACCCTGCTCGTCAACGACCGGATCATCGTCAACGAGCTCGAGCCCAAGCTGGTGCCGATTCAGCACGGCGACATCGTGGTCTTCAAAGATCCGGGCGGCTGGTTGCCGCCCGGCACCTCGACCGCCGAGCCGAACGCGGTCGCCGCCTTCTTCGATTGGGCGCTCTCGATCGTGGGCCTGACCGCGCCCGACAGCAACGATCACCTCATCAAGCGGGTGATCGGCCTGCCGGGCGACGTGGTCGCGTGCTGCAATGCCTACGGTCAGATGACGGTCAACGGGGTCCCGCTCGACGAGTCGAAGTACCTCAAGCTGCCTCCGGGGGTCACGAAGGTCTCGAAAGACGACTTCTCGGTCACGGTGCCCCCGAACTCGCTCTGGGTGATGGGCGACAACCGCTACAACTCGGCGGACTCGCGCTACAACCGTGACAAGCCGGGCAACGGCTTCGTGCCCTACGACGACGTGGTGGGCCGCGCCGTGCTGATCAGCTGGCCGATCGACCGGTGGACCCTGCTCGACAACTACCCGGTGGTCTTCTCGGGGGTCGAATCGGGCGACGGCTCGGGCCAGAACAACACGAACCAGACGCCGTCTCCGACTCCGTCGCCCACCACGAGCGGCGGCTGATGGCCGGCAAGCCCACCGGGGTGACCGATCCGACGCTGCGGATGGAGCGGGCGATGCTGCGCGAGGGCGCTCGGCTGGTGATCGGCTGCGACGAGGTCGGCAGGGGCGCTATCGCCGGGCCGGTCGCGGTCGGGCTCAGCGTGTTCGCCGGCCGTGCGGGGGCGGCGCCGAAGGGGCTTCGCGACTCGAAGATGCTCAGCGAGCCCAAGCGCGAAGAGCTGTATCCGGTCGTCACCCAGTGGAGCGAGCACTCTGCCGTCGGCCTGGCCTCCAACGAGGAGGTCGAGCGCACCGGCATCATCGCGGCCCTCGGGCTCGCGGCGGTTCGCGCCCTGGCCGAACTGCACGACCTCGGCGTCGAGATGGGGGGCGCGGTCGTGCTGCTCGACGGCTCGCACGACTGGCTGACTCCGGCGATCGAGCGCGGCGGAGCGATTCCGGATGGCGCCCCGCGCCCGGCCGTGACGACCCGCGTCAAAGCCGACCGGGACTGCGCGGTGGTGGCTGCCGCATCCGTGCTCGCCAAGGTGCGCAGGGACCGGCTGATGATCGACGCGGACCTCGTGCACCCCGGCTACCACTGGACCGGCAACAAGGGCTACGCCAGCGCCGACCACTACGCGGCGATCGACGAGCTCGGCCCGAGCCCGCTGCATCGCTGGAGCTGGCTCAGGCAGCCCGCGCTCGACATCGCCTGAAAGCTCGTGGGCCTAGCCCTTAGACTCGTCTCAAGATGGACGAGGACGAGTTCGAAGACTACGACCGTGAGGTCGAACTGGCTCTCTACCGCGAGTACCGCGATGTGGTGGGGCAGTTCAAGTACGTGGTCGAGACCGAGCGGCGGTTCTACCTCGCCAACGAGGTCAACGTCGAGCGCCGCGACACCGAGAGCGACTTCTACTTCGAGCTCACCATGAACGACGTCTGGGTGTGGGATGTCTACCGCTCCGACCGCTTCGTGAAGAGCGTGCGCGTGCTCACCTTCAAAGACGTGAACGTCGAGGTGCGCGGCGACAAGGACCTCGAGCTGCCGAAAGAGCTCGCGCTCGACGAATAGCCCTGGTTGAGCCTGTCGAAACCAGCCAGGATTGAGGCATGGCCGACGGGAGCACGTGGGACCGCGTCCCGATCGAACCGCAGAGCATCGACGCGCCCCTGTCGCGCTACGCGGTGTTCCTGGTGGTCACGATCAACGAGGGGGATGCCGCGCTCGCGACGGTGCGCGAGGTGCTGAGCGACCCGGGGGCGCTGGTGCGCACGGTGGGTTTTCGCGATCTCGACGCCCGGCTCTCGTGCAACATCGGCATCGGTTCTGCGGCCTGGGACCGGCTCGGCATCACGCCGCGTCCGGCGCAGCTGCGGCCGTTCTCGGCGATCCAGGGTGCGGCGCACAACGCGCCGTCGACGCCCGGCGATCTGCTGTTCCACATCCGCGCCGAGCGCGACGATCTGTGCTTCGAGTACGAGAAGCTGCTGCTGGCTGCGCTGGGCGACGCGGTGACCGTCGTCGACGAGGTGCAGGGCTTCCGCTATTTCGAGGCGCGCGACCTGCTCGGCTTCGTCGATGGCACCGAGAACCCGACCGGACGCGCCATGCTCGACTCGGCGCTGGTCGGCGCGGACGACGCCGCCTTCACCGGGGGCAGCTACGTGGTGGTGCAGAAGTACCTGCACGACCTGACCGCGTGGGCCGCGCTCGGCACCGCCGAGCAGGAGGCGATCATCGGCCGCACCAAGATCGACCACGTCGAGCTCGACCTGCCCGACGGGGCCCGCCCGTCGCACAAGGACCTCAACACGATCACGGATGCCGACGGCACCGAGCACGACATCCTGCGCGACAACATGCCGTTCGGTCGCCCGGGGCACGGCGAGTTCGGCACCTACTTCATCGGCTACGCCGGGCAGCTCTGGGTGATCGAGCGGATGCTGCAACGCATGTTCCAGGGAGCGCCTCCCGGGCAGTACGACCGCATTCTGGACGTGTCGACCGCCGTCACCGGGACGACGTTCTTCGTGCCGCAGATGGCGGTGCTGGAGTCGCTGGCCGGCTGATCCGGCCGGACTCAGAGCTGGATGAGGCAGACGATGGCTGCGACCGCCGACACCGCGGCGAGCAGCAGCGCGGCACCGATCAGCACGGTGTGGACGATGAGGAAGCGCGTGGCGGCGCCGTTCGCGTCGCGAGCGCGGGGATCCTGGGCGATCCGGCGGGAGAAGTTCGGCCAGACCGCCACGTTGAAGGCGGCGTTGACGAGAAGCAGGATCGCGAGCGGAAGCACGGCTTCGAGCCTAGGGCTGAGCTGACCCAGGAGGCCGATTCGGGCGACCTTCCTCCCCAGGCGCGCTGACGTGGGCGTCGCTCCCCGTCCGACGTCGGGCATCCCCGGCCCGCCCACGCGTTGCCCATCCTCGACCCATGGCCGCAAAAGACGAACTGGGCGCACGAGGTGAGCGCCTCGCCGAACGACACCTGGTGCGACGCGGGTTGACCCTGCTCGACCGCAACTGGCGCTGCCCCCAGGGCGAGATCGACCTCGTGCTGCGCGATGGCGACGAGGTGGTGTTCGTCGAGGTCAAGACGCGGTCGAGCGTCGCGTTCGGGCATCCGCTCGAGGCGATCACGACGGCGAAGCTGGCGCGGCTGCGGCGGTTGGCAGGAGCGTGGTGCGAGGCGCATCCGGGCGCCGGTCGCATCCGGATCGACGCGGTCGCGGTCATCGCGCCGCGCGACCTGCCCGCCGTCATCGAGCACCTCGAGCGGGTGTTCTGAATGGAGGCGGTCTAGTGCCGATCGGGCGCGCCCACGCGATCTCGCTCCTCGGGCTCGAGGGCGCGGTGGTCGAGATCGAAGCCGACATCTCGAACAACCTGCCCGCGTTCGTGTTGATCGGGTTGCCCGATGCCGCCCTCGGCGAGGCGCGCGACCGGGTGCGGTCGGCGGCCGGCAACTCGGGCGTGCCGCTTCCGTCGCGCAAGCTGACCGTCAACCTCTCACCGGCGGCGCTGCCCAAACACGGGTCGGGCTTCGACCTGGGGATCGCGATGGCAGCCCTCGCGGCCGACGGACAGGTCTCAGCCGACTCGGTCGCCCGCGTCGTGCACCTCGGCGAGCTCGGGCTGGACGGCCGCCTGCGCCCCCTGGCCGGCATCCTGCCCTCGGTGCTGGCAGCCGTCCGGGCCGGCTTCGACACGGTCGTCGTGCCGGCGGGCAACGCCGACGAGGCCGCGCTGGTGCCCGGGGTGCGGGTCGTCTCGGCCGTCTCGTTGCGGGATGCGGCGATCTGGCACGGCGCCGAGCTCGAGGCGATCTCGCTCGAGGCGTTGATGCCTGCGGTGCCGGCGCCGGCGCTCGACGACAGCGGTGATCTCGCCGACGTGATCGGCAATCCGGATGCGGTGGAGGCCATGCAGGTCGCCGCGGCGGGCGGCCACCACGTCTACCTGCTCGGCCCGCCAGGAGCCGGCAAGACGATGCTGGCTGCGCGGCTGCCCGGCCTGCTGCCCGATCTCACGGCCGACGAGGCGCTCGAGGTGGCGTCGATCCGGTCGCTCGCGGGCATCCCGGTGCGGGGAGGGCTCTCGACCCGACCGCCGCTCGAGGCGCCGCACCACACGGCGAGCGCGGCGGCGATCGTCGGCGGCGGCAGCGGGGTGATCCGACCGGGCGCAGCGGCCCGGGCGGCGCACGGGGTGCTGTTCCTCGACGAGGCGCCCGAGTTCGCTCCCGCCGCGCTCGACGCCTTGCGTCAACCGCTCGAGTCGGGCGTCATCGCGATCTCGCGGGCCGCGGCGACGGCTCGGTTTCCCGCGTCGTTCCAGCTCGTGCTCGCGGCGAATCCCTGCCCGTGCGGCAATGCGGGCACGCGCGACGGCGACTGCCGGTGCACGCCGCTCGCGGTGCGTCGCTACCTCGGGCGGTTGAGCGGTCCGTTGCTCGACCGCGTCGACATCCGCATGGACGTGCACCGGATCACGGCCGCGCAACTGAGGGCGGCCGCCGAATCGCCGCGACTCGACACCGCATCGGCCAGGCGCCGCATCCTGGCCGCCCGGGCCACGGCTGCCGAGCGGCTTCGCGACACCCCGTGGAGCGTCAACGCCCACGTGGCCGGCGCTTGGCTGCGATCGCCGGTCGGCGCGCCCGCCGCTGGGGCGACGGCACCCCTCGATCGAGCGTTGGAGCGCGGCGGCATCACCATGCGCGGCTACGACCGCGTACTGCGGCTTGCCTGGACACTGAGCGACCTCGACGGTGCCCCGCGACCCGGCGCCGATCAGATTGGCCGGGCGCTCTACCTGCGCAAGGCGGCGCGATGACCGACGGTCCGATGGTTGCTCCCCGATGACCTTCCGCATGAATAAGGAGATCCCATGACCATCCTCGGACTCGCGGAGTCGACGGTCGCCCCGCTGATCCGCGCCCTCAGCCCCGACGACGCGGACCTCGACCGCGATGCGATCGCAGAGCGCTTCGCACGGGCGGCATGGTGCAGCATCGCCGAGCCGGGCGACCGCGACGCAGGGCACTTGGTGGCGGTGCTCGGCCCCGAGGCGTCCGTGGCCGCCCTCACGGCCGTGCCGTGGCCGCCGATCGATCCCGATCGCGTCGACGTGACCCCGCTGGCGACCGACCTCGCCGATGCGGCCGACGACGGTCTGGCCCACGACGACCTGGTGGATGCGGTGAAGCGCTGGCGCTCGCGGGTCTCGGCACCAACGGTGCTGCTGGCCCTCCGGCAGGCGGCACGTTTCGGGGCGACACTGGTGGTCCCCGACGACCCGGACTGGCCCACCGGAGTCGACGAGTTGGGCGAACACGCGCCGCACGCCCTGTGGGCGCGCGGCGACCGCACGCTCCTCGGGCGGCTCGATCGCTCGATCGCGATCGTCGGGGCGCGCGCCGCGACAGGTTATGGCGAGCACGTCACGGTCGAGGCATCCAGTGGTCTGGTCGATCGCGGATTCACGATCGTGTCGGGCGCCGCATACGGCATCGACGGGATCGCGCATCGGGCCGCGCTCGCGAGCTCCGGCTCGACGGTCGCCTTTCTGGCCGGCGGGGTCGACCGGTTCTACCCGGCCGGGCACGAGGCCCTGCTCACGCGGATCGTGGAGCGCGGAGTCGTCGTCTCGGAGGTGCCCCCGGGCACCGCGCCGACCAAGTGGCGGTTTCTGCAACGTAAAACGCAATACCCTTAGTCACCTTGCCTGGCCAGTTTCCGCGGTGGGATCATTGACGCATGGGCTTCTTCGATTCGATCGCACGGGTGGTGG
>DASTNC010000106.1:0-25894 GCA_035721225.1 Pseudolysinimonas sp.
ACCTCGCGCTGCTGATGCGCAAGGCCGGCATCCAGGCGGCGACGCAGCGCGTCACCCCGACCTCGGATGCCGTGGTCGCCCTGATCGGCGACCGCGCCGACTACGTGAAGCCGGTGCCTCGCGCGGCGGCCCCGCAGCAGGGCGGCGGCCGTTCGCAGGGCGCGAATGCGCAGCGGAAGCGCGCTGCTCGTGTCAGCGGCGACGCTCAGCTGCGTGCCGATCGTTCGGGTCGTCCGGCCCGGTCTGGCGGACGCTCGGGCGCGGCATCCGGAGCGGGACGCCCGGCACGCACAGGGTCGGGCGCTACGGCGTCCACCCGCGGCGGTTCGTCGAGCTACTACAGCACGTCGACCGGCGGAGGATCCCAGAGCAACCGGCCGGCGCCCACGGGCAACCCGCGCCGCGGCGGTCGCCGCGCGCAAGGCTAGTCAGCCGAGCACCCCCACCGAGGCGAGCGCCGCACGCAGCAATGTACCCCGACCGCCCTCCATCTCGGCGTGGATCGACGGGGAGGACGCCTCGGCGGGGGTCATCCAGGTGAGTTCGAGGGCATCCTGCCGGGGTTCGAGAGTGCCGGTGACCGGCACGACGTAGGCCAACGAGACCGCGTGCTGCCGCTCATCCAGGTAGGCGCTGAGGCCCGGGATCGGGAAGTACTCGGCGACCGAGAACGGCACCGGGCTCGGCGGCAGCTGCGGGAAGGCGAGCGCACCCAGGTCTTTCTCGAGGTGACGGAACAACGCGTCGCGCAGCGTCTCGCCGAACATCACGCGGCCACTGACCAGCGTGCGCGTGATCTCGCCCTGCGCGTTGGCGCGCAGCAGCACGCCGACGCTCGTGACCACGCCCATCCCGTCGACCCGGACGGGCACCGCCTCGACGTAGAGGATCGGGATGCGGCGGCGCACGTCGGCCAGTTCGGCATCCGACAGCCACGACGAGTTCGGGTCGGGAGTTCCCACAGAGCTCATGCTCCATTGTGACCCAGGAGCGCCGTCGAGGAGGGCCGGGTAGCGTGAAGCCATGATCGACTCGTCTGCCGTGATCTGGAGCACGCCGGTCGGCGAGCGCGCCGGCAAGCCGCTGCTCGTGCTGCTCCACGGCCTGGGCAGCAACGAAGGCGACCTGTTCCAGCTCTCGCCCTATCTGCCGCTCGATCACGTGATCGCCTCGCCGCGCGGCCGGATCCCCTCGGGCGCCGGCTGGTCGTGGTTCGACGTCGCCGGTCAGAGGCCGGTGCCTTTGAACGAGAGCGCCGACGAGTTCGCGGAGTGGCTGGCGGCGGTTCGCGGCGATGCGACGTCGGTGGCCGTGCTGGGCTTCTCGCAGGGCGGGGTGGTCGCGCTGCAGGCCCTGCGGCGGCATCCGGAGCTCATCGACGCGGTCGTGCTGCTGTCGGCCATCGCCGATGAGACGGTCGACCCGGGCGATCCCGAGCTCGAGGTGCTGCGGCCCCCGATGTTCTGGGGGCGCGGGACGAGTGACGACGTGGTGCCCGCCGACCAGGTGCTGGCGACCCGCGAGTGGCTCGAGGGGCACAGCACCCTGACCGAGCGCATCTACGAAGACGTCGGCCACTGGATCACCGACGCCGAGCTCGGCGAGGTGCACAGCTTCTTGCGCGCGCTGGAGCTGTGAGCGTTAGGGAGAGGTCGTGTGGGTCAGCGCGGGCGGTAGACGTCGGCTCGGTGGGCGATCCGCTCGACAATGAGGGTACCCATGGCCTCGTCGAGCGAAAACAGCACGCGGTAGTCGCCGCGGCGAGCTGAGCGTAGCCCGTCGAGGTCGCCGCGGAGTGGCTTGCTCATGCGCTCGGGGTTCGTGGGAAGCGTCGCGGTGACGAACTCAACCACCGCCGCCGCGATGCGCGGGGGAAGTCGCTCGAGCCCCCGGACTGCGGCAGGGGCGAGCTGAACGTCCCAACTCACGAGTCAGGCAGGCCGTACCGGGCGCGGATGTCCTTCGCGCTGACTGTCGACCCGTCTTCAACCGCCTGCCGACTCTCTGCCAGGTCCTCCCGGATGCCGGGCTGCGAGAGCCAAAATAGGGTCTCGTGAAGAGATTCGAGGTCGTCTTCGCTCATGAGCACCGCAGCACCGTGCCCGTGACGGGTGATCCGGATGATTTCGTGTTCGCGATCGGCCTCGTCAACGAGGGCCGACAGCTTGTCCTTTGCCTCGCTCAACGCTACGGTTTTCATGCTGACAGTATAGCCTACATATTGGCCCGCGAATAGCCTAACTATTAGCGGAAAATTAGGATTAGCTCCGCCATGTGCGAGCTTCAGCCGCCATCTGCCGTCGTGCGGCAGCCAGACGAGGATCCTTCCGGGGAAGGTCACGGATATTGATGGGCGGGGTCCATCGCTGAATCAGCGCGACTTCGATCCGGCCCAGTTCGGCGAGGATCAGGTCAACGGGCATGACCCATACGCTCAATCGGAGTTGCCGATGCATCCATGCCGTGAGGCGTTGATCCCCGTCGACATCAAGCTCGTAGTTGGTGAAGTCGGCCTTCGAGAAGGCGCTCTTCCTCGCGTGACCGCGCGGTCTCCCAGAGAGTTGAAGGGGCATGCGAAGTAAAGACGCGAACGAGCGACGGACAGTTGAGTTCCCTGTGCGCGCCGGCTTCTCGGGATTGCTGGCGAAGTGCCCCTCGAGCTCACGGGTAACCAGACTGCCCTCCGACTTTCCCACGTACAACGGCACTCCCAGCCGGATCGGCAATCCCAACTCTTCCCAGGTCACAGCAGTCGCATGAATCGCGTAAAGGCCCGGCATGGAAGCTACGTGCTGCGGTGCCTCGCGGATGCCCCAACCACGTTCAGATAGTGCTGCCGCCGCGTCTCCAACCACCCCTCCGCGCTCGGTCATTGATTGCCGCCGTCAGTATTGAGCGTCGCGTTGGAAGGTGGCTTGGGCAGCTTCCAGATCCGGTCGAACTCGTCAGCAACTAGCGGCCAGACCAGGCGAAGACCGTCCTCAACTGTGTCGATTTCAGCGGCTAGCGGACCAAAGACGACGAAGTCCTGCGGGATGACTCGGCCGGCACGGTCTTTCCGGTTCAATGGATCTGCGAAGCGCAGCGCGACCTTCTTCCCGACGTGGCGGCAGAACTCTGGCTGGGCCTCGAGCCCTGAGAAGACTTCGTCGTAAGCCGGTAGTGGATCTGCCTCTCCCCCGTCACGGAGAAACGTGAACCCCCAGGTCATCCCCCGAGTCAGCCAAATGAGCTTCATCGATCGCTCGTCAAGAGGATCTGCTCCGATTTGCCTTTCTCCAACTCATTTCGGAACTCGGCCAGGGTGGCCGTGAGATTTTTCTCCTTGGTCAGTGCATTGGAGTTGGCCTGGATCAGCTTGTTCTTCACCAGCTTCGCCACGTCGGGACCGAAGCGGCTGAGCAGAACGCCCGCAGCGCCAAGAGCCTTGTTCGAACTTCCGATCAGTCGGGCAGTAATGAGTCCGACCGCTCCCACGGCGACAGCCAGTTCCTCGACGACGACCATCAGCTCCACGACCACCTTCCTGGGGACCTTAATGATCTGGGTCCACCGCAGGTGTCGTTCGAAGGGGAGCACGGCGGCGAGGGGCAGGATCAGGTTGAGGCCGACGCGCTGGGTCACCTCGATCTTCTCAGCGCCGAATTTCGCTGACGAAAGTCGGACGAAATCCTCACTAACAGAGAGTGCGTCGCTGCCTTCCACCATCCCGGATATGGTTTCGCGCAGTTCATTGATGTCGCCGCCCACTTTCTCTAGAAGGAGATCCCTGAACTCGGACACGTTCAGGCTCGGCAACAGATCGGACTTCGATAGCGCCATGATCCAGATGCGCGGAAACCGGACGAGAGGCTTACCGTCCACGAGCAGCTCATCCGTAAGTAGGAGGAGCTGGCTGCGGTAATTGGTGAGCAACGACTTCAGATAGCGCTCTTCTTCTCCCGAGTTCTCTAGCAACCGCTGACCGTCCACTAGGAGGAGTGCGACATCGGAGCCCAGCAGAGCGCGGAAGGTGTCGACCCTTCGCTGTGCTTCTTCTGGTCCGCTCACATCTTGCTCGAACCACTCCCCCGGGTAGTCGTGCCAAACCAGGCGTAACGCGTCAAAAGGCGTGCCCTTCGCCGCCTTCGCGCCGGACCCGTCCTTCAACTTGATCAAGAAGGAGTACGACTTGGCGGACAAATGTGTTGCCGCGGGCAGCTTCGCTGATTTCTTCATCCCAAGGTAGTTCTGGGAAAGTTGAGTTCCCTGGCTGGGGTTCTCCGCCACGACATTGAACCGACTGCTCTTGATGTTGTCGGGCTCCTGCGCCGCCCCGTAGAACGAGGAGAGCAAGACGGTCTTGCCGCTGCCGCTCTCGCCAAACACTGCAATGTGCTGCTCTAACGCTCTGCCCTGTTTCATGTGAGGAGTCTGGCAGGTAGCTACGTCGCCGCCGACGGACCGCCAGCAGACACCACCGACGTTCTTGAGCGTGCGTCGGCGGTTGCGACGAAGATAGCCGAATGGAGCAGCAGGCCGAGCCGCAATCTCGCGATCCCCTTGCGCGCTTCTCGCCGGCGACGCGCGAGTGGTTCTCGGGCGCGTTCCCGCAGCCGACGGCGGCGCAGGCCGGGGCCTGGGACGCGATCAGCTCTGGCCGCCACGCGCTCGTCGTGGCGCCGACCGGATCCGGCAAGACCTTGTCGGCGTTCCTGTGGTCGCTCGACCGGCTCACCACGACTCCGCGCCCTGAGAATCCGAAGCATCGCACCCGCGTGCTCTACATCTCGCCCCTGAAAGCGCTGGGCGTCGACGTCGAGCGCAACCTGCGGTCGCCGCTGGTGGGCATCACGCAGACGGCCAAACGACTGGCCGCCGACGGTCACGGGATGGATGTCCCGGTCATCACGGTCGGCGTGCGCTCGGGCGACACCCCCTCGGCAGACCGGCGACTGCTGCTGCGCGAACCGCCGGACATCCTGATCACCACCCCGGAGTCGCTCTTCCTCATGCTCACCAGCGCGGCCCGCGACACGCTGGCCGGCGTCGAGACGGTGATCGTCGACGAGATCCACGCGGTCGCGGCGACCAAGCGCGGCGCACACCTCGCGGTCTCGCTCGAGCGCCTCGACGAATTGCTGCCCCAGCCGGCCCAGCGCATCGGACTCTCGGCCACGGTTCGGCCGATGGAAGAGGTGGCGCGGTTTCTGGGCGGGCGCACCCCGGTGACGATCGTCGCGCCCCCGATCGAGAAGACCTTCGACCTGCGCGTGGTCGTGCCCGTCGAAGACATGACCGAGCTGGGCGCACGCGCCACGAGCGAGTCGCTCGAATCCGACGAGGGCGCCCTGCAGAGCGCGGGCTCGATCTGGCCCCATGTCGACGCGGCGATCATGGATGAGGTGCTGCGGCACCGCTCGACGATCGTGTTCGCCAACTCGCGCCGACTGGCCGAGCGGCTGACCGCGTCGCTCAACGAGCTCTATGCGTCGGACGTCACAGAGGGTGCCGAGCCTCTGCTGGCGCGGGCGCATCATGGCTCCGTCAGCAAGGAGCAGCGCGCGATCATCGAAGACGACCTCAAGAGCGGTCGCCTGCGGTGCGTCGTGGCCACCAGCTCGCTCGAGCTCGGCATCGACATGGGAGCGGTCGACCTGGTGATCCAGGTCGAGTCGCCGCCCTCCGTGGCCAGCGGGCTGCAGCGGGTCGGTCGGGCCGGGCACCAGGTGGGCGAGATCTCGAAGGGCGTGCTGTTTCCCAAGCACCGCGCCGACCTGCTGCACACGACGGTGGCGAGCGAGCGGATGCGAGGCGGGCTGATCGAAGCGCTGGCCGTGCCGACCAACCCGCTCGACATCCTGGCGCAGCAGACCGTGGCGGCCGTCGCCCTCGACACCGTGGGGGTCGAGGACTGGTGGCAGACGGTGCGCCGCGCGGCGCCCTTCGCGACCCTGCCGCGCTCGGCCTACGAGGCGACGCTCGACCTGCTCAGCGGCCGGTACCCCAGCGACGAGTTCGCCGAGCTGCGTCCGCGGATCGTCTGGGACCGCGTGGCCGGCACGATCACCGGCAGACCGGGGGCCCAGCGCCTCGCGGTCACGAGCGGCGGCACCATCCCGGATCGCGGCTTATTCGGCGTGTTCATCGTGGGAGGAGCGGAGGGCGCACGCCGGGTCGGCGAACTCGATGAAGAGATGGTCTACGAGTCGCGGGTCGGCGACGTCTTCGCGCTCGGCGCGACGAGCTGGCGCATCGAAGAGATCACCAGCGACCGCGTGCTGGTCTCGCCCGCCTTCGGGCAGCCCGGGCGGGTCCCGTTCTGGAAGGGCGACGGGCTCGGGCGACCGGCTGAGCTGGGGCGTGCAATCGGGGCGTTCACCCGGGAGCTGGCATCGGGTGCCGACCTGACCGCGCGCATCGAAGCGGCGGGGCTCGACGCGTGGGCCGTCGGCAACCTGAAGAAGTTCGTCGACGAGCAGAAGCTGTCGACCGGCGCGGTGCCGACGGACACGACGCTGCTGGTCGAGCGATTCCGCGACGAGCTCGGCGACTGGCGGCTCGTGCTGCATTCCCCGTACGGCATGCCGGTGCACGCGCCATGGGCGCTGGCGGTCACGGCGCGCATCCGCGAGCGGCTGGGTGTCGACGGATCGGCGATGGCGGGCGACGACGGCATCGTGGTGCGCCTGCCCGAGACGGATGCCGAACCGCCCGGCGCCGAGCTCTTCGTCTTCGACCCGCAGGAGCTCGACGAGCTCGTGACGACCGAGGTCGGGGGCAGCGCCCTGTTCGCGTCCCGCTTCCGGGAGTGCGCGGCCCGCGCCCTGCTGCTCCCGCGCTACAACCCGGGGCGCCGGTCGCCGCTGTGGCAGCAGCGTCAGCGCAGCGCGCAACTGCTCGAGGTGGCGCGCAAGTACCCGAGCTTTCCGATCATCCTCGAGACGGTGCGCGAGGTGCTGCAGGACGTCTACGACCTGCCGTCGCTCAACGAACTCACTCGCCGGATCGCGACGCGCGAGGTGCGCATGGTCGAGGTCGAGACGGAGCTGCCATCGCCCTTCGCCCGCACCCTGCTGTTCGGATATGTCGCTGCCTTCATGTACGAAGGCGACTCGCCTCTCGCGGAACGCCGGGCGGCGGCTCTCTCGCTCGACCCGACGCTGCTGGCCGAGCTGCTCGGCCGTGCCGAGCTGCGCGAACTGCTCGACCAGCGGGTCATCGAAGACCTGGCGGCCGAACTGCAGCGGCTCGCCCCGGACCGCAAGGCGAAGGATGCCGAGGGTCTCGTCGATCTGCTTCGCCTGCTCGGTCCGCTCTCGACGGCGGAACTGGTCGAGCGCTCCCACGACGGGGTGGTGTCGGAGCCGCTCCTCGGCGACCTCGCTCGTGCCAACCGCATCCTGCGCGTCACGATCGCGGGCGAGCAGCGCTGGGGCGTCGTCGAAGACGCGGCGCGTCTGCGCGACGCGCTCGGCGTACCGCTGCCGATCGGGGTGCCGACCGCGTTCCTCGACCCGGTGTCCGATCCCGTCGGCGATCTGGTGAGCCGCTACACCCGCACCCACACGCCCTTCCCGGCCGCCGAGGCCGCCGCGCGCCTCGGGCTCGGGGTGGCGGTGGTGACCGATGCGCTGCGCCGACTGGCATCCGAGCGGCGCGCGGTCGAGGGCGAGTTCCGCCCGGGCGCCACCGGATCCGAGTGGGTCGACGCCGAGGTCTTGCGGCGACTGCGCAGCCGCAGTCTCGCGGCGCTGCGCTCCGAGGTCGAGCCGGTGCCGCAGAGCGCGCTCGGTCGCTTCCTGCCGGACTGGCAGAAGGTCGGCTCGCTGGATCCCGCGGCGCCGACGAGCACACCCCGACCGGGCTTGCGCGGCATCGACGGGCTGGTGACCGCGATCGACCAGCTTGCGGGGGTGGCGCTGCCGGCATCCACGTGGGAGAGCCTCATTCTGCCGAGTCGGGTGCGCGACTACTCGCCGACCATGCTCGACGAACTCACGACCACCGGCGAGGTGCTCTGGGCCGGGCGGGGCGAGCTGCCGGGCAATGACGGCTGGCTGAGCCTGCACCTGGCCGACAACGCGCCGTTCACCCTGGCCGAGCCCGGCCTGACCGACGCGAGCGAGCTGCACGACCGCATCCTGCTCGCGCTGACCGGCGGCGGCGCCTATTTCTTCCGGCAGCTGTCTGCCGCGCTCGCACCGGCCGGCGAGGTCGACGACGTCGCCCTCGCGACCGCGCTCTGGGAGCTGGTGTGGGCCGGGCTGGTCGGAAACGACACCGTGGCTCCGCTGCGGGCCAAGCTCGGGGCGACCACCACCCGGGCGCGGGCGACGCCGCGCACCCGCGCGTTCCGTGGTCGAAGCCGAGCAGCGGCATCCGTCGCCAGCAAGCTGGCGGCCACGGCGCCGCCGACGGTGGCCGGTCGGTGGTCGCTGCTGCCCGAGATCGAGATCGCGCCGACCCCCCGCGCCACCGCCCTGGCCGAGCAACTGCTCGAGCGGCACGGCGTCGTCACACGGGGCGCGGTGGTGAGCGAGGGCGTGGTCGGCGGATTCGCCCTCGCCTACAAGGTGCTCAGCGGCCTCGAAGAGACCGGGCGCACCCGCCGCGGCTACTTCATCGAGGGTCTCGGGGCCGCCCAGTTCGCGACCCCGGCAACGGTCGACCGGCTGCGCGCCTTCACTCCGGATGCCGCGAGCGCCGAGCTGCACGAGCAGCCGCGGGTCGCGCTCACTCTCGCCGCGTGCGACCCGGCGAACCCCTACGGAGCCGCGCTCGGGTGGCCCGACCCGCCCACGGGTCACCGTCCGGGGCGCAAGGCCGGTGCTCTCGTGGTGCTGGTCGACGGCGCACTCGGGATGTACGTCGAGCGCGGCGGCAAGACGGTGATCGACTTCTTGGCGGCCGACGACGAAGCCGGGCGCGACGCGGCCGCCGTGAGCCTGGCCGGCACCGTGCGGGCCAGCCACGGCAAGCTGCGCGTCGAGAAGATCGACGGCGAGTTCTCGGTCGGCACGGTGCTCGGCGATGCCCTCGTGCGGGCCGGATTCGCGCCGACGCCGCAGGGTCTGCGGCTCAGAGGGTAGACGTCTACACCTGCAAGGTAGAATGGTAGCCGTGAGCCTCAACATCAAGAACGAGCGCACCCATGCGCTGGTGCGCAAGCTGGCTACCCTCAGCGGGATGAGCCAGACGGATGCCGTCACCGACGCGGTCGAGCGCCGCCTGGCCGAGCTCCGCGCCGCGCCTCACGACGACGGCAGCGCGCGTCTCGCCAGGGTGCTCGAGCTTGCCCGTGAGATCCGCGAGTCTTTCGGGCCGGACGGCGTTCCCGACATCGATGCGGAATTGTACGACCCCGCGACGGGGCTGCCCCGGTGATCGTCGACAGCTCGGCGATCGTCGCGATCGTCGCAGGCGAGGGCTCGGGGCCCCGGTATGCCGAGGCGATCATCGGGGCGACGAGCGCCACGATCTCGGCAGCCAACTTTCTCGAGGTGGCGATCGTGATCGACCGGCGGGACGACCCCGTCATCCGAGCTCGCTTCGACGAGGTGATCGCCCAACTCGCGCTCGTCATCGCGCCGGTCACGGTCGAGCAGGCACTGCTCGCCCGCCAGGCGCACCGGGACTACGGGCGGGGCAGCGGCCATCGCGCCGGCCTCAACTTCGGCGACTGCTTCGCCTACGCGCTCGCCAAGGCGAGCTCAGAACCGCTCCTCTATCAGGGCGACGACTTCGCGCACACCGACATCCGTAGCGCGCTGGCGATCTGAGTCGACCCGTGCCCGAAGGCGACACCGTCTATCAGACCGCGAAGCGCCAGAACGAGGCGCTGGCCAGCCTCGTACTCACCGGCTTCGAGCTGCGCGTGCCGAAGTTCGCCGCCGCCGACCTGACCGGCGAGACGGTGCACGAGGTGGTCTCGGTCGGCAAGCACCTGTTCCACCGGATCGGCGCCTGGTCGCTGCACTCCCACCTCAAGATGGAGGGCTCCTGGCGCCTCGTGCGGCCGCCCGCCCGGTGGCCGAAACCGGCGTTCCAGGCGCGAGCGGTGCTGCACGCGGCATCCATCACCTCCATCGGATTCGAGCTGGGCATCACCGAACTGCTGCCCCGCGACGAGGAGCACACGGTGACCGACCGGCTCGGCCCCGACCTGCTCGGCGCCGGCTGGGCTCCCGCTGCGGCCGCCGAGGCGGTGCGCCGGCTCGAGTCGCACCCCGCTGATCCGGTGTTCGCAGCCGTGCTCGACCAGACGAACCTGGCCGGCATCGGCAACGTCTATGCCAACGAACTGTGCTTTCTGCGCGGCATCCTGCCCGCCACCCCGGTGACCGAGGTGGACGCCGCGGCGCTCGTCTCGCTCGCCCGCCGCCTGCTGCTCGCCAACCGCGACCGGGTCTCGCGGGTGACCACGGGCGACACCCGCCCCGGGCGCCGCACCTGGGTCTACGGCCGCACCGGGCAGCCGTGCCTGCGCTGCGGCACGACCCTGCTCGGCGGCGAACTCGGCAGACCGGGCCAGGAGCGCGTGGTCACCTGGTGCCCGCGGTGCCAACTCTGAGCCGGGTCAGTGCATGGGCACCTCGGTCGCCGTCGCGGTGCCGCCGATGCCCCAGGCCTCGCGGGTGTTGAAGCCCGTCCAGGTGTCTGAGCGAAGGGTGCCGTTGCCCCCGAAGCTCGTCCCGTAGCTGAGCAGGCTCTGCAGGCTCACGTCGCCCGACCACACGAGGTAGCCGTGGTTGACCACCGTGAAGCCGCACTGAGAGACCGGGCCGCCGGTTGGCGGGTTGGAGGGGTCGGCCTCGATCGCGTCGACGGTGATCACGAGGTGGATGGCGCTTGTCTCCTCCACCGTGAAGTCCAGGGGGACGGCCGTTCCCGTCCCGTCAGAGCCCGCAGTGCACAGCCGAGACGGCGTCAGGGAGTGCCCGCCCGAGCTTGAACTCGCGTCTGCACCGGCACCGGCGCCGACCATGACCCGCGAAACGCCGTAGGCCGTGTGCTGGGCGTTCTGCGGGCCGACGTACAGCGTGCCGACGACGTGGATCGTTCCGATGGGGATCCAGAACAACGAGCCGTCCCAGCGGTTCTCGGCACCACTGATTGCCCAATGCGTGGTGTGGTGCGCTGCATCGGTCAACGTGATCGTGACCCAGTAGGTGGCACCTGGGCACAGCCGATCCCAGGCGAGCGTGAACCCGTTGGTGCCGCCGGCGGTCGGCGCCGTGCTGCCGGTCTGGGTGAGTGCATACCCGGTCGGGAAGCACTCGCCCGCAATCGTGGCGGTGTAGGTCGCCGGCTCGTTGACCTTCAGCGTGTAGCGGGCCCCGCCGCTCAGCCGATCCGCCACGAGTCCCACAACGGGGAGGGCGGTGGTGTCGAGCTGCGGCCCGACCGGTGCGGCGCCGGGTACGGGAAGGATGTTGTCGGGAGTCCCGATGAGCCAGCCGCGGTTGCCGGGCGTCGGTCCCTGCACCCATGAGACGTCGAGCACGGCCGAGCCCAGAGAGACCTGCTGGCTGGGCGGGGTGCACGGGTCTTCCCACGGGAAGCCGTTGCCGCAGATGCCGGTCGCCACGGTGACGGTCGGCAGATCGATCCGGTAGCGCATGGTCTCGGGCAGCGCGCAGACGCCCGTGCACGAGGTGCGCTGCAGCTGCAGCAGCGAGGTCGTGACGACGTGGTCGCTGCCGAGGCGCACGTTCGTGGTCACCGACAGTCGGCCTTCGAAGCCGTCGCCGGATGCCGCGACGTCGCAGATCGGAGCGCCGACCGCGACGCTTCCCGGGCCCGCTCCCTCGGTCGGCCCCGTCCACTGGCTGCAGAACAGACCCGTCGGAGTCGAGACCCTGACATTGACCGCGCCGGCATCCACCGCCTTGCCGAGTTCGAGCGAGTGGAGGGTGACGACCGGGGTGATCGAGTCGGGGCTGGTCACGACGATCGATTTCTGCAGGGTGGGGGTGCTGGAGCTCCAGCTCGGCGCAGCCGAGTTGAACCAGCGGGCGCAGATGACGACCGTGGTGCCCTCGGGCACCGAGTAGATCCGCACATCGCGCGACCGGTATGTCGGGTCGTCGTTCTGCCGTTCGAGCTCGGTCGCCGGCACGTCGAGGACGACGGGCGCCTGAACGGCCGGGATGTCGGGGTGCTGCCCGAACCCGGAGCAGTCGGCGCTCTGGCCGGCGGTGATCGACCAGGCGTGGATCACCGGCCGAACGCCGGTGGTCTGCGACGGCGACGGCACCGAGACGTAGAGCAGGCCGGTGCCGAGGGGCAGGGCGAGCACCGGCGGGACGGTGGGGCGGCCGCGTGCGTCCAAAGAGGCGATGAGCGGTCCCGCTGAGCGCGACAGCTCGTCGGTGAAGGTCGCCGTGACGAGGTAGTGCCGGGCGGGGTCGAGTCCGGTCAGCTTCTCGCAGTGCTGGAAGAGCCAGCGGTTCTCGGCGTAGCCGCCGGTGCGCGTGTGATACGAGTCGAAGGATGCTTTCAGGCCGGCATCCGTGGCAACGTCGACGGGAGCCGTCGCAACCCCGTCACCGGTCGCCGCCCAACTGATGTGCGCGACCCCGGGCGTGTTACTGGTCACGTCGACCCACGCCTCGCCCCGTGCCAGGTCGCCGGACGGGCAGTAGACCGAGGTGCCAACGGATGAGGTGGCCGGGTTGGTGAAGATGCGAGCATCGAGCGCCGGCGCGTCGTGGGTGTCGGCGATCACCACGGAGTGGATCCCGTCGGGGCAGCCGCTCGGCGGCGACGACGAGGCGCAGGGGTCGTCGGCCGGGAGGGGCGCCGGACCGGTGTCCGAGCTGGAGCCGGCGGCGGCGGGCGCCGGGGTGACGTAGCCGGCCCCCGGATCGATCACACCGGTGGCGTTGTAGCGGTCGATGGTCTGCTGCGAGCGGGCATCCACCACGGTGGCGCCGCGCTGTCCGGGCGAGACGATCTCGGCCGAGCCGACCGCGCCGCTCACGGCGTAGGGGTCGGTTCCGGTGTCGGTCGCGGCGGGGCCGGTGGGAGCCAGGATCGGCACCGTCTCGGTCTTCAGGGGGACGGTCGCCGTGGGAGTAGCGAAGCGCATCCCGATCAGGGTTGCGGCGGTCGCGACGGCGAGGCCTGCGACGATCGCGATCACGGGGAGGAGCCACTTGGGGATAGTCATGGTCGTCTCAGATCAGGCACTGGAGGGAGGCGGTGACGGAGTGGGGGTTACTTGCGTTGCCCGCGGCATCGTGAGCGACCGCGACGAAGCTGGTCGAGCCGTCGTGCATGCCGGTGAGGAACACCTTCTGCCACTGGCCCCCACCGAGGGAGCTCATCGACCCGGACCCCGTATTGGTGCCGGACCAGCTGAGCGAGACCGAGGTGACCGCCACGTTGTCACTGGCCGTGACGGTGATGGTCGTTCTGCAGTTCTCCACGACAGCGGTCGGCGTGCCTTCGCTCGGCGCGGTGGTGTCCTTCGGAGCTCCAGGCTTGCCCGGCTTCGTCGGAGTGACAGGAGTCACCGGAGTCACGACCACGGGCGCCGGCACCGGCGTCGCGTTCAGCACGCCGCATCCGGAGACAGGAAGCGTCGAGAAGTCCTTGCCGAGCGATTTGAGGGCCTGTGCCGTCACCCACACCGTCTGGTCGAGGGCCGCGGGATCGCGTACCTCGATGTCGGCCGAATCCGCCGTCCTCGCGAGGGCGACCACGCGCTGGCCCGGCTGCAGCTCGGTGATCGACGCGCCGGTGGGGCAGGCGCTCGCCCCCACCCCGGAGTCGGAGAGCGAGATCAGCACCTGGTTCGAGACAGGAGCCGGGGCATCCGGACGTCCGAACGCGCCGGTGGCGCCGAGCGTTCCGCCGACCAGGCCGAGCACGACGATCGCGCCGACCCAGGGCAGCCAGCCGGCCAGTCCGCCGCCGAAGCCGGGGGCGGATCCCGTCGAAGGAGCCGCGGTGCCCACGTCACCCGCCGCCACCCGCGCCCGGATGGCCTCGGCGACTCCGGCGGAGTCACCGGGTTGCGCGGCACGCTTCAGTGAACCGCTCAGCAGTTCATCGAGCGCATCGAACTCAGCCATGGTGATCCTCCCTTCTGAGGTGCGCCGCGAGCGCTTTTCGTGCGCGGAACAGCTGGGTCTTGATCGTGCCCTCGCTCACGCCAAGGCCCTCGGCGATGGTGTCCACGGATTGGTCGAGCAGGTAATGGAGCACGCACACCTGTCTCTGCTGCAGCGGCAGCTTCTCGATCGCGGCCTTCACGTCGATGTCGAGCGAGTCGGTGGCGGCATCCACGCTCTCGTCGTCGACCCCGACCTGGGCCAGGGCACGCGCCTCGGCCGCCCGGGAGCGCCGGATGTCGCGGGCGCGGTTGCTCGCGACCACCGTGATCCACGCGGCCACGTTGGTGATCTCGCGGGTCGGAGGTTTCGCCAGGAACCCGACGATTGCGTCCTGCACGGCGTCGGCCGCATCCTGCCGATTGCCCGTGATCAGACCGACGGCGGCCACCACCTTCGGGTACTCGGTCGACACGAAGGCGTCCAGGTCGACCCGAGTGCGCTCCGCCACAGGTACGTTCACATGGCTACGACGCCCCGGGTGCCTTCCAGGTTGACACCTTCACGAATCTTTTCCGGGTCGGGGCACGGCAGCGGCGCGAGCTCGGCTCCGAGGCTGCACGCCGAAGCCGGGAACTATCGGCTGCGCTGCCAGCTGCGCGCGAACAGCACCAGCAGAACGGCGGCGACGGCCACTCCGACCACGATGGCCAGCGGCGCGCCGAATGACATGGTCTGAGCGGCCCAGAACTCGACCTCGTTGCGGGTGCCGCCGTTCTTGACGATGGCCGCGAAACCCTCGTACGCCCAGATCGAGCCGACCAGGATGAGCAGGGCGCCGAGCGCGGCCAGCGCGATCATGAAGGGGTTGCGGATCAGCTCGCGCGGGGTGACGACCGAGACCGAGGCGACATCCGCGGGCATGGCCCCGGAGGTCTCGGACATCGGGAAGACTGCGGGCAGCGGCTGCGGTTCTTCCCTCGTCAGCGGCTCGACCACCTCGGCGGGGTGCGCGGGCAGACGGGCAGGCGCCGGGTTCACCGCCGCGGTGCGTCGCAGAGTCGACTGTCCGCGCGGGCCGGTGGCGACCTCGCCGTCGAATCCGCGCTGAAATGCCGGGTCGTAGCGAGGGTCGATCGCGGCCCCGTCGTCACCGGTCTTGTCGTTCGGCATCATAGCACCTCCGCTGGCCCGAGCCTAGCCGCCGGGTGGTGGTTCGCGGCCTGCTCAGCACCCCTGGATGTTGCCTGGCAGAACGGGTCGCGGCGGAGGTCCTGGTGTCGGATGGTGTCGACACCGCATCGGGCCGCTGAACTTCCACCGAAGAGGGAGGGCATACTCTAGACGGCTGACTGCCGCAGGAAAAGGCCCTTCGGGCATCTCTTTCTTTCTGGGAGGATCGCCTCATGAGCATCGATTCCCCCTCGCCCGCGGTCGGCTCGGGTCACCCCAACGAGGTTCTGCTGAAGCAGCTCGGCGAGGTCACGGTTCATGCCTCTCGACTGGAGCACCTCGCGGTCGACATCGCCCAGAGCCTCAAGATCGAGACCACGGCGGCCGAGGCGGTCGCGGTGCTGCAGAATCCCCAGCTCACACCCCCGCCGTGGAGCACCATCTCGGCCAAGGACGTGAAGAACTGGGCCGCGAGCACCGGGCGGCTGCTCGAGATCCGCGACAGCATGTTCCTGGCGAGCGGCACCTCTCGGTTCGCCGGATCCAGCGGCGACACCATCGCGACCGAGTCGGCCGACGGCACCATCTTCCCCGCCGACGAGGAGTATCTCGGCCGCTACCTGAAGCGCCTCAACCGCCAGTTGGCCGCGGGCGCCGAGCTGCAGTCGCGCCTGGACTACCACGACGAGAACGGTCAGCGCTGGCCGCTGGTGACGATCTACGGTCACCAGACGAGCGGCGAGGGCGGCGAGCAGCCCGCGATGCGATTGCCAGAGGCCTGGCAACGCTGGCTCAGCGCCTGAGGGATGCCGACGGGCCGCTCGGTCGCCGATCGTCCAGCCGACAAGCCCTGGCTGTGGGTGTCGGCTGCGAGTCGCCGTACGCTCGTCACATGACAGAGCCGGTCGTCTTGTTCTCGCTCGAGGGCGGCGTCGCCTCGATCACCCTCAACCGGCCCGCGCTCGGCAACGCCATGAGCCTGGAGATGATGGAGGCCCTGCTCCAGGCGGTCCAGGATGCCGAGGCCGACCCCGACTGCCACGTGGTCCTCGTGCGCGGGGCAGGCCGGGTGTTCTGCGGAGGCGGAGACCTCAACGGCCTCGCCCGCGCGGCTGACGATGTCGAGCTCAAGCAGCAGATGGTGAGCGCGCTGCAGAACGCGATGTACGCCTTCAGCGCGACGCGTCTCGTGATGATCGCGGTCGTCGGCGGTGCCGCGGCGGGCGCCGGACTCGGGCTCGTGCTCAACTGCGACATCGTGCTGGCCTCGACCCGCGCCAGCTTCCACGGCGCGTACCTGGGCATCGGGCTCACGCCGGATGCCGGAGTGTCGTACCTGCTTCCCGCCGCGATCGGCAGCAAGCGGGCGTCGGCGATGGTGCTTACCGGTGCACCCCTCGGCGCCGAAGACGCCCGGGCCTGGGGCCTCGTCTCCGAGGTGCTCGAGCCCGAGCAGCTCGACGCGCGCGCCGACGAACTCGCCGCGCGCCTGACCGCCGGGCCGGTCCAGGTGCTCGGGGCGGCCAAGAGGCTGCTGGGCGCCTCCGCTCTCGCGGGCTATCGCCGGCACCTCGATGACGAGGCCGAGTCGATCACGAGTTATGCGGCGCATCCGGACACGCGGGCCCGCATCCAGGCCCTGATCGAGAAGTCGTCGAAGAGCGGAACTTAATCGTCGGCCTGCGCGTTGAACACCATGACGCCGCAGCCAGCGGTGCACCCACCAGGGAGGACCCCCGATGACGAATTACGCGAAGACCGCAGAGGCAGTCGAGAAGCTGACCCCCGAGCAGTACCGCGTCACCCAGGAGTCGGCCACCGAGCCGGCGTTCCGCAATGCGTACTGGGACAACCACGAGCAGGGCATCTACGTCGACATCGTGTCGGGCGAGCCGCTGTTCGCGTCGATCAACAAGTTCGAGAGCGGCTCGGGCTGGCCGAGCTTCACCGTGCCCCTCGACCCGGCCAACATCGTCGAGAAGAAGGACCGCAGCTGGGGCATGACCCGCATCGAGGTCCGCTCGAAGAACGGCGACAGCCACCTCGGCCACCTGTTCGACGACGGTCCGCGCGATCAGGGCGGGCTGCGCTACTGCATCAACTCGGCCGCCATGCGCTTCGTGCCGGCCACCGAGCTCGAGAGCGCCGGCTACGGCGAGTTCGCGCACCTCTTCACGACCCGCCAGGAGGCGTAACCATGACCACGGATGACGGATCCCTCACCATGACCCCCGGCCTCGAGACGGCCGTTCTCGCCGGCGGGTGCTTCTGGGGCGCGCAAGAACTGCTGCGCGCACGCCCGGGCGTGGTCTCGACGCGGGTCGGCTACTCCGGCGGCACGAACGCGCACGCCACGTACTACAACCACGGCTCGCACGCGGAGTCGGTCGAGATCGTCTTCGATCCGAAGGTGATCTCGTACCGCGACATCCTGGAGTTCTTCTTCCAGATCCACGACCCGTCGACCTTGAACCGTCAAGGCAACGATGTCGGCACCAGCTACCGCTCGGCGATCTTCTCCACCAGCGACGAGCAGAAGAAGGTGGCGCTCGACACCATCAAGGACGTGGATGCCTCCGGCCTCTGGCCCGGCAAGGTCACCACCGAGGTCACCGCCGCCGGCCCGTTCTGGCAGGCCGAGGAGGAGCACCAGGACTACCTGCGTAAGTACCCGAACGGCTACACCTGCCACTTCGTGCGACCGGGCTGGAAGCTGCCGCATCGCGAGCAGGCGTCCGAGACGGTCGACGCGTAGCCGAACTCATGACGAAGGCCCGGGCTCACGATGTCCGGGTCTTCGCCGTTCCTCCGGCACGAACCGGAGTCGGCCGAGGATGTTGGCCCCGATGGGAGGAGGGCGCCGAACCACAGAAGGACCGGCCCGATCGTCAGCATGAGAGCGGAGCCCAGCAACACCAGAGCGACCTGGATGCCTCCGATTCGTCGCCGAGCGGCGTTGACGATCGCGAGGACTGCCGCGACGAGAGCGAGCACAACGTTGACCGTGGCCAGCGGCGGCGTGAAGCAGGCGGCCCCGGCCGACGTCGCCGCCGTCATTCACCGCGGGGTAGCGTCAGAGCATGACCAGCGTCGAGAACCAGACCCATGACGACACCGTCGCGAAGGCCGAGCTGCTGCGCACCCTCTATCGCGCCCCCGAGATCGTCCGCGTCGTGAACGTCTGGGATGCCGCCTCGACGAAGGTCGTCGCAGACCTCCCGCAGACGAAGGCGATCGCCACCGCCGGGCACTCCATCGCGGCGATGTACGGCTATCCAGACGGCGGCATGCCCCTCGACCTGGCGCTGCAGGGCGTTGCGACGATCGTCCAGGCCACCGATCTGCCGGTGACCGCCGACCTGGATGACGGCTACGCCGAACCGGGCGAGACCATCCGGCGCGCGATCGGCATCGGGGCGGTCGGGGCGAACGTCGAAGACCGCCTCAAGCCGCTGGACGAGTCGGTCGCCCGGGTCACGGCGATCGTCGCGGCCGCCGAGGCCGAGGGGGTGCCGTTCCAACTCAACGCCCGCACCGACGCCATCGCCCGGGGCACAGGACCGCTCGACGAGCGGGTCACCGAGGCGATCGTGCGCGGCAAGGCCTTCCTGGCCGAGGGAGCCGCTCTGGTCTTCATCCCGGGCCTGATGGACCGGGAATCGGTGGAGCGTGTCGTCGCCGAACTCGGCCGCAACACCATCAGCGTCATCGGTCTGCCGGGCGCCCTGTCGGCTCACGAGTACGAGAAGCTCGGGGTGGCGCGCATCTCGTACGGGCCGCTCCCGCAGCGGGCCGCCCTCGCCGCGCTGCAGGCTCTGGCGGTCGATCTGTACGGAACGGGCACGATCCCGAAAGACCTGCCGGCCCTCAACTGACGGCGGCGCGGGCGCTGCCCGATAGGCTGCGATCAAGCGCGAGGAGGCGGATTCCGTGAGTTTCGCCACCTGGCTGCTGGGCATCCGTGCCGAACAGCCGCGCGAGTACCTCCGGCTCATGGCGATCCGTCGCCGGATCTACCGCACGGTCGCACCCCTGAAGGCCGAGGTCCTGCGCTCGGCAGAGCCGATCCCGTTCGACCAGCTCGACCGGGAGGCGTTCCGGCCGCTGCGCAACGGCGGCTCGTGGGGCAGGACCCTCGACTGCGCGTGGCTGCGCGTCACGGGTGAGGTGCCTGCCGGCGTCGAGGGCGTCATCGCGATGCTCGGAATCCGCGGAGAGGGTCTCGTCTACGGTGCCGACGGCGCCATCATCGACTCGGTCAGCACGGTGTTCCTGCAGGGCGATCTGCCGCACAGCGGCGGCGTCTCCCGACCGCTGCCCCACCTGCCGCTGCCAGCGGGGCCGCTCGAGTTCTTCGCCGACGTCGCCTACAACGGCTTTCTGCTCTACCCGGTCGGGCGCGGCGTCTTTCACGGCGCCCGGCTCGCGGTGCGCGACGACCAGGCGTTCCGGCTGTACTACGACTACCTGACGCTGCTGGTCCTCGCGGGCCACACCGAGGACGCCGCGCTCGAGACCCGCCTGCGGGCCGGATTGCGCGCGTCGTACGCCGCCTTCCGGGCCCGCGACATCCCGGGCGCCCGTGCCGCGCTGGCCGCTCTGCTCGCCACCCACGCAGAGCCGGGCACCGAGCTGGGCGACTTCGAGTACCGCGCGATCGGCCATGGCCACCTCGATCAGGCCTGGCTCTGGCCGATCCGCGAGACCCAGCGCAAGGCGGCTCGCACCTACGCCCGGCAGCTCGGTCAGATCGACGACCACCCGGGATTCCTGTACGGAACGAGTCAGCCGCAGCAGCTGCTCTGGACCAAGCAGGGGCATCCCGCGCTGTACGAGCGGATCAAGAAGGCCGTCGCCGCCGGGCGCATGGAGCTGCAGGGCTCGTTCTGGGTCGAGACCGACACCAACATGCCGGGCGGGGAGTCACTGGTGCGGCAATCGCTGGTCGGCCGGCGCTTCCTGGCCGAGGAGTTCGGGCTCACCCCCGACGACATGCGGCTGTGCTGGCTGCCCGACACCTTCGGCTACAGCGGCAACCTGCCGCAGATCCTGAAGAAGAGTGGCATGGACTGGTTCCAGACCATCAAGCTCGCGTGGAACAAGGTGACCGTCTTCCCCCATCGCACCTTCACCTGGGAGGGCATCGACGGGTCGAGCGTGCTGGTGCACATGCCGCCCGAGGGCGACTACAACAGCCGCGCGGCGGCCGACGGGCTGCTGCGCGGGCTGAAACAGTATCCCGAGAAGGCGCTCGACACCGCGCTGCTGGTCTACGGATCGGGCGACGGCGGCGGCGGGCCGGGCGAGGTCCACCTCGAATTGCTCGACCGCGAGCACAGCCTGCAGGGCCTGCCGAGGGTGGCGTTCTCGACGGCGGGCGACTTCTTCCGCCGGCTCGAGAAGCTCCCGATCGCGCACACCCATCGCGGCGAGCTCTATCTCGAGACGCACCAGGGCACCTATACGACGCAGGCCGAGATCAAGCGCCGCAACCGGCGGGTCGAGCGCAAACTGCACGAGGCCGAGGCGCTGGCGGCGATCACGGGCACCGACAGCCGAGCGGTGCTCGAGCCGCACTGGCGCGACGTGCTGCTGCACCACTTCCACGACATCCTGCCCGGCTCGTCGATCGCCCGGGTCAACCGGGAGGCGGTCGAGACGCTCACCCGCATCGAGGGCGCGCTCGACGCGTACATCGCCGAGTTGACGGCCGGGCTGACGCGCGAGGGTGACGCTCCCGCAGCCCTGAACCTGACGTCGATGACCCGCACCGAGCACGTCGAGATCGACGGAGCCTGGTTCGAGGGCGACTTCGCCCCCTACGCATCGGCGGCGCTGCGACCGGTCGCGCCCGCGCCCGAGCTGGCCTTCACCGCGCACACCCTGAGCAATGGGCTGATCAGCGTGCGCTTCGGGCCGTCCGGTGAGATCGAGTCGTTCACCGATGCCGACGGCGCCGAGCAGTCGGCCGGCGGCCTGAACCGGCTGGTGCTGCACCGCGATCCCTACCAGTGGCCCTTCGACGCCTGGGACATCGGGATCGACTACCTGCGCCGCACCCCGCGGGTGCTGCGCCCCACCGAGACCTCGAGCCGGATCGACGGACCCCGCGTGATCCGGCGGCAGGTCTACCGCTGGGGCCGGGGCACGATCGAGCAGCACGTCATCCTCGAGACGGGCAGCGAGCTGGTGCGATTCGAGACCACCGTGCTCTGGCGGGAGCGGCACAGGATGCTGCGCGCCGAGTTCCGCCCGGCTCACTTCGGCGACACGGTCAGCTGCGAGATCCAGTTCGGACACATCGAGCGCACCACCCTGGAGCGCGACGAGGTCGAGCGGGCGCAGTTCGAGATCTGCGCCCACAAGTGGGTAGCGGTGCAGGATGACGAGGCCGGCGGGGCAGGTCACCGAAGCAGTGGCTTCGCGTTGCTCAACGACTCCAAGTACGGGCATCGCGTCAAGAACGGCCTGATCAGCCTCAACCTGCTACGGGCGCCGACGTTCCCCGACAAGACGGCGGATCGCGGCATCCATCGCTTCAGCTACGCCATGCGCCCCTTCGCCGCCGACGATCTGGCCGGCGTGGTGCGTGACGGGTACCGGCTCAACAACCCGGTGCTGGTCAGTCCCGGCGCGGTCATGCCGAGTGCGGCGTCGACCGACCATCCGGCGGTGATCGTCGAGACGATCAAGCCCGCCGAGAGCGGCGACGGCATGATCGTGCGGCTCTACGAGAGTCTCGGGCGACCCGCCGTCACGGCCCTGCGCACCGAACTCCCGCACGAGACCGCGCACGAGACCAACCTCATGGAACTCCCCATCGGCCCGATCGACCTGAGCCGGATCGAGTTCACCCCGTTCGAGATCAAGACCATCCACGTGCAGAGCGAGAACACGGAGGCACCGCGATGACGGCAACGACGCCGGCTCCAGCAGCAGACACCAGCGTTCCGCTGAAAGTCCAGGCGCGCGCCCTGGTCGCGGCGGGATTCGGGCAGAACGTGATCCTGACCACGGTGACCACGTTCATCCTGCTGTACCTGCTGCAGTACGTGCACCTGAGCACCGCGGCGATCGCGGCGGTGACCACCATCATCACGGTGGCCAAGTTCCTCGATGCCATCGCCGATCCGCTGATGGGCAGTCTCATCGACATGACGCGCACGCGCTGGGGCAAGCTGCGCCCCTTCGTGCTGTTCTCGGCCGTGCCGGTCGCCCTGCTCACCGGCCTGCTGTTCACGATTCCGAACATCGGGGAGTCGGGTCAGGTCGTGTTCTTCGGCGTCGTCTACCTGCTGTGGGGCTTCGCGTACACGGTCTGCGACGTGCCGTTCTGGGCGCTGATCGGCTCGGCGTTCCCCGACCCGGCGATGCGCACGCGGGTCATCTCGAACGTGCGGGCCTTCGGCGCGATCTCGCTCGGACTCGCCACCCTCGGTCTGCCCTACCTCGCCGCCGCATTCAGCTTCGGGCCGACCGACGCGGCGGGCTGGTCGGGCGCGGTCTTCCTCGTCGCCGTCGTCGGCATGGGGCTCTACCTGCTGGCCTTCTTCTTCACCCGGGAACGGATAACCGAGGCGAAGACCCGCCTCAGCATCCGGCAGCTGTTCGGCACCCTGCTCCGCAACACGCCCCTGCTGCTGGTGCTCATCGGCTCGATCATCGGCTTCGGACGCAACATCGTGCAGGCCGGCGGCGCGGTGTTCGCCGCCATCGCCTACGGCAAAGACCCGATCTACTTCACCTACATCGGCGCGGCCATCATCGCCGGCGTGATCATCGCGGCGTTCCTGACCCCGCTGCTGCTGCGCCGCGTCACGGCCAAGCGGATCATGATCGTCAGCTCGTTCGTGGGCGCCGCGCTCTACCTGGCGCTCTGGGTCGTGGGCTACGCGAGCCTGCTCGGCATGGTGGTGTTCATCTTCTTGACCGGGCTGACCCTCGGCATCTTCCTGGTGGTGCAGACCACCCTGATCGCGGATGCCGTCGACGATGTCGAGCGCCGCACCGGCGTGCGCAACGACGGCATCTCGTTCGCCACCCTGACCTTCTCGGCGAAGATCATGGGCGCGCTGGCCGTGCTCGTCGCGGGCGCCTTCGTCGTGCTGGCCGGCTACCACTCCGGCGTGCACGTCACCCGGGCGATGACGCAGACCGTGTTCTTCTCGATCACGGTGCTCCCGGCGATCAGCTGCGTGCTGTCGGCGATCCCGTTCTTCTTCTACCGGCTCCGCAGCGTGGCGGGCGACGAGAACGCGTTCACCGGGCTGTCATAGCCCCTACGCGGCGTCGCCCTTGTTGCGGCGGCGGGCGGCGCGCGGCGCGCGCTCTCCCAGGAACGACCGGCGGGAGGTGACGTCGAAACCGTGACGGAGCGCCTCACGGCCGATCAGCATCCTGAATCCCATCGCGTCGCGGTTGGTCAGCGTGACCTCGGCCTCCACTGCGCGGCCGACGAGCACCAGGTTCATCAGGACGACGCAGCGCTCCTGCACATGGCCCGAGGAGCTGCGCACTCGGCGGTGGTCGTGGATCGGGAGTTCGACCACGACCTCATCGTCGAGAGACTTCTGCCACGGCCGCACCGTGAAACGGACCCAGTCGACCCCGTCGCGCTCGAACCTGGTCATCCCATGGGCATGCAGTGACGACGTCTGGGCTCCGGTGTCGAGCTTCGCCTTGATCCACGGGATGCCGATCTCGGGGAGCTGCACCCACTCGCGCCACCCGGCCAGGGTGCTTGAATGGGACGGCTCGTTCACCGCTCCATCCTGGCAGGACTCCTTCATGAAACTTGCGATCCTGTCGCGTGCTCCCCAGTCGTACTCGACCCAGCGGCTGGTGGCCGCCGCCGAGCAGCGCAGCCACCAGGTGCGCGTGCTCAACACGCTCCGCTTCGCGATCGACCTCTCGGGGCCGGACCCCGATCTGCAGTACCGCGGCAAGCCGCTCAGCGACTACGACGCGATCATCCCGCGCATCGGCGCCTCGATCACCTATTTCGGGACAGCGGTCGTGCGTCAGTTCGAGCAGATGGACGTGTATACGCCCAACACGGCGAACGGCATCTCGAATGCGCGCGACAAGCTGCGGGCCACACAGATCCTCTCGCGGCACAACATCGCCATGCCGCCCACCGAGTTCGTGCGCAACCGGGCCGACGTGCGTCCCGCCATCGAGCGCGTGGGCGGGGCACCCGTGGTGATCAAGCTGCTCGAGGGGACTCAGGGCATCGGCGTCATCCTGGCGCCTGAGGCGAAGGTGGCCGAGGCGATCATCGAGACGCTCCACTCGACGCGGCAGAACGTGCTCATCCAGCATTTCGTCAGCGAGAGCCGCGGCCGAGATGTGCGCGCCCTGGTGGTCGGCGACCGGGTGGTGGCCGCGATGCGGCGCACGGCCACCGGCGACGAGTTCCGCTCGAACGTCCACCGGGGCGGCAACGTGCAACCGATCGATCTGCCGGCTGAGTACCAGGAGGCCGCGGTGCGCTCCGCCCAGATCATGGGCCTCAAGGTCGCCGGGGTCGACATGCTCGAGAGCACGGACGGACCGCTCGTGATGGAGGTCAACTCCTCCCCCGGCCTCGAGGGCATCGAGCGCGCCACGCAGCTGGATGTCGCGGGTGCGATCATCGATCACATCGCCGATCGGGTGTCGTTTCCTGACATCGACGTGCGCCAGCGTCTGAGCGTCTCGACGGGATACGGGGTGGCCGAAATCGTCGTGCTCGCGAACGCCGATCTGGTCGGCATGACGCTGGGCGAGTCACGCCTCTGGGAGCGCGACATCACGGTGCTCACGCTGCACCGCGGGGCCACGGTCATCCCGAACCCGCGCAAGGGTGCGCTGCTCGAGGCCGGTGACCGCCTGCTCTGCTTCGGCAAGCTCGACGAGATGCGTTCGATGGTCCCCGAGCGGCGGTCACGGCGCCGCAAGGTGCGCAGACTCCCGAAGGAGCCTTTGCCGGGCGAGGGCGAATAGGCGGGAGGTCTCCGGCTAGGGCGTCTCCTGCGTGCCCATCAACTGGGCGCGGCCCAGCAGGTGCTCGCGCAGGGTGAAGCCGAGCACGGCGGGTGTGGCGTCTTCCGAGAGATCGAGGTGGTCGAGGCTCAACGCGCTGACCGTGAAGAAGTAGCGGTGCGAGCCATGGCCGGACGGGGGCGCGGCGCCCATGTACCCGCGCTGCCCGACCTCGTTCTTGAGGAGCTTGGCCGGCTCCGGCAGGGGCGCGGCGCTGGGCAGCTCGGTGGTGGTGGCGGGGAGGTCGTAGGCCGCCCAGTGCCAGAATCCGCTGCCGGTCGGCGCATCCGGATCGTAGAGCGTGACCGCGAAGCTCTTCGTGCCCTCGGGCGCGCCCGACCAGCGCAGCGTCGGCGGGCGGTTCTCACCGTCGGCTCGCGACCAGTCGGGCAGCTTCTCGCCCTCGGCGAAGTCGGGGCTCTCGAGGGTGAAGGTCGGCACCTCGGGGAGGCGCCAGTTGGGGTGGTTGCTCATTGCCTCACCATACCCACGGGATCAGCCGCTTGCGCGTCGCGGCGAATCGCCGGTACGGCTCGCCGATGCCCGCCAGCAGGGCGCGCTCCTCGACCCGGATCCGCATGATGATCGCCGCGGTCGGCACCAGCGCGACCACGACCAGCGCGAGCCAGTTGCCCAGCGCCAACCCGATCCCGAGGCAG